>JAJDET010000001.1 GCA_029259655.1 Planctomycetota bacterium
CCGGCGCCCCGGGCGGGCGGTCCCTTCATTGTTCTCTGGGTGGGCCGCGGGCGGCCGCCCCCCCGCGCCAGGTCACCTAGGTCCCGCGTTCGTGGAGGGCGCGGAGCTCGGACTCGATGGTCTCGTCGTCGAGCTTGGTGAAGAGGCCGTGCACCTCGCCGAGGGGTTGGTTGGGCGGGAGCTGGCGCAGGGTCCCGGCGGTCGGAATGCCGGGCCAGCCCGTGTCCTCGACGCGGCCCTCGCAGCCGAGCATCGTCCAGAGCGACTGGGCCTTCTCCGGCATGAAGGGCGACATCCAGCGCGCGATCCACGCGATCCAGTCGCAGGCGACCGCGAGCGCGGCGCCGGCCTGTTCGGGGTCGGTCTTGTGGAGCGCCCAGGGCTCGACCTTGTCGATGAAGACGTTGGCGACGGTCGCGTTCGCCACGAGTTGCTCCGCGGCGCGCCGGAACCGGAACTCGCGGACGTGCTCCGCGGGGTCTCCGAACTCCCCGCACTCCTCGAGGATCGTGCGCTCGAACGGGCTCGCCTCGGGGATGGGTGGGATGCGCCCGTCGTAGCGCTTGCCGATGAAGCGCAGGACGCGAGTCGCCAGGTTCCCGATCGTGTCGGCGAGGGACTTGTTGACGCAGCGCTGGAACTCCTCCCAGCGCCACTCCGTGTCCGCCGTCTCCGGCATGCTCGAGAGGAGGTAGAAGCGCGTCGCATCGCTGTCGTACCGCTCGAAGAAGGGCTCGAGCGGGATGTACCACTCCTCCGACGTGTTGAACTTGCGTCCCTGGAGGTTGTAGAACTCGTTCGCAGGCACGCGCCAGGGCAGGACGTAGTCCTGCTGGACGCCCCACAGCATCCCGGGGAACAGCATGCAGTGGAAAGGGATGTTGTCCTTGCCGATGAAATGGACGATGCGGGTGTCGTCGTCCCTCCACCAGTCCTTCCAGGCTTCGGGCGTCCCGCGCTGCACCGCCCATTCCGCGGTGAAGGACACGTAGCCGATGGGCGCGTCGAACCACACGTAGATGACCTTGCCCGTCTCGTCGCCCGCGATCTCGGGCGGGACGGGGATTCCCCATTCGAGGTCGCGCGTGATCGCGCGCTGCGGAACGTCCTTCAGCATGTTCTGGAGGAACGCACCGACGTTCGGCTTCCACGGCTGCTCGGCGATCCAGTCACCGATGTACCGGTCGCGCAGCACGGGCATGTCGAGGTACCAGTGCTTGGTCCGACGGCGCTCGGGCGTCGTCCCGCACAGGCGACATGTCGGCGACTCGATCGCCATCGCGTCCAGCCACGACCCGCACGAAGGGCACTCGTCGCCGCGCGCCCCCTCGTGTCCGCACTTGGGACAGGTCCCGAGCACGAAGCGGTCGGCGAGGAAACGCTCGTCCTTCGGGCAGTAGAGCTGTTCGGAGTCCTTCGCGATCAGGTAGCCGCCCTCGTGGAGGCGACGGAAGAACTCCTGCGTCAGCTCCGCGTGGTTCGGAGAGATGCTCGTACCCGACCACACGTCGAACTCGATCGAGAGGCGATCGAAGGTGTCCTTGATCGTCTCGCGCCAGCGGCCGACGTACTCGGCATAGGGCTCGTCGTTCTTTTCCGCCCCGATCGTGATCGCGACCCCATGTTCGTCCGCGCCCGAGACGAAGAGGCACTCCTCGCCCTGCATGCGCAATGTGCGCACGTAGACGTCCGCCGGCAGATACGCGCCGACCACGTGGCCGAAGTGGATCGGCCCGTTGGCGTAGGGCAGGGCGCTCGTGACGAGGTAGCGGGTCACGCGCGAATCGTAGGGCGTCGCAGCGCCCGGGGCGAGGTCACGCCGGCGGCACGGCCGGCCGCAAGTGGCGCTTGTCCAGCCGGCACAGGAGCCAGAGGCCGCCGATCGAGGCCGAGGGCACCATCAGGACCGCTCCCACGATCGGAACCGCCAGGAGGAACCCCGAGACCGCCCCGAAGGCCGTGAAGGGCAGGAGGTTCCGACGCAGCAGGCGCAGCCGCTGGCGCACGGACCACCCACGCCGTTCACAGGGAATGTCGAGCAGGCTCACCGCCGTGGCGAACCCGCAGATCATCGCGAACAGGACGTAACCGATACCCCACGGGACGAAGTAGACGGGCCAGGTCAGGGCGAGGATCAGGAACGTCAGGATCGAGGCCTTGATGCCAACCCACACCGCTCGACCCTCGATGCGCCCGAGCCAGACGAGCCAGGTCCCGTAGCGCCGGTCGAAGACCACCGCCGCGACGAACGGCAAGACGACCAGCACGGCCGCCGCCCACACGGGGAGGGGCGTCAGGAATCCCCCGATGACGGCGAGGCAGGCCACGGCGATCGCCGCGACGCTGAGCCGGAAACAGCGCTCCGGCGGGATGTCGGTCGGCCGCTCGAGCGAGCTGCGCGGATCCCTGCCGAACCACTTCGCCTCGAACCGCCCCTGGATCTCGTCCAGGAACGGTCCGGCGAATGCCTCGTAGGCGATCGAGAAGACGTAGAAGGCGACGAACGACCCGATGAAGACGTAGAGGATGAGGCCCGACACGCGGTTGACGACGAGCGAGAAGGACTTGTCCGCGACCCACTCCGCGGCGGAGACGAGCGCGGCCACGACGGAGCCGACCCATTCCCAGCGCTCGATCAGCCCCGCGAGCCACTCCCAGTCGGGCGGGTTCAGCACGATCTCGTCGGGAATGGCTCCGCCCAGCTTCGACTCGAGCCAGCGCCACGACAGGACCCAGAGGACGACCAGGACCGTCGCGGTCAGGAGCAGGGGAGGCAGGAGCCAGCGCTTCACCCCGCGCGTCTTGACGAGCAGCAGGAGCCCGCGCGGGAGCGCCACGAGCCCCGTCCAGATCCCCGAGATCGGCCCGACCTGTCGGCCTTCCAGGGAGCGTTCGCGCGGCGTCAGCCCGCAGTGGGGGCAGCGCTCCTCCGGAGCGTCGTAGCCGCAGAGCGAGCAGGGAACGACCATGGGATCGACGGGTGCGGGCCCCGGCGACGGTAGAATGACCGATTCGGGCCGGGTCGGCCCGTTCTACACGCCCGTCACCGGCGGTACCACCGCCCCTACATTTAGGCAAAGCGATGGATGCCTTTCGTGCCTTGGACTTCCTCGACATCGAGAGCCAGCTCGGCGAGGACGAGCGGATGGTCCGCGACGCAGTGCGAACCTGGGTCGGCGAGCGCTTCGTTCCGATCGTCTGGGAGCACTTCGAGGCCGGGACCTTTCCGATGGAGGTCCGCCCCGAGCTCGGCGAGCTGGGCGTCTTCGGACCGACGATCCCCGAGGAGTACGGCGGCGCCGGGCTGAACAGCGTCGCCTACGGGCTGATCTGCCAGGAGCTCGAGCGCGGCGACTCCGGCCTGCGCTCGTTCGTCTCGGTGCAGGGCTCGCTCGTGATGTATCCGATCTTCGCCTACGGGAGTGAGGAGCAGAAACGCGAGTGGTTGCCGCAGCTCGCCTCGGGCGAGGCCATCGGCTGCTTCGGGCTGACCGAACCGGACTTCGGCTCGAACCCGGGCGGCATGCTGACCACGGCACGTCGCGACGGCGACGACTGGATCCTCAACGGGCGCAAGATGTGGATCACGAACGGCACCTGCTCCCAGGTGGCCGTGGTCTGGGCGCGGACGGAGGACGGAGTCCGCGGCTTCCTCGTGCGCGAGGGCGCCGAGGGCTTCAGCGCGCCGGAGCAGAAGCACAAGTGGAGCCTGCGTGCGTCGATCACCTCCGAGCTCGTGCTCGAGGACGTGCGCGTGCCCGAGAGCGATCGGCTGCCGAAGGCCGAAGGGCTCAAGGGGCCGCTCGGGTGTCTGACGCAGGCGCGCTACGGCATCGCCTGGGGTGCGCTGGGCGCCGCGATGTCGGCCTTCGACGAGGCGCTGCAGTACGCCGGCGAGCGCATCGTGTTCGACAAGCCGCTCGCGGGCTTCCAGCTCGCGCAGAAGAAGTTCGCCGACATGGCGACCGAGATCACGCTCGGCCAGCTCGCCGCGCTGCGCCTCGGCCGGCTCAAGGACGAGGGCAAGATGAGCCCCTCGCACGTCTCGCTGTGCAAGCGGAACAACGTGCAGAAGTCGCTCGAGATCACGCGCACGTGCCGCGACATGCTCGGCGCCAACGGCATCAGCCTCGAGTACCAGACCGGCCGCCACATGTGCAACCTGGAGTCGGTCTCGACCTACGAAGGGACGCACGACATCCACACGCTGGCGATCGGACACGAGCTGACGGGGATTCCGGCGTACCGGTGAGCGGGGGAGGCGGGGCCGGGGCCGAGTCCGCGAGCGACGAAGAGCCCAACGGGCGCTGGATCGCCTCGCACGGGATCCTGGTGCTCGTGACGGCCGCCGCGACCTACGTGCTGCCCGGGGGACCGCCCTGGTTCCTCACGGCCTCGGCGAACCTGCTCTTTCCGCTCGCCGCCTTGTCCTTGATCGCCCTTCCGGTCAGCCTTCTCCGACGCCGGTTCGGGCTGGGGGTCCTGCAGGTCACCGCCTTGCTGGTCGCGGCGTTCGTACGGCTCGAGAACTTCGACCCAAGCCACAAGAACCCACCCTCGGAAGAGTCTGCGCTCTGGGTCACGAGCATCAACCTCGGCGTCGGGCTCGCGGAGCCCGAGCAGGTCGTACCGTTCTTGCGTGGGAGAGCGGACCTCGTGTGCATGCTCGAGCTGACCAGCGGCATGGCTGCCAGCCTCGACCGGGAGTTGGGCGAGGAGTACCCGTACAGAGCGCTGTACCCGGGGGGAATCGACGGCAAGGGGGTCCTTTCGAAGTTCCCCATCCTGACCGAGGAGCGATTTGCGCTGGAGGAGGGGCGGTCCTACGTGCGCTTCTCGATCGAAGTCGATGGAGAGGTGGTCGAGGCTGTTCTGGTCCACCTCGCGCCCTCGATCGGTATCTTCGGCGGCGCCTCACCTGCCGCTCGTGACCTGGAAGCGATCGCCCGCTCCCTCGACTCCGACGGCCGGACCCTGATCGTCGGCGACTTCAACAGCACCTGGCGCAGCGACGTCAGCGCCGACCTCCGCGCCCTGGGGTTTCGCGAGGCCTTCCACGAGGCCGGGGACGGGCCCGGCCTGACCTTTCCCGTCTTCGGTCGATACTTCGGACTTCCGGTGGGACGCTTCTTGCGCGTCGATCATGTCTGGTACGGGCGAGCGCTCTCCGCTCGCTGGGCATGTGTCGGCCCCGACGTGGGATCGGATCACCTGCCCGTGTGCGCCGCCTTCCGGATTCGCGGATCCGGCCAAGCGGAGCATGCCCGTTAGACTTCATCGCGGTATGTCCCGGCTCACGATCGTCTCCGTTCTCGCCGCTGTCGCGGCGGGCTGCGATCCCGGTCCCCCCCGTCCCCCGATCGTGCTGATCGTGATGGACGCGCTCGGGGCCGAGCACGTGTCGCACCTCGGCTACGAGCGCGAGACGACGCCGCATCTCGACGCACTGGCGGCCGAGGGCATCACGTTCACCCAGGCCTTCAGCCCGGCGCCCTACACCCAGGCCGGCATCGCGAGCCTGCTCACCGGCCTGCTCCCGGGCCGCCACCTCGTCGTGCACAGCGGCGCGACGTTGCGCGGAGAGCTCGTCACCCTGGCCGAGATCCTGCGCGCCCAGGGCTACCGCACGCGCGGCGCCGTCTCCAACCTGAACGGCAGTTCGGCCCTGAGCCTCGAACAGGGGTTCGACAGCTTCCTCGAGCTCTTCCGCGAAGGCGAGCAGCGCGAGCGGATCCTGCCGTCGGGCGGGCCCAGACCGCGCGTGACCCGCGACGACTCCCGCGCCGAGCGGGAAACGCTGCACGTGGTCCGCGGCGACGAGTTCCCACCCGTGGTCGCGGGCTGGCTCGAAGAGGGAGACGAGCTCCCGTTCTACTACCTCCACCTGCTCGAACCGCACTGTCCCTACCAGCCGCCGGAGGAGTTCCGGACGCGCTTCCTCGACCCGGAGTACGCGGGGCCGTTCGGCGAGGGCGACACGAAGACACTCGTACAGTCCGTGCGCGGCGAGGTCACGGCCGAGGCCGCGGACGTCGCGGCGGCCCGCGCGCTCTACGACGCGAACCTGGCCTACGGCGACGCCATCGTGGGGGAGATCTTCGACCTCCTGCGCGCCGCCGGGCTCTACGACGAGGCCCTGATCGTCGTCACCTCGGACCACGGCGAGGCGTTCTGGCAGCACGACCTCTGGGGCCACAACCTGCACCTCTATGACGAGATGATCCGCGTACCGCTGATCGTCAAGCTCCCCGATGGTATGGGCGACGTCGCGCCGGGGACGCGCTCGGACGCGCTGGTCTCGACGATGGACGTGTTGCCCTCCCTGTGCGACTGGCTCGACCTCCCGGGCCCGCGCGACCTCGACGGGATTCCGCTCGCGTCGGCGGACGGACCTCGGTCGCTCGTCTTGCGCACGAATCACAAGGAACCGACCTACGGGCTCAGGACGCAGGGCTCGAAGCTGATCCTGCACGAGAACCCGGTCGCGGGCTCGCGCCAGGGGATCGAGTTCTTCGACCTCGCCTCGGACCCCGGCGAACAGAGCCCGCTCGAGCTCACCCAGGCCGAGCGCGCGAGCGAACAGCTGGACGAGCTCCTCGACGCGCGGTTCCTCTTCGATCGCATCGCACAGGAGACGGCGGCTGCCGCTCAGGAGCTCTCGCCGAACGAGGAAGACCTGCTCGATCAGCTCGGCTACACCGAGTAAGGACTCTTCAGTCCTCGTTCTCGGCGCTCGTCGCTTCGAACTGGCGGCGGAGGTCGCGCACCACCTTGAACAGGTGCTCGGACTCGTCCTCGTCCAGGTTGCCGCGCGTCTTCTCCGCCAGCATCGCGAGGTCGTCGATCAGCATGCGCGCGTGGTCGACGTCGACCCGCGTCGATCCGGTGATCGGGTTCTCGATCACCCCCAGGCTCATCAGCCCCTGGTAGCCCAGGCGCTGGATGAACAAGCGGAAGTTGCCCCCCGGGAGGGCGATCTCGTCCGCCGTGCGCTCCTCCCCAGTCACGCGTTCGTCCGTTGCGGTACTAGGACGTCCTCGTTGCGCCCCGACCGAAAGGAGAGAGCCGCAGCTGCGAACCCCCGGAAGATCGGGTGCGGTCGCAGAGGCGAGCTCTTGAACTCCGGGTGGAACTGGACGCCGATGAAGAAGGGGTGGTCCGTGAGCTCGACGATCTCGACCAGGCCGAGCTCGGGGTGGACTCCGCTCGCGCGCAGACCGGCCGCGGCGAGCTGCTCTCGATACGCGTTGTTGAGCTCGAAGCGGTGGCGGTGGCGCTCGGAGATCGCGTCGACCCCGTAGAGGCGGTGAGCGAGCGTGTCCGGCTCCACCCGGCAGTCGTAGGCGCCGAGCCGCATCGTCCCACCCTTGTCGGAGACCGTCTTCTGGTCCTCCATCAGGTGGATGACGGGGTGCGGCGTGTGCGGGGAGTGCTCCAGCGTGTGCGCTCCGTCGAGTCCCGCGAGGTCGCGCGCGACCTCGATCACGGCACACTGCAGGCCGAGGCAGATCCCGAAGAACGGGACACCGTTCTCGCGCGCCCAGCGGATCGCGGCGATCTTGCCCTCGAGCCCGCGCTCACCGAACCCGCCAGGCACGAGCAGCCCGTGCACACCCTCCAGGATCGACGTGCCCTCCTCGAGGACGTCCTCGGCCTGGATCTTCCGGATGACGACCTCGGTGCGGTTCGCGATGGCGGCGTGGGCCAGCGCCTCGTAGATCGACTTGTAGGCGTCGTGCAGATCGATGTACTTGCCGACGACGGCGATCTCGATCTTGCTCTCGGTCGTGCGCACGTCTTCGAGCATCGCCTCCCAGTCCGAGAGGTCGGTCTCGCCCTCGAAACCGAGCGACAGGTGATTGCACACGATCCTGTCCAGACCCGCGCGCACCAGATCGCGCGGCACCTCGTAGATCGAGAACTCGACGTCGCGCTCCTCGATGACCTCTTCGCGCCGGACATTGCAGAAGAGGCTGATCTTGTCGGCCATCTCCTCCGTCATCGGCTTCTCGGTGCGGCAGATCAGAACGTCCGGCTGGATGCCGATCTCGCGCAGCTTGCCGACGGACTGCTGGGTCGGCTTGGTCTTCATCTCGCCGGAGGCGGAGAGGTAGGGGAGCAGCGTGATGTGCACGAACATCACCTCGTCCCGATTGCGCCCGTGCGCGAACTGACGGATCGCCTCGAGGAACGGGAGGCTCTCGATGTCGCCGACCGTGCCGCCGATCTCGGTGATGGCGACGTCGACGTCCTCGCTCGGGACCCCGGCGCGGATCGCCTCGACGATCGCGTCGGTGATGTGCGGGATCACCTGGACCGTGCGACCCAGGTAGTCGCCGCGGCGCTCGCGCGCGATGACCGACTGGTAGATCTTGCCCGTCGTGAAGTTGCTGTTCTTGGTCAGGACGGCGTGCGTGAAGCGCTCGTAGTGCCCGAGATCCAGGTCGGTCTCCGCGCCGTCATCGGTGACGTAGACCTCGCCGTGCTGGAAGGGACTCATCGTCCCCGGGTCGACGTTGATGTAGGGGTCGAGCTTCTGCAGCGAGACCCGCTTGCCGCGGCGCTCCAGGATCATTCCGATCGCCGCGGAGGTGAGGCCCTTGCCGAGGCTCGAGACCACGCCGCCGGTGATGAAGATGTGCTTCGTCATGGACCTCGACCGAGTCTAGTCCGCCGGTCCGGTGGATCCAGGCGCCCCCCTCCGGAAAACGAGCAGGAGACCGGCTCTCCCTACTCCGGTCCCTCGCCCGAGGCCGTGAACCGCTCGACGAACGCGCGGTAGTCCTCGGGAGTGTCGATGCCGGGCGGCGCCGCCGCGATCCGGAGGACCCGCAGGGGCCGTCCGACCTCCAGCCAGCGGAGCTGCTCCAGGCTCTCCGTGACCTCCAGGCGCCCGGGAGGGAGGTCGCAGAAGGCTGCGAGGGCCTCCGGGCGGAAGGCGTACACACCCACGTGCCGCAGGACCGGCGCGAGCGCCCCCCCACGGCCGTGCGACACGGACGGGATCGGGGAGCGCGAGAAGTAGAGGGCGTCTCCGCCCGCTCCGGTCACCACCTTCACGGCGGCCGGGTCCTCCGCCTCGCCCTCCGCCACCGGGGCCGCGAGGGTCGCGAGCTCGACCTCGGGGTCGGCGAAGGCGCGGATCAAGGCCGAGAGGTGCTCGGGCTCGAGCTCGGGCTCGTCCGCCTGCACGTTGACCACGACCGGCCAGCGCGCACCTTCACGTGCCGCGAGGACGTCGTAGGCCTCGCGAACGCGATCCGTGCCGCTCGAGTGATCGGGCGAGGTGGGGATCGCCTCCACGTCGACCGAGCGCGCTGCCTTCTCGACCTCGTCGGAGTCCGTCGCCAGGACCACGCGCTCGATCGCAGGGCTGCGCTCCGCGTTCCGAACGGTGTGCTCGAAGAGGTAGGCGCCCGTCTCGCGCAGGAGCACCTTGCGCGGCAGGCGGCTCGAGCCCAGGCGGGCCGGGACGATCGCGAGCGCGCGCGGCCCGTCGCTCATCGCCGTGGAGTGGGAACGGGCTTGTCGAACAGCGAGCTGCCCTCGGGGTTCTCCACGGTCTGGAGCGCCTGGACCCGGTTGAAGACGTCCCCGATGAAGTGCCGGTAGCTCTCCTGCATGTTCCGCTGCTTGTCGACGCTGTCGGCCGCGGTCGTTCCCCAGTGGCTCGTGCCGTTCGGCGACTCGATCTCGAACGCCAGGATGTAAGGCCCCGCACCGCGCGGTGCGCGTCCGACTTCTTCGTGGTCGCTGAACCCGTGCTTGCCGAGGTAGCGAACGAGGTCGCTCATGGTCTTGTCGTCGACGACCTTGAGCGTCGACGAGCTGCGCGTCTCCGAGTACGCCGCGACAGGTGCCGTGTGCGCCTCGTTCACGAGCTCGAGGACGAGGCCGTTCTTGTACAGGAAGAGCGCGACGCGCGTCGGCTCTCCCGGCGAGGCGCTGTGGACTCCTGCGCTGGCACAGGACGCGACGAGTGCCAGGGAGGCACAGAGGATGAAGTTCTGGTTCTGCATCGGAGCGGACGAGGATAAGGCAAGTCCGTGTCGCGGAGCCAGCGCCCGGGCCCCTAGGGCGGCCCGCCGTCCGTCGGGAAGCTCGGGTGGTCGGGAACCGGGAGGAAGGTGCCGCCGACCAGCACCATGCCGTCGCGGGTCCAGCGCGTGCCGCGTGCGCCGATCGGACGGTGGTGCTCACGGCTGGAGCTCTCCCCCGAAGGCGGCTCCAGCCCGCTCCCCTCGAACGGCAAGCGCA
Organism: Planctomycetota bacterium; assembly: GCA_029259655.1. Lineage (GTDB taxonomy): Bacteria > Planctomycetota > UBA1135 > UBA1135 > OFTM220. The sequence goes on from JAJDET010000001.1 coordinate 10,258, forward strand.
CGGCGAGCGGCGGCGCGTCCGAGGCGTCCGACCCGACGGAGACCCAGAGCTCCAGGGGGACGAGCTCCCCGCGCGCGTACGGGCCGCCGAACCGGCGCGTAGAGCTCGGTACGCTCACGAAGTAGCTCTCGCGAACGACCTCGCCCGCGCTCCAGGTCGACGTCGCGAGCGCCCCGTACCCGCGCTCGGAGTTGTTCCAGAGCTCGCGCGCGAGGTTGTCGGTCAGGCGGTCCCGGATCGTGTGCTCGTTGCCGTCGACGCGCTCGGCGAGCCAGTGGTAGGTAACCCACGCTCCCCGGCCGCCCGCGATCCCGGTCTCGAGGTCCCACCCGAGGAAGGTGACCTCGAAGTCCCCCTCGCCGAACCCGACGCCCGAGGGGTGCTGCACGCGCTCCAGGTAAGCCTCGCGGCCGCCCTCGGGGAGCGGCTCGGTCTCGAGCAAGACGCGCCCTTCCGGTTCCACTCGGGGCCGGGCGAACAGGGCCACCGGACCGACGGCCTCCGAAGCTCGCGGATCCCAGAAGATCCCGGCCACACGGAACTCGCGTCCGAGGAGCTCTGCGATGCGAGGGTCCTGGTGGAGCACCGGCAGGTGCGTGAGGAAGGCGTGGCAGCTCCGGAGCGTCGTGAGGGTCTCCGCGCGCTCTTCCTCGGTCAGGTCCTTCCAGCGATCGAGGTGGTGGGGGAGCGTGAAGTAGTTGATGCCGCGGCGCGCGCGAAAGCGTGCCGCCCAGTGGTAGGTCGCAGACGTCCGAATAGGCGCTGCGGGGTCGGCACGCGAGGCGAGCTCGTCCATCGCCTGCCAGTACCCGCCGTGCTCCGCGAGGTTGGTGTCGCGCGCGATGCCGAGGCCGAGGACGCAGGCCCAGACGAGCCCCGTCCACGCGAGGGCACGCGCGACGACCACGCGTCGCTCGTGCAGCGCGGCGAACCCCGCCCCCGCCATCAATGCGACGTAGGGCAGGATCGGCATCCACAGACGGAACGACTTGGCCCCCTTCAGGCTCAGGATCGCCACGTTGAGCACGACGATCCCGAGCGCGGCGGCCAGGACCCAGGATCGCCTCGTGAAGAGCAGGATCGCTCCGGCCGCCACCAGCACCAGCGCGGGCCAGGGCACCGCCAGCTCCGTCAGGCGCGTCAGGTACCAGTCCGGAGGCTGGAGCGCGCGCACCTCGCCCGCCAACGCGCCCGTCGAGTCCCGCAGGAGCTCGGCCGGCGCCAGGACGTGCTCGTAGATCCACCTGCCCGGTCCGTGGAGGTGGAGCACGTAGCAGATCCGGACCACCACGGCGCCCACGTTGTCCGCCAGGTAGGGGACGAGCGTCGACCCGAACGCCCCGTAGATCGCGAGGTCCAGGAAGCACTGCAGAACGAGCCAGCCGAGGTAGGTCAGGAAGAGGCTCGCCCAGAGTGCACGCCCTCGCCACCGGCCCCGCACGACCAGGAACCCGATCAGGACCCCGGTCACCGGCAGCGTCTGGTATGCGAGCAGGGCTCCGAACCCGAGCCAGGACCCCGCGACGATCCCCGCGCGGCGGGATCGGCCACTTGCCGGGCCCCCAGGCGCCAGAGCCGCCCGGAACCCGAGCAGGATGGCCAGCGCGGCTGCCGTCCCCGCGAGGGGCTCGATCGTGTATTGAAGGAAGACCGGGCTCGTGCCGAGGAGGAGGCCGGCTGCGAGCCCGCAGGCCGGTGAGACCGCTCGAGCACCGACGACGATCACGGTCGCCACCGCTCCCAGGCCGAACAGGACCTGCAACATCCGGACGGCGAGCACCACGCCGCGCAGATCGCGGAGGTCGAGGGCCTCGGCGACGTAGAACGCCGGCAGGAGGATCGCCGAGAACGCGAAGGAACGCGGGGACTCCGGTCCAAGTCCCCGACCGCGGGCCGTGTCGTGGGCGCGATCCATGTACTCGACCGAGTCGGCGAGCCGGTAGCCCTCCACGCGCGACAGGGTCCAGACCTGGGCCAGGAGGGTGGCGAGGAGCACGAAGAGGAGCGCACGGCACGTGCTCCGCGAGAGCCGGCCGTCGTCTGTGGACTCCGCGACCATGGGAGACCGGAGGGTGCGTCGTCGGTGCAGACCGTGCAAGGCCGATGGGGGAGCCCCGAGATCCTGTGTTGGGCTCGTCTCACCACACAGGATTTCGTGGAAATGACCCTTCGGGTGTGTCATACCAGGCTCGTCGCTCCGCGAGCCGTGTGCTCCCGGCCGGACTCCTCTCCTCGCTCCGAAGCGCCATGGGCAACTCCGAGAAGGTCATCGTCCTCCTCATCCTCCTCGTCTGTGCCGTCGTCCTCGGGATCTCGCTGCGTCCCACGGCCGACCTGCCTGTGTCGGACGGAGGAGAAGGCACCGCGGTCCGCGACGTGAAGGCGGCCGGGGTTCTCCCGCCGCGGCTGGCCGAGCCCGTCCTCGTGTCGCCGGGCATCCAGCTGGAGGCCTCCCAGCCGGCCGATCTCCTGCTCTCGTCGCTCGTCCGGGACGCGGGCGAAAGGGAGGTCGTCCTGGTTCGCGCGGAGGGCCTCTCCGAGACGCTGCATCCGGACTACTTCCTCTATACGTGCCGCTCCGGCGACACCTGGATGGGGCTTGCCGAGCACTACTACGGTTCGGGCGGCCGGGCCGATCTCCTGCGCGAGGCGAACGAGGGCGTCGACGCTCTCGCCGCAGGGCACGAGTTGCTCGTGCCCGCCTACGACCTGGTCCTCGAGGGCCTCGATCGCGAACGCACCGAGCCGCGTGAGGAGCCGCAGTTCCGGGTCTACGAGGTGCAGTCGGGCGACAGCCTGATCTCGATCTCGAAGGCGATCTACGGGACCAGTGCTCGCTGGATGCAGATCTTCGACGCGAACCGGGACGTGCTCGACGATCCGGACTCGTTGAGCGTCGGGACGACGATCCGGATCCCGTAGCCGGTTGGGGTAGCCGGTAGCCGGCGGTTCGGGGCCGCCGTTGCGCTGCTCTTGTGACGAGTGTCGGGGGGGTGGAATG
>JAJDET010000002.1 GCA_029259655.1 Planctomycetota bacterium
GCGCGAGCGCGAGGGAGGCGATGCTCGCCGCGACGCCGACTCGCAGCGACCACGGCTCGTACTTCGTGCGCACCACGGCGGCGCCCGGCGGGACGTGCACGGCGAAGAGCGCGTGGTTGGCCCGCACGATCTCGGCATCGCGCCCGTTCACCGTGGCCTTCCAGCCCGGAGCGAACTGCTCGTGGAACACGAGCCACCCCCCGGCCTCTCCCTCCTCGGCCTCGATCGAGACGTCGATCCGCGCGGCCGTCGGACGGCGAGAGCGCACCACGGCCGGACCGCCCACCGGACCGCGCCCGGGCGGAACGGACAGCGCGACGTCCCGCGCCGGATCGAGCACACCCGATGCGAGCAGTCCGCGCGCCGCCTCGGGACCGGGCGTCTCGATAGAGCGGGTGGTCAGATGGACGGCGGGCGGGACGCCGGTCCTGGCATAGGCGCGGAGCCCGTCGACCACGGCGACCTCCTCGAGCCGCTCGTGCTCCAGAGGCACGCGGGAGACGAGCGCGGTGACGCGGGCCAGGTCGAGCAGAGGATGATCGAGGAGCGCGGCGGCCCGCGCCAGGTCCTGGTGGAGCTCGACGAGCGCGCGGGGAGGGAAGGCGGCGTGGGGGACGAGGTCGGCGACGCGGCTCCGCGCGAGCGCCTCCGCCTGCCGCTCCGGCAGCACTTCGGAGCAGGGTGCGGGCCGGCCGCGCTCGTCGAGGCAGAGCAGGCGACCGTCGCCGACGGCCTCCTCGACCGAACGCGTGAGCTCGGTCCCCCGCAGGTCTCCCGCCCGCTCCGGACGCAGCGGCTCGCCGGCGCAATAGGCCCCCTCGAGCGCCACGACCACCACGAGCGGCAGCGCGACGACGGTCCGCTCGTCCAGCCGCCGGCGGAGCACGGTCGCGGAGAGCGTCAGGAGCAGTGCCAGCGAGAGCGGCTGAACGAGGAGTCCCGGCCGTTCGGCCGCGATCGGCGCGGCGAAGAGCGCGGCAAGGACGGCGAGCGAGACGACGAGCTTCCAGCGCGGGGCACCGGGCTCGAACGCCCCGCGCGCTCGCCGCAGGAGCACGGCCGTCAACGCGGCGACGAGCGTTGCGCCTCCAGCGGCGAGCACACGGCCGGCGTCTCCGCCGGGGACTTCCCACACGCCCTGTCCGCCGGCCGCCCCGGTGGTCCCGGCGAGGAATGCGTGGGCCGTGACGCCGAAGGCCGAGAGCGCGAGGGTCGGCCAGGCGCGACGCGCCCCATCGAGCAGTGCCTCCGCACCGAGGGCTGCGAGCCAGGGCAAGAGGAGCCACTCGAGGGCCAGGAACGCGGCGGGAGGAGAGAGCTCCCGGCTGAACGAGGAGAGCGCGGGCCACTCGAGCGCGATACCCCAGACCGCGACCAGGACGAGACCCGGTGCGAGCGCCCGGCGCGGCAACGCAACGAGTGCGGTCACCGCGAGGAGCAGGATCGCGACGCCGGCGAAGGCCGGTCCGGAGAGTCCCGGCTCGGCGTGCGGGAGCACCAGCGACACGTAGCCCTCGACAGCTTGCGTGCGCGCCTCGACGTGCGGGACGAGGAAGGCGCCGCCGGCGCCCACGCCGAGCACGAGGAACCCGGCGACCGCGGCGACGCGTGACGGTCTCCCGCTCGCGCGGAGCGCTCCGATTCCCCGGAACAGGAGCGCTGCCCCCGCGCCTACGGCGGCCGTTGCCGGGGAGCCTGCGAGGAACGAGAGCCCCGTCGCGGCGACCAGCCCCGGACCGGCCAGGGAGCGCCTTCGCGCGATCCCGTCGGCGGCGTAGAACATCCACGGCAGCCACACCGCGGAGCCCGCGAGACGTTCGTCCAGGACGTTCCGAGCGGCCCATCCGGCGGTCTGGAAGGCGAGCGCGCCCACGGCTCGTGCCCCCGGCGAGAATCCTCGTCCGGCGAGGAACAGCCAGGTGCCGACCCCGCCGGCGGCCAGCGTCAAGAGGACGACCCAGGCCGCTCTCACGTCCTCCTCGATCAGGACCCCGAGCCAGGTCGGCGGGTACGCGACGGTCGTGCGATCGACGGCCGCGAAGGGCATGCCCAGCCCCGAGCGCGCGCTCCACGTGGGCAGTGCGCCGCGCGCGAGCTCGCGGCCGAGCTCGTGGACGACGGCCTCGCCGCCGCCGGGCGTGTCCGGCAGACGGTGTCCCGGCAAGAGCGCCGGACCGATCAGGCACAGGGGGGCGGCGAGGAGCAGGATCAGACGGCGCCACAGCGCGACGTCCCTCTCCACATGGGCCCCGGGGAGGCGTTCCGCCATGGCGGGAGGGTACCCGTCGCGCCCGCCGCTTGCCCGGGTGGGGAAACGTCCTCCATGCTATCGAGCATGAATCCCACCCCGTCCCGCCGTGCGCTCTCCTTCATCTCGTTCGCGGCCGCCCTCGGAGCGCTCGCGTGCAACGCCTCGGTCGAGGTCGGAGCGCGCCCCGACGACCTGCGCCGACCGTCCGGTGCCCGGAGCTCCGGCGCCGCGGAGTCCGCCGATCCCGTCCGGCTGGCGAGCGACGTGGCATGGCTCGCGGACGACGCGCGCGCGGGGCGCCGCGCCGGGACGAGCGGCGAGGCCGAGGCCGCGGAGTGGCTGGCGGCGCGCATGGGCGAGCTCGGACTCGAGCCCGCCGGCGACGACGGCTACCAGCAGGCGTTCGAGGTCCCGCTCGAGCCGGAGGAGGGCGGTCGGTCGTGGGTGATGAGCCTGCCCGGCGGCCCGCCCACGGACGTCGTGCCGATCAACGGAGCGGAGCAGATCGTGCCGCTCTTCTGCTCGGCGGGCGGCGGGGCGGACGGCGTGCTCGCGTTCCGCGGCTACGGCATGGTGAACGAGGAGCGCGACTGGAACGACTACCCGGACGAGGGAGCCGTTGAGGGCGCGGTCGTGATGATCGTGCGCGGTACGCCCGAGGTCACCTTCGAGGAGACGGAGGCTCCCACCGATCCGCACGCGACGGGCGGCGGCGACGTCCACATCGCCTCGCGCTCGGCGGCGTTCGGGAACAGCGGCTCCATCTTCAACAAGGTGATGACCGCGAAGCGCATGGGCGCGGCGGCCGTGATCCTCGCGCAGCACCCGCGCGACCGCGGCGAGCCCCTGCTCGCATTCCACAACGGACACACGGCCAAGGCCTCGATCCCGGCCGTGACCGTCTCTGCCACGGTCGCGGAGAAGCTGCTCCCGGGCTACCGCGAGCGCGTGGGAGCGATCGACGCGGTCGCGCTCGACACCGGAGCGCGCGACGCGCGCTCCCTGGGCGAGGGGCGGCGCGTGGCGCTGTCGGCCGACGTCAAGCGCGGAAAGGGCACGGCGCGGAACGTGCTGGGCATTCTGCGCGGCGGGCGCGGAGATCGGACGATCGTGGTCGGCGCGCACTTCGACCACCTCGGGCTCGGCGGCTCGGGCTCGCTCGCGCGGGAGTCCTGGGGAGAGATCCACAACGGAGCCGACGACAATGCGAGCGGGACCGCCGTGGTCCTGGAGCTCGCGCGGCTCCTGCACGCGGGGGAGCTCGAGGACGACGTCCTCTTCGCCCTGTGGTCCGGTGAGGAGCTGGGACTGCTCGGGAGCGACCACTGGGCGGAGAACCCGACCGTCTCGCTCGAGAGCGTGACCTGCAACCTGAACTTCGACATGGTCGGCCGTGCGGGCGAGGGCGTACTGCAGGTGCTCGGCGCGGGCACGGCCGAGCCCTTCGCGGACTGGCTCGAGGGCCCGGACGCGAAGGCGGCAGGGCTCGAGCTCGCGGTCAGCCTGTCGGCCACGGGGATGGGCGGGAGCGACCACCAGTCGTTCACCAAGCGCGCGATCCCCGCGCTGCACTTCTTCAGCGGCGTGCACACGGACTACCACAAACCCTCCGACGACGTGGAGCGGTTCGAGGCCGACGGCGCGGCCTCGACGGTGGAGCTCGCGCGCGTCCTGCTCGCGCGCGCCGACGGCGCCGACGAGCTCGTGTACGTCGAGGTGAAGAAGGAGGAGGACGACGAACGCCAGGAGATGCAGTCCGGGTGGAGCACCTGGTTCGGGAGTGTCCCGAGCTACTCCTGGGACGGTCCCGGCGTGAAGATCGACGGGACTTCGGCCGGCAGCCCGGCGGAGCGGGCGGGCTTCCTCGCCGGGGACATCCTCACCGCCATGGGCGAGGTCCCACTCGACGACATCTACGACTTCGTGTACGCCCTGCAGGTGCACAAGCCCGGCGACGTGGTGCAGGTGCAGTTCCAGCGCGACGGCGAGTGGGAGACACTGACCATGACCCTGGGGAGCCGGGCCCTGGAGTAGCTCTCGGAGCTCTCACCCGGAGACCCGTCGACGTAGGTCGGAGACCTTCCGCTGCCTCCAACGCGACGGTAGGGTGGTGCTAACCCCCTCCACGAAAGCGATTAATGAACGACACCCGCTCCCCGCGACCGACGCACTCACTGGCCGGCGCCCTCCTCCTCGCCTCGCTCGGGGCCTGTGGTCTGTTCGGCAGCTCGGGCGGCGGGGGGGGCGGCTCTTCGGTCGCGTCGACCCAGCGCGCGTATGCGCTGGACAGCGAGTTCTTCGTCAGCGGTCGCTGGCTCGTGTACCACGCCAGCGAGTCGCAGACCGGCCTCTTCGGCACGGACTTCAACCTCGACGGGGACTTCCAGGACTCGATTGCAGCCGTGGTCGACATGCTCGGCGCCGGTGAGTTCCTGCCGCTGAACCCGATGCGGCCCGGCGGGGGCGTGGCGATCGAGAAGATGGCGGTCGTGGGCGACGAGATCTTCCTCGTCGTCGACGAGGACAAGGACGGCTTCAACTGGAACGGGGACGCCTCGACCACCGACCTCGTACTGCTGCACTGGACGCTCTTCGCGCCGACCACCACGCTCGTCGCGACGCTGGATCCGGCGAGCGACGTCGTCTCGGTCTCGGGTCGCCTCTACTTCACCGAGTTCGACGACCCCGCGGCGACAGCGCTGATGCCGGGTGAGACGTCGCTGCGCTTCGTGACCGAGGCCGCGCCGACGACGCCGGTGACGATCGCGGACGAGGACGTGTCCCGGACGCTGCATCCCGCGATCCACGCCGAGGACGAGGGGGTCCTGTTCCTCACGATCGACGAGAGCGCGGACCTGGTCGACCTCAACCTCGACACGGACATGTCGGACGGGTTCAGTCTCGCTCTGCTCGACACCACGGACCCCGCAGAGGTCGTGCAGACGGTCGGCCGCGCCCTCGAGAACGCCGACACTCCGGTGCGTGCACGCAACACCGGGGCGAACGACTGGCTCGTGGCCTTCGCCGTTCACGAGGGATCCGAGGGAGCCACGAACCTCAACGATCCCGCGCTCTTCCCCGGGGCCTGGCAGCCCCCGCAGTGCGCAGGGCTCGACGACGTCGATACCTTCGATGCCGTGCTCCACTTCCTGCACTTCGCCGCCTGGAGCGTCGATCCCGCGAACAACCCGCCCGTCAACACCGGGCTCGGCGGTCGCGACAAGCTGCTCGCCGTGCGCGGTACGGGCGGGTCTCCGGGGTTCGTGGCCACGCTCAGCGCCGAGGTCCTGGAGGGCGAGTGTCCGATGAACGGCGACGGCGATCCGGTTCCTGCCGGCACCGGGGACACCGTCTTCCGGTATGTCGAGGCCGTGCAGCCCGCGGGCGCCGTGACCGAGATCCAGGTCGCGCCGGAGACGAGCTCGAGCTTGATCCTGGCCGTGGAGAAGTTCATCGGGACGACCGACGGCGTCACCGACCTGAACGACCGCTTCGTGATCGTCGTGGACGAGGGGAAGGACGGGCGCGACCACGACCTGGACACGGGCTCCGACAACGACCTCGTCGCGTGGCTCGATCCGAACGCCGCGACGCCCGTCTGGGTCTTCAATCACTCGGCCACCGGGGCGGCCAGCTTCACGGGTACATCCTGGATGGACGTGCCCAGGGATCGGAACAGCGTTCCGCCCACCGAGGCCGTGCTCCCCATGACGTTCCTGGAGAGCGTGTTCGGCTTCCCGCTGAACCCGGGCGACGGGGACACGATCGACCGCCTGCCCGTCTTCGCGCGCTTCGACCCCACCGACGCCGACGGCGACATGGACTTCGTCGGGCCCCCGGTCACGATGGCGCTCAACAACCCCGGGCTCGCGATGGTCAACGGCTTCGCCCTGTTCATGGTCGACGAGGCCGCGGACAACCGCGACTGGAACGCCGACGGGACCCGGAACGACATCGTGCTGGTGCGCACGAACCTCTCGAACCCGACGCTCGTCAACACACTCTTCTTGACCACGATCCGCAACAACTCCAACGGGTTCTTCAACCCGCAGATGACCTCGGATGGGCAGGTGGGGATGGCGTTCCGCCACGACGAGTCGAACGTGGCGCTCGACCTCAACGCTGACGGCGACACGACCGACCGCGTCATTCGCTGGGTCAGGCCGCTGTGATTCCGTTCGGGCTCACGGGACGAGCACCGCGGCTCCCCGGATCCGGCCGGCCTTGAGGTCGCACAAGGCCTCGTTCGCCCGCTCGAGGGGGTAGAGCGTCGTGTGCGGCCGGACGCCCGCCCGAGCCGCCTCGGCGAGGAGCTCATCGCCGTCCTCACGCGTGTTTGCAGTGACGCTGCGCAGCGTGCGCTCGCCGAAGAGCTCCGTCTCGTAGTCGATCGCCGGAATGGGGGACATGTGGATCCCGGCGCAGGCCAGCGTGCCGCCCCGGCGCAGCGCTCGCAGGGCAGGGGGCACGAGCTCCCCGACGGGAGCGAAGAGGATCGCTGCGTCGAGCGAGCCGGGCGCGGCTTCGTCGCTCGCACCCACGTTCGACGCTCCCATCTCGCGCGCGAGGCTCCGGTGCTCCTCGCGGTGCGAGAACACGTGGACCTCGGAACCGCGGGCGCGGGCGAGCTGCAGCACGATGTGGGCCGAGTTGCCGAAGCCCCACAACCCGAGGACATCGCCGGGCCGGGCCTCCGACAGGCGCAGTGCGCGATACCCGATGATGCCCGCACACAGGAGCGGCGCGGCCTCCGCGTCCGAGAGCTCGTCGGCGATCGGATAGGCCCAGTCGGTCGGAACGACGGCGTACTCCGCGTATCCACCGTCCGCGTGGTAGCCCGTGAAGCGCGCGTCCAGGCAGAGGTTCGACCGCCCGCTCGCGCAGTGGCCGCAGGCACCGCAGGTGCCCCGCAACCAGGCGATCCCGACCCGCGTCCCCTCGGGCGGATCCGGTGCCGTTTCCGCGCCGCGGCCGACGACTTCGCCGACCACCATGTGTCCCGGGACGAGCGGCAGCGCGGTCGGTGCGAGGTCGCCCTCGAGCACGTGCAGATCGGTGCGGCACACACCGCAGGCCAGGACGCGGACGAGGAGCTCGCCACGAGCGGGCACGGGCTGGGGAACGTCCTCGAGCCGCAGCGGGTGCTCCTCGATCGCCGCGGTGCCGTGAAGCCGTTGTGCCTTCACGATCGTAGGCGGTTCAGGAACGCCGCTTCTTGCGGCGCCCGGACCTGGGGCGAGCTGCGAGCGCCAGCCGGAGCACGTCGTCGACGGTGTCGGCGAACTCGAAGTCGAGCTTCTTCTTGGCGCTCGCGGGGACGTCGAGCAGGTCGTTCTCGTTGCGCCGCGGCACGACGACGGTCCGGATCCCGGCGCGGTGAGCGGCCAGGATCTTCTCCTTGATGCCGCCCACGGGCAGGACGTGCCCGCGCAGACTGATCTCGCCCGTCATGGCGACGTCGCTCCTGACGGTCCGGTCCGTGAAGAGCGACACGATGGCCGTGTACATGGTCACGCCGGCACTCGGTCCGTCCTTCGGAATCCCGCCGGCCGGGACGTGCACGTGCAAGTCGCTCTTCTCGATCTCTTCGGTGGAGATGCCCAGTTCCTCGGCGCGGGAGCGGACGAGCGACAGCGCGGCGCGCACGCTCTCCTGCATCACGTCGCCCAGCTGGCCGGTCAGGATGAGCTCGCCTGAGCCGGGCATGCGGGTCGCCTCGACGAACAGGATGTGCCCGCCGAACGGTGTCCACGAGAGGCCGGTGACGACTCCGGGCACGCTCGTGCGGAGCTTGAGCTCGCTCTCGAAGCGACGCGGTCCGAGGATCTCCGCCACCTCCTCCGGACCGACCTTGACCTTCTCGACCTCGCCGCCGGCGACCTTCGTGGCCACGGAGCGGAAGATTGCGCCGATCTCGCGCTCGAGGTTCCGGCAGCCGGCCTCCAGCGTGTAGTGCGCGATGATCTCGCGCAGCGCCGCGACCGTGAGCGTGCACTGCGCTCGCTTGAGTCCGTTGTTCGAGAGCTGGCGGCTCACGAGGTAGCGCTTGGCGATCTCGAGCTTCTCCTCGGCCGTGTACCCGGGGAGCTGAATCACCTCGCAGCGGTCGCGCAGCGGGCCCGGGATCCGGTCGATCACGTTGGCCGTGGCGATGAACATCACGCGCGAGAGGTCGAAGGGAACCGCCAGGTAGTTGTCGCGGAAGCTCCGGTTCTGTTCCGGGTCGAGGACCTCGAGCAGGGCGGAAGAGGGGTCGCCGTGGAAGCTCCCCATTCCCAGCTTGTCCAGCTCGTCGAGCATGAAGACCGGGTTGTTCGAGTCCGCCTTGGCGATGCCCTGGATCACGCTGCCGGGGAGCGCGCCGACGTACGTCCGCCGGTGCCCGCGGATCTCGGCCTCGTCGTGGACGCCGCCGAGGCTGACGCGCACGAACTCGCGCTTCATCGCCCGCGCGACGCTCTGTCCGAGCGACGTCTTGCCGACCCCCGGTGGGCCGACCAGGCACAGGATCGGGCTCTTGCCGCTGGGGTTGAGCTTGCGCACGGCGAGGAACTCGACGATGCGCCGCTTGACCTTCTCCAGCCCGAAGTGGTCCCGATCGAGCACCTCGCGGGCCCAGGAGATGTCGATCGCGTCCTCCGTGGACCGGGCCCAGGGCAGATCACCGAGCGTCTCCAGGTAGGTGCGCAGCATCCCGTACTCGGCTGCCGCTTCGGGCATCTTCTCGAGCCGCGCGAGCTCCTTCAGGGCCTGCTCGTGGACGTCCTCCGGCATGCCGGCCTTGTCGATCGTCTCGCGCAGCTCCTCGAGCTCGACGCCGCCGCCCTCGCCGAGCTCCTTCTGGATCGTGCGGAGCTGCTCGCGCAGGTAGTACTCGCGCTGGGCCTTGTCGAGCGTGCCCTTGGTCTGCTGGCGGATGTCGCGCGAGAGCGACAGGACCTCGACCACGTGGGCGAGGCGCTCGGCGACCTTGTGCAGGCGGTCCTTCAGCTCGGTCGTCTCGAGCAGGTCCTGCTTCTCGTCGGGGGGCAGCTCGATGAACGTCGCCACCATGTCCGCGAGCAACGAGGCGGAGTCCGCGTTCTGGATCGCCTGGTCGAGATCCTCGGGGGTCTGGGGCAGGAGCTGCAGGGCCTCGCGGGCCTGCGTCCGCAGGTTGAAGGCCAGCGCCTCGACCTCGGTGTCCTCCTCGTCGTCTTCCGGCTCATCGATCAGCTCCACCCTCGCCGTCGGGAAGGGCTCGAGCTCGAGGAACTCGGTGATGCGGAAGCGCTGCTTGCCCTGCGCGATGACGTGGTGGCTGCCGTCGGGCGCCGTGATGTAGCGCACGATCTCGGCCATGGTGCCGACCTCGTAGACGTCTTCCGGCCCCGGGTTCTGCTCCTCGGCGTCTCGTTGCAGGACGACACCGATCGCACGGTCCTCGCGCACGGCTGCCTGGATCGCGCGGACGGAGCGCTCGCGTCCCACGGCGATCGGCAGAACGACGCCCGGGAAGAGGGCCATCCCCCGCACGCAGAGCAGGATCAGCGCGTCCTCCGGGAGGCTCTCGGGTGTCGCCTCCGGGATCTCGATCGTCTGCGGCAGTGCGCTGGGCGTCTCGTCGTCGGAGCCGGTCATGCCCCGCTATAGCACCTTCTTCAGGCGAATCGAGAGGCAGCCCTCGGCGAGATCGCGCTCCACGAGCTCGTAGCGGCCGCTCTTGAGGACGACGCGCCGCTCGAATCTCCCTTGCGGGATCTCCATCCGATGCACGAGGGCGTCGCGCAGCCGTGGGGAATGCACGCGCTCGCCGCGAACGACCAGCGCCGAGCCCTCGACCAGGATCTCGACGCGCGACGCGTCGACCCCGGGCAGGGCGACCAGGACCCACAGGTCGGTGTCCGTCTCGTACACGTCCACCGGCGGCTGCCAGCAGACCCTTCGGTCGCGCCCGGAGATCGGCCTGCAGAACTCTCGCGAGCGCCGGTCGGCCTCTTCCAGGAGGGCCTGAGCGCGCTCCCACATCCAGGTATCCGGGTCGGTCTTCGCCAAGAGCCCGATTGTAGCAGCCGTAGCGCGAGGACGACTCCCAGGGGGCGGGGCGAGATTGCTATCGTCTCGGCGCGATGATCCGAACCGATGCCCTTGCGCTGCTTGTCCTGGTCCTCTCGTGCACGGGCTGCCGGCTGGCAGCCGAAGTCCTGCGCCGTTCGCACGAGCCGCCGCTCCCCGGGGCTCTCCCCGCGGACGAGCTGATCCAGCCCGGCGAGGAGCACTTCGCGCGTCTGTGGAAGCTCACGGCGGGCGGGGAGAACGCGGAGGGCTACTGGAACTTCGCGGGAGATCGCCTGGTCCTGCAACGGCGCAACCCCGAACAGGGCGTCGATTGCGACCGCATCTACGTGACCCAGGCCGAGACCGGCGAGCTCGTCCAGGTCTCGAACGGGAGGGGTGCGACGACCTGCGCCTACTTCCTCCCGGACGATCGGAGCGTGGTCTACGCCTCGACGCACTCTCACCACGACGCCTGCCCGCCGCCGCCGGATCGGAGCCGCGGTTACGTCTGGGCGCTCTATCCCGAGTACGACATCTACGTGCGCGACCTCGGGCGCGGCGTGGTCACGCGCATCATCGACGGCTGGGGCTACGATGCAGAGGCGACGGTATCGCCGCTCGGAGACCGCATGGTCTTCACGTCGACGCGTTCCGGCGACCTGGAGCTCTGGACCTGCGATCTCGACGGCGGGAACGTGCTGCAGGTCACGGACGAGCCGGGTTACGACGGGGGTGCCTTCTTCAGCCACGACGGGCGACGTCTGGTGTTCCGGGCGACCTCGTTCTCCGAAGAGAACCGTGACGCGGAGATCGCCGAGTACGCCGCCTTGCTCGGCGAGTGGCTCGTCCGTCCGAGCGAGATGGAGCTCTTCCTCATCGACCCGGACGGCGGGAACCGCACCCAGCTCACCCGGCTCGGGGGCGCCAACTGGGCGCCGTTCTTCTTCCCCGACGACGGCTCGGTGATCTTCTGCACGAACCACCACGCCGAGAGTCCGCGCGAGTTCGACCTCTTCGCGGTCGACGTCGACGGCGAGAACCTGCGCCGGATCACGACCTACGAGGGCTTCGACAGCTTCCCGATGTTCAGCCCCGACGGCCGCTGGCTCGTCTTCGCCAGCAACCGCGGCGGCGCCACCCCCGGCGAGACCAACCTCTTCCTCGCCGAGTGGCAGTAGCCCCCCGAGTCTCATCTAGAACGAAGCCAGGCAACGCGCCAATGCCTCCAGCGATTCCAAGGGAATCGCCCGCGGCCGAGTGGCCGCGTACGCCGTAGGCATCCTTGGCGCGCGCTGATGCGCGCCAAGTCAATTAGGTAACACGCGCTGATGCGCGCCAGGTCATCCGGCCGGTTTCGCCGTCCGCGGCGGAACCGGATCGTGGCCGCCCTTGCAGAAGGGCTGGCAGCGCAGGATGCGCCACGTCGCGAGGGCGAAGCCGCGCAGCAAGCCGTGCGTCTGCACGGCCTCGATCGCGTAGCTGCTGCAGCTCGGAGTGAACCGGCAGGTGGGCGGCTTCAGCGGCGACAGGAAGCGCTGGTAGAAGCGGATCGGCGCGACGGCTATCCGGCGCAGCAGGCTCACGTCTCCGAGGCCTCTCGCCCGCGCTCCTCGATCTTCCTCCGGTATCGACGCCAGGCCTTGTTCGCCAGCTTCACGAGCTCCTGTCGGGCCGAGTCGAGGTCCGGTGCGGATCCCGGTACGGCGATCAGGACCAGGTCCACGCCGTTCGGAAGGGCCGCTCGCTCGAGCCGGAAGGCCTCGCGGAAGATGCGCCGGACCCGGTTGCGGCGAACGGCTCGACGCCAGGCTACGCGACCGACGGAAAGTCCGAGGCGCGTCCGGTCGAGGCCGTTCTCGCAGGCCGCGACGGTCATCCACTCGCCCCGGGCGCGGTTGCCGTTCCTGTAGACGTGGCGAAAGTCGCCGGTGCGCTTCAGGTGCTCGGCGGCCCTCAGTCGGGAGCGGGCAGGCTCGGTGTCCTTTGCCGGACTCATGGGGGGAGTCTACCGCGTGCGTCCGCGACCCTTGTCGGATGCGACGAGCTCCGGGTAGGCTCCCGGACCACCCCCGAAGCCGCCTTGTGGGCCGGGGACCCATCCGATGCCCAGGCGCCGGCACCACCCGTGAAAGCACCCGTCGGCAGGCACTGGATCGCCGGGGAGTGGCGCGACGTGCGCGGCTCGGCCGTGTTCGAGCTCCGCCAGCGTGTACCTCCCCACGAGCGAGCGGGCTCGTGGCCGCGCGGGGACGCGGGGCTGGTTGCGGACGCCCTGCTCGGGTCGCGGGAGGGGCTGGAGCTCTGGCGGGAAGGGAGCCCGGAGGACCGCTCGCGCGTGATCTCCCGCGCCGTCGAGGTCCTGCGCGCGGCCGAGGACTGGCGCGAGCACCTCGATCGCTATCTGGGACTGAGGGGCCCCGAGCTTGAGAACGAGGACCGCACGCTCGAGCGCGTCCAGCGCTCGTTCGAGGACACGCCGCCCGAGGAAGCCGCGGAGTCCGGAGTCACGGTCGTCTTCGCGCACTGGAGCGAGCTCTTGAGCACGCTCTTCGAGCGTATGGTCCGCCATCTCGCGAGCGGACGCGGCGTCCTGCTCGTCTCCGACGACCGCTGGCCGGCCGGCGCGGACGCGATCGCCCGGGCCCTCGACGAGGCCGGTCTCCCGTCCGGGCTCGTCTCCGTGCTCCACGGCGCTCAGGAGGTGTGCCAGACGGCGCTCCTCTCCGACGCCGGCACCGTCCCGGCGGAGCGCGCGCCCGCGATCGCGGCGATCCGCGACTCCGAGGTTCCGTTCTCGATCGACCTCGGGCAGCGCGAGCCTGGAAACCGCTCGTACGTCGTCGACAGTGAGGCGGACCTCACGCGTTGCGCGACGGACGTCGTCGCTCGCGCCTTCGGCCGCGCGTCGACGCTATCGGGCCAGCGCCTCGGCCGGGTGGGTCGCGTGATCTGCCACCGGCGCGTGTTCTCGCCGTTCACCGAGATGCTGCTCGCGACGATGCAGACGAGCAGCGACGTACGCGATCCCGTCCCGTTGATCGACGGCCGCGCCTTCGCCGAGCTACGCGTCTTGTGGGAGCTCGGCCTGGACGAGGGAGCCACCCTGGTCTTCGGGGGGGAGACCTTCACGGGCGGGACGGCACGGTCCTCGGATCGTCGCGTCTGGGCCGCCGTCTTCACGAACGTGGAGGCGGGGATGGCGCTGTGTCGGAGCTCGAAACCGGCGCCGGTCCTGTCCCTGGTGCGCGCGGACAGCGATCAGGTGGCCCAGAGCCTCGCACGCGAGCTGGGCTGAGCGGCGGCCGTTTCGCCGCAAGTGTCCTGGCACAAGACACTTGCGCAAGCAGTGGGGGGTGGAGGAGTTCCGGGGGCATCGGCTAAACTGTGCGGCCCGGGAACGGGTGTCGAAGCAGCGGCGGTAGGCACGCCCTGCCAGGAGAGACGGCACCACGAGTCCGAAGTCAGCGACCCGGTCCGCACCGAGGTCCGCGCCAGAAGAGAAGCAAGGAGCTCACGTGATCAACGCGAAAGACGTCCATTCGACCCTAGGCCGCCACCAGCTGGTGGACGGGTACCCGATCGTCATGGACCTCGAGCGCTCGAGCGGCCCGTGGCTGTTCGACGCCAAGACCGAAGAGGTCTACCTGGACGCCTTCACCTGCTTCGCCTCCTGGCCCGTCGGCTACAACCACCCGATGATGGCCGACGCGGACTTCCGGCGGACGCTCGTCGAAGCGGCTGCGGCGAACCCCGCGAACTCCGACCTGTACACGCGCGAGATGGCCGAGTTCGTCGACGCGTTCTCGACACGCGTGACTCCGCCGGAGTACCCGCACCACTTCTGGGTCTCGGGAGGCGCCCTCGCCGTGGAGAACGCCCTCAAGACGGCCTTCGACTGGAAGGCGCGCAAGCTCGGGCGGACGAGCTTCGACGAGGACGTCAACGACCTCGTGATCCTGCACTTCCAGCACGCCTTTCACGGCCGGTCGGGCTACACGATGAGTCTGACGAACACGCTCCCCGACAAGATCGGGCTGTTCCCCAAGTTCGACTGGCCGCGCGTGCACAGCCCCGCGATCGAGTTCGATCTCGACGGGAACATCGCGAACGACGTGGAAGCCGAGGAGCGCAAGACGCGCGAGGAGATCGAGGCCGCTTTCGGGCGCCACGGGAAGAAGATCGCGGCGATCATCATCGAGCCCATGCAGGGCGAGGGTGGGGACAATCACTTCCGCACCGAGTTCCTCGCCGACCTGCGCCGCTTTGCCGACGAGAACGAGGCCCTGCTCGTCTTCGACGAGGTCCAGACCGGCTTCTTCGGCTCCGGTCAGCCCTGGCTGTTTCAGATCAAGGGCGTGCAGCCCGACGTCGTGTGCTTCGGAAAGAAGACGCAGGTGTGCGGGATCTTCGCGAACAAGCGCGTCGAAGAGGTCGAGGACAACGTCTTCGCCCGCTCCTCGCGCATCAATTCGACCTGGGGCGGTAACCTCGTCGACATGGTCCGCAGTCGCCGGTTCATCGAGATCATCGAGCGCGAGAAGCTGGGTGAGAACGCGACGCGCATGGGCGAGCTCCTCGTCCAGGGCTTGCGCGAGATCGCGCGTGAGAAGGGCGCCTTCACCAGCGTCCGGGGAGTGGGGTCGCTGGTTGCGTTCACGCTCGAGAGCCCGGAGGCGCGGGACCTGATGCTCAAGGACCTCTTCGATCAGAAGTTGATGGCGCTGGCCTGCGGGCCGCGAGCCATCCGCTTCCGGCTCCCGCTCGTGATCCGCGAGGGAGAGATCGAGAAGATCCTCGAGTGCGTCGCGAACGCGGTTCCGGCGAACGTCTGAGAGGGGGTGGGTGCCAGGGGCTGAACGCGCGCGCGCTTCGGACGCGCAGGCGGCTGACCACCGGTTGCACCACACCGATCTGTCAGCGTGGGGGGGGAACTCGGTGAGCGCGATGCTGCCCTGACGACGCCCGAGCCGTCTGCGCGCACAGAGCCTCCTATGCGCGCGCTCTCTCGAGCCTCAGCTGCCCACACGCTGCGTCGCCCTCGACACCGCGCGACCAGCGCACGGTCGCGACGAGTCCTCTCGACACCAGGGCCTGGGCGAAGGCGTCGACCCGTTCTCGGCTCGGCCGGTGCCACTCCTCTGCCGCGATGGGGTTGTAGGGGATCAGGTTGACCGTGGCGCGTTTCCCGGCGAGCCGTGCGGCAAGGCGCTCCGCGTGACCGGCCGTGTCGTTCGCTCCGCCGAGCAGGACGTACTCGTAGGTGACCTCGCGGCCGGTCGCCTCGAACCAGGCGTCCCCGGCGGCGAGCACCTCGTCGATCGGGATCCCGGCCATTGCGGGGACGAGCTGGTCACGCTGCTCCTGATCCACGGTGTGGAGCGAGATCGCGAGCTGGAAACGGGGCTCGTGCGCCGCGAGGCGGCGGACGCGGTCGGGAAAACCCACGGTGGAGACCGTGATGCGGCGGGACCCGATCCCGAGCTCGGCGCGCACGATCTCGAGCGCACGGACGAGATTCTCGACGTTCAGCAAGGGTTCGCCCACGCCCATCACCACGGCGCGCGAGAGCGGTCCGACGTCCAGCCCGCGCAGGAACTGCTCGACGATCTCGCCCGTCGTGAGGTTGCGCGCCAGCCCCTCCTTGCCCGAGGCACAGAACGGGCACCCGACGGGACAGCCGGCCTGGGTGGACACGCACAGGGTCGCGCCGCGTCCTCGCGTCCTGGAAGGGATGTGAACCGTCTCGACGGCGACGCCGTCCCCGAAGCCCACGAGCAGCTTCACCGTTCCGTCGGGTGCTCTGCGACGGCCGAGCTCCGCCCCGACCAGAATGGGGAGCTGGACTCCCAGCCGATCGCGCAGGCCCGCGGGGAGGCTCGTCATTCCGGCGTACTCCCGCTCGCCGCCCGCGAGCACGCGCTCGCGCGCGATGCGCGCGTGGAAGGGCCGACCACCGAGGGCCACGAAGCGCTCCTCGGCCTGAGCGGGCTCGAGGTCGAAGAGACCCTCCATCGCGACGCCGGGCGTCAGGCGGAGACCTGAGCGCGCCGCAGGCGGTCGGCGACTTCGGCCGCGACACGCCTCGCATCCTCGAGGCTGGGCGGGTTCGCGCCGCCCACCGCGCGGTGCCCTCCGCCGCCGTAGTCCTCCATGATCTCCCCGATGTGCAGCCCCGCTTCCGGCGGGTTCCACGGGTTGGCACCCGCGGTCACGTGGTAGCCGGCGCGCGTCGGGATCACGCCCACCGAGTAGTGGATCTCCGGGTGGTGGAAGAACGAGGCGAAGCGCTCGCGGCGGATTGCGTTCGAGGAGGCGTCGTACAGGAGGACGCTGGACTCGACCGACTCGACGGTGGGAGGGAACTGCTCGAGGGCGCGGTCGCGGTTGCGCGCGGCCCGCTGCCAGGCCTTCTCCACGTCGGGCCTGGCCGCGATCTCGTCCAGCGTGCTCTTCGCCATCTCGCCGACCAGGACGTCCAGCCAGTTGGGGTCGGACGAGACGTAGAGGGAGCGGGAGATCCTCAGCGCCGGCGCGTCGCCGAAGAGCGCCTGCTCGACGTCGACGAACTGAGCGGCGTCGACCACGTTCGACCAGTGCGCCATCTCGCGGAAGCGCTCGGGAGTCTCGTACTGCCAGTGCTGTTCGGCGTGGGCGAGGATCAGGGGCGGGCACGAGGGCGACGTCTCGTCCCAGCACCAGCGATCGCTCGGTGCGTACTGCGCCCGCAGCTCGGGCGTGAGGAACGTCGTCGGGTGGTGGTCGAACCAGTACTCGGCGCGCGGGTGAAAGTGGAAGTCGACCACCGCGAAGCGAGTGCCTGCGGCGAAGTTGTCCCAGTCGTCCCGCTGGTGGTAGTTGACGCTCTCCCAGACGACCTCGTCGCCGCGCTCCCGAAGGATCGCTGCCAGGACGGCGGCCGAGACCATGCCGTCGAAGTCCCTGTGGTAGTGGATGCGGAGCGGGTCGTCCATTACCGGCAGAGCATAGCGTCTGGAGATCCCGATCCGGCACGTCCGTGCCGCGGACCGGGCTCCTATGCGCTCTCGCGCTCGACGCCCGGATCGCTGTCGGTCTCGGGCTCGGAAGCGTCGTCGAGGGTGCTCTCGTCCTCGTCGTCGAGGTCGTCGGCAACCAGCCCCCGCGCGAGCTGCTTCCTGCCTGCGACCACGTCGGCGTCGACCGTGAACTCCCTCGCGTCCTTGCGGTTGGGGAGCTCGTAGAGCAGGTCGAGGAGGAGCTCCTCGAGGATCGAGCGCAGGGCCCTCACGCCGGTCTCGCGGTCGATCGCGACGTCCGCGATGGACGCCAGGCTCTCCTCCGTGAAGTCGAGCGTGGCATTCTCCATGGCGAAGAGCCCCTGGTACTGCCGAATGAGCGCATTGCGGGGCTCGGTCAGGATCCGGACCAGATCCTTCTGCTCGAGCTTGTCGAGCGTCGTGACGACCGGCAGCCGCCCGATGAACTCGGGGATCATCCCGAACTCCATCAGGTCCTTGGGCGAGAGGAAGCGCACGATCTCCTCGCGGGAGAGCTCGCTCGCATCCTTCGGCAGGTGACCCTTCGTGGCCTCGGTTCCCGGATCCATCTCACGCGCAAAGCCGAGCACGTTGCGGCCGATGCGCTTGGAGATGATGTCCTCGATCCCGCTGAACGTCCCGCCGCAGATGAACAGGATATTGGACGTGTCGATCTGGATATAGGACTGCTCCGGATGCTTCCTGCCGCCCTGGGGCGGGACGTTGGCGACCGTGCCCTCCAGGATCTTGAGCAGGGCCTGCTGGACCCCTTCGCCCGACACGTCGCGAGTGATCGACACGTTGGACGTCGTGCGTCCGATCTTGTCGATCTCGTCGATGTAGATGATCCCCTGCTGCGCGCGCTCGCGATCGAACTCGCCGGCCTGGAGCAGCTTGAGCAGGATGTTCTCGACGTCCTCGCCGACGTAGCCGGCCTCGGTCAGAGTCGTCGCGTCCGCCATCGCGAAGGGAACGTCGAGCATGCGCGCGAGTGTCTTCGCGAGCAGTGTCTTGCCGGAGCCCGTGGGGCCCACGAGCAGGACGTTCGACTTCTCGATCTCGACGCCCTCGAAGGCGTCCTTCTTGTCCGTCAGACGATGGCGGAGTCGCTTGTAGTGGTTGTAGACCGCGACCGAGAGGACCTTCTTCGCCCGCTGTTGCGAGACGACGTACTCGTCCAGGCCGCGGGCGATCTCGATCGGCGTCGGCAGGCGCCGGCCGTCGACGAGGGTTCCGGTTGCCGGCGCGGCGTCCTTGCTCGCGGTCGCGGCGGTCCCGGCGAAGCTGGAGTCGCCGCCGCGACGCTGCTCCTCCTGGAGGATCGAGTTGCATATCTCGATGCACTCGTTGCAGATGTAGACCCCGGGCGGACCCGCGATGAGCGAGCTCACATGGTGTCGGCGCTTCTCACAGAATGTGCAGCGCTCGACGTGCCGCCCGCGACCGGAAGAACGAGTCATGACCTCCGAATTCTACCCCTTGTCGGCGGTGCTGGTCACCACGTGGTCGATCAGCCCGAACGCCTTCGCCTCGTCGGGGCTCATGAAGTTGTCGCGGTCGGAGGCAGCGGCGATTTCTTCCGCAGTCTTGCCGCAGTGGGCCCCGAGGATCCCCTCGAGGGTCCTCTTGGTCTTGAGGATCTCCTCGACCTGGATCTCCATGTCCACGGCCTGACCGCGGGCGCCCCCCCAGGGCTGGTGGATCATCACGCGCGCGTGGGGGAGTGCGAACCGCTTTCCGGCCGCCCCACCCGCCAGGAGGACGGCGCCCATCGACGCCGCCTGGCCCAGGCAGTAGGTCGCGACGTCGGGCTTCACGAACTGCATCGTGTCGTAGATCGCCAGCCCGGACGTCACCGAGCCTCCGGGCGAATTGACGTAGACGTAGATGTCCTGCGACTGGTTCACACGGTCCAGGAACAGGAGCTGGGCCATTACCGAGTTGGCGACGTTGTCGTCGATCGGCATCCCGATGAAGACGATGCGGTCCTCGAGGAGCCTCGAGTAGATGTCGTAGGAGCGCTCGCCGCGCCCCGACCGTTCGACGACGAAGGGGATGATGTTCGAGTGGGCGCTCATGCTTCTCGGAGGATTTCGGGTTCTCGGGACGCGGAGCGCCTGACGGCTACTCCTCGGTGATGCTCGCGCTCTCGCGCAAGAACAAGCGGACCTTCTTCTCGAGCAGCTCGGTCGCGAGCTGGGGGAACAGGTTCTGCTTCGAGTAGTACTCGCGCACCTCTTCCACCGTCGCGCCGTTTCGTTTTGCGATGTCCTGTAACTCGCCCAACACGTCTTGATCGGTTATCTGGAGGTCTTCCTTTTGCCCGATCGCCTCGACGAGGTACAGAGCGGAGAGGGACCGGGTCGAAGCTTCATAGGCGGAGTCGGCCTCCGCCTCCACCTGGGCAGCAGCTTCTTCCGGATCCACTCCCTGTGACGCCAGCTCGTCGGTCAGCCGCTCCATGCGGGACTTCACCTGGTCGTCGATCAGCCCGGAAGGGAGTTCCATGGGGTGCATCGAGATGACCTGCTGGATCAGCTGGGTCTCGACGGCCGTGTCCCGCTGCTCGGTCTTGGCCTCGAGGATGCGCTGGCGAGCGTTCTCCCGCATGCTCTCCTCGTCCTCGGCCCCGAACATCTTGAGCAGGTCCTCGGGCTCCGGCGGCACCATGCGGAAGGCCTGCCCGATGGTGACACGGCAGGTTCCCTCCTGACCGCGCAGCTCCTCCTTGGGGAACTCCTCGGGGAAGGTGATCGGCACGTCGACGACGCTGCCTTCCCCGGTTCCGACGAGCGCGTCGGCGAAGGCCTGGGCATCGACCCCGGGCGGCGGTGTCTCCGGCGAGAGCCGCAGCCCGTCGCGCTCCTCGACGACCTCGTCCGCGTGCATCAGCTCGACCTTCGCGAGCGCCATTCCGTCCCGCGCCAACCCCTCTTCTCCGACGGGCTCGGGCCTCGAGGAGCGCAGCTTCACGTCCTCGAGCGCCTTCTCGAGCTCCTCGTCGTCCACGTCCACCTTGGGGGCGCGAATCTCGAGGCCGGTGTAGTCCTGGAGCTCGAGGTCGGGTCGCAGGTAGAGGTCGAACTCGATCTCGAGATCGCTCCCGATGAGCACCACGAGACGCTCCTCCTCGATCCGCGGGTGTGTGGCCGGCCGCAGCTCCTCTTCCTTGACCACCTGCTCGAAGGCTTGACGGATGAAGTTCTGGGCCGTCTCCCGCCGGACTTCCTTGCCGAAGGACTTCTCCAGGACCTGGGCGGGGACCTTGCCGGGTCGGAAGCCCTTCATGCGCGTGCGACTTCCCACCGTGCGGAGCTCCTGCTGGACCGCGCGCTCGAGCTCGGCCGAGGGGACCTTGAGCGAGATCACGGCGTGACAGGGGCCTTTTCTATCGACGTTGACGTCCATCGCGGGTCGGGCGGCAGGGTGCCTCGAGGTGCTGGCTCAGGGGACCGAAGCCCGGGACTCTACGGCTATGGAAGCAGAGCTTCCATAGACTTTATTGACTCGGCGCGCATCAGCGCGCGCCGAGGATGCCTGGGGGCGGCATGGCGCG
>JAJDET010000011.1 GCA_029259655.1 Planctomycetota bacterium
CCCCGACCCCGACCGCGCCGATCACGAGCACGCCGTTCCCCAGGAGGAGCAGCCCCGCGATCCGGCGTCGGGAGAAGCCCACTGCGCGCAGGACGCCGAGCTCCCGTCGGCGCTCGAGGATCTCGCGGAGGACGACCGCCGCGACCCCGGCCGTGCCCAGGGTGGCGAGCGCAACTCCGAGCGGCCGCCGAGCCGTTTGCTGCTGCGCCCGAGGCGCGAACGCCAGGCACAGGCTCCACGCGATCACCGTGAACATCGAGGGGAACGCGACGCGCTCGGGGAACCGCAGGAAGACCGTGAGCACGACCGCGACGGCGATTGCGCTCCCCGCTCCGACCAGGACGAACAGCGCGCGCCGGCCGCCGTGCGCAAGACCGGCCGCGACGGCGAGGACGAGGACCAGGACGAGGTAGTGCGCGTACGGCGCGACGATGCCCCTGTCGACCTTCGCGGCCGCGCCCTCCCAGCGCAGCCGGCGTGCGAGCGGCGCTGCGCTCTCGAGCACGCGACCGACGGTCTCCGCGTTGAACTTCTCCTCGTCCGCGAAGGCTCGGCCGGCCGTGAGCATTCGGTAGTCGTTCTTCGTCCACTCGTTCGCGACGTAGAGCTCCGGGTCGTCGCCGGCCTCGAGCCCGACCGGGAAACCGTGCAGTCGGCTGCGGACATCGTTCCACTCGAGGAAGCTCGCGTGGGCCTCGCTCGCGAGCACGCGCTCGTGGATCGTCGTCGCGGCGATCGCGAGGAGGAGCGGCGCCGCGAAGAGGACGAGCTCGGCTCCGCGCCCGCGGACGCGCGGCAGCCCGAGGAGCGCGAACGGCAGCGCTCCGAATGCGAGCGAGGCGTGCACGCCCGACGTCCGGGTCAGGTGCGAGAGCGCCAGCAGGCACCCCAGGCCGACCGCCGCGGACGCCCGCGGAGGGCTCGCGCGGAGGTGCGCGGTCATCCCGAGCAGGGCCGCGGTTCCCGCGAGGATGCTCGCCGCGTTGTAGCCCACCTCCGTGACGACCGGCGCCGCGGCGACCAGCAGGCTCCCGGCGAGGGCCGCCCGGGCCCACGCCGCCACGTCCAGGCGGAGCGCGACGCCCAGGAGGACGGCCAGCGCCAGGGCCGTCACTCCATATAGATAGAGCGCATACCAGGGCAGGTCCGCGGCCCGGTAGAGGAGCGAGAGCAGGGCCCCCAGGACCGGCGACAGGAAGGAGGTCGGAAAGCCCCCCCGGGCGTCCGCCTCGATGGCCAGGTCGTCGGTGGCGCCGAAGCTGCGCGGCAGGAGCCAGGCGAGGAGCAGGATCCAGCCGCTCACGGCCGCACCCACGGCCCACGGGCCGGGCGTCGAGGAGGGGCGGTTCATCGACCGGACCATGCTACGCCTCCCCGATCCCCGATTCCCACCGGGTGCTGCCCGGCCTTGAGCCCGGCCGTGCGTTCGGGAAAGATCGCCC
This sequence comes from Planctomycetota bacterium, assembly GCA_029259655.1. Classification (GTDB taxonomy): domain Bacteria; phylum Planctomycetota; class UBA1135; order UBA1135; genus OFTM220. The sequence continues at coordinate 1,443 of JAJDET010000011.1, forward strand.
CCGATGACCTTCGCGTGGAGAACCGCCGGCGAATCGCACGGCCCTTCCCTCGTCGCGATCCTCGAGGGGATTCCGGCGGGCCTCGAGCTCGACCTCGCGCGGGCGAACCGCGAGCTCGCCCGCCGGCAGCGCGGCTACGGCCGCGGTGCGCGCATGCAGATCGAGAAGGACGAGCTCACGCTCCTGTCCGGGATGCGGGCCGGGAAGACGATCGGCTCGCCCCTCGCGCTCACGGTCCCGAACCGCGACGACTCGATCGAGTCCCTGCCGGTCCCGACGAACCCGCGTCCGGGGCACGCCGACCTGGCGGGCTGCCAGAAGCTCGGCGTGCGCGATCCGCGGGCGGTGCTCGAGCGTGCCAGCGCGCGCGAGACGGCGGCGCGCGTCGCCGTCGCGGGCCTGGCGCGGCAGGTGATCGAGGCCTTCGGCGTCGAGGTCTTCGCCCACGTGATCGAGCTCGGCGGCGTCGGCGTGCGCGAGGACGCGTTCGAGGCGGCGGGGGAGGATCGCGCGCGCCTGCGCCGCGAGAGCGAGTTCCTGTGCCTCGACCCGGCGGCCGAGGAACCGCTGCGGGCGAGGGTCGACCGGGCGCGGGACGACAAGGACAGCCTGGGCGGCGTGTTCGAGGTGCGCGCTTCCGGGCTTCCGCCGGGACTCGGGAGCTACGCCAGCGGACCGGAGCGCATGACCTCCCGCCTGGGAGCCGCGCTCTTCTCCATCCCGGCCATCAAGGGCGTCGAGTTCGGGCTCGGGTTCGAATCGGCGCGGCGGCCGGGCTCCGAGGTGCACGACGCGATCGGCCTCCAGGAGGGCGGGCCGGGCCCCTTCGGTCGTTTCCGGCGCGCCACCAACCGAGCCGGCGGGCTCGAGGGCGGGATGACGACCGGCGAGCCGCTCGTCTGCCGCGCGGCGATGAAGCCGATCCCGACCCTGAGACGGGGACTCCCGACGGTCGACTTCGAGACCGGAGAGGAGGTCCGGGCCACCTACCAGCGCTCGGATGTGACCTCGGTGCCGGCGGCCAGCGTGGTGGGGGAGGCGATGGTGGCCCTGGAGCTGACCGCGGCCTTCCTCGAGAAGTTCGCCGGGGACTCGCTCGACCAGGTCCGGGATGGGTACGAGGCCTATCGGGCTCGACTCGGCCCCCTTTAGTCTTCCTGCGACCCGGACTAGGCTCGATCGGACAGGAGACTCGATTTCTGGCCGACCCGAGTTGAATCCCCGCTCGCGGTCCCTACGATGTGCGGCTTCTCCGCCCGGCAGCGGCCAGGAACCCGACCCCCACACGCAGGTCCTCGTGACCGACGGCCAGCGTGGCTCAATTGGCAGAGCACCTGATTTGTAATCAGGAGGTTGTGGGTTCGATTCCCACCGCTGGCTCCAACCGGGAAGAGACATCGCTCGACCCCGGCTTCGCCGGGGACCGCTCCATGGAAATGAGACACGACCTGGACGAGACGGGAGGGGACCTCCTCGGGAGACCGACGGCCCCCGGCGGAACCGGACGTTCGGTGTGCGCGCAAGACCTCGTCGCGGCCCACCCGGTCGGTTCGGGGTCCCTCGGGGGGATTCCCGAGCGGCCAAAGGGGTCAGACTGTAAATCTGATGGCAACGCCTTCACAGGTTCGAATCCTGTTCCCCCCACCACCCGGGACAGGGACGAAGACCCGGCCGCCAGCGCACACCGCATCCGTGTCCGTTCTCCGCGACGTTCAGCTCGCAACCCAGCTCGGCAGAGAGCCGATGCGGCCTTCCGCCTTGCGACGACGCCGCCCGCGGCGCGTCATCGCGGGCGTAGTTCAATGGTAGAACGTCAGCCTTCCAAGCTGATCGCGTGGGTTCGATTCCCACCGCCCGCTCCAGCCGGACACGCCCGAGCTACCGACTCCGCTGCTGTAGCTCAGTTGGTAGAGCACTTCCTTGGTAAGGAAGAGGTCACGGGTTCGAGTCCCGTCAGCAGCTCCATTCCGCTCCCTTTCATTCCAACCCAGTTCAACGAACTCCGCGGGTAACCCACCCCGGGTTCCCCCGCGGCCTGCGCCGCGTTTCCACTCCAAATCAAGTCGCCCAGGGCACCGCGCCCCAGCCAAGAACCGATATGGCCAAGGAAACTTTCGAGAGGACCAAGCCCCACTGCAACGTCGGGACGATCGGTCACGTCGACCACGGCAAGACCACCCTGACGTCGGTGATCTGTCGCTATCAGGCGTCGAGAGGCTTGGCCAAGGCCATGTCGTTCGACGAGATCGACAAGGCGCCCGAGGAGAAGGCCAGGGGAATCACCATCTCGACGGCGCACGTCGAGTACGAGTCGGAGAAGCGGCACTACGCGCACGTCGACTGCCCGGGTCACGCCGACTACGTCAAGAACATGATCACGGGCGCGGCCCAGATGGACGGGGCGATCCTGGTCGTCTCGGCGGCCGACGGCCCGATGCCGCAGACGCGTGAGCACATCCTGCTCGCCCGTCAGGTGAACGTGCCGGCGATCGTGGTCTTCCTCAACAAGGTCGATCAGGTCGACGACCCCGAGCTGCTCGACCTCGTCGAGATGGAGGTTCGCGAGCTCCTCGACAAGTACGACTTCCCGGGCGATGACACGCCCATCATCCGCGGCTCCGCGCTTCGGATGCAGGAGGCGCTCAACTCCGAGACGGCCCTCGACGCCGACATCTTCAAGCCGATCAACGAGCTGATGGATGCTGTCGACAGCTTCATCCCGCAGCCCGAGCGGGCCATCGACAAGGCCTTCCTCATGCCGGTCGAGGACGTGTTCTCGATCAAGGGTCGCGGCACGGTCGGCACGGGCCGGATCGAGCGCGGCGTCGTCCTGATGGGCGAGGCACTCGAGATCGTCGGCTTGCGCGAGGACATCCAGAAGACGACCTGCACGGGTGTCGAGATGTTCCAGAAGATCCTGGAGCGTGGCGAGGCCGGCGACAACGTCGGCGTCCTCCTGCGTGGGATCGACAAGAAGGAGCTCCAGCGCGGAATGGTCCTGGCCAAGCCCGGCTCGATCAAGCCGCACACCAAGTTCGAGGCCGAGGTGTACGTCCTCAAGAAGGAAGAGGGCGGCCGCCACACGCCGTTCTTCACCGGCTATCGCCCCCAGTTCTACTTCCGGACCACGGACGTGACCGGGGCGGCGAACCTGCTGGGCGGCGCCGAGATGTGTATGCCCGGTGACAACATCAAGATGGAGGTCACGCTCATGACTCCCATCGCGATGGACGAGCAGCTCCGGTTCGCGATCCGCGAGGGCGGACGCACCGTCGGCTCCGGCGTCGTGACGAAGGTCCTCGAGTAGTCCAACCCTGGTGGGCCGCTCGGCCCCGCCCCCGCCCTTTCCGGGTGGCCCACCTCCCTTCCCTTTCTGCCCGTCCCCGGCGCTGCAATGAAGATCAAGGAACGCTTCGTCTTCCTCCTGTGTTCCGACTGCAAGAACCGGAACTACACGACGCACAAGCGCCAGAAGGCGACCTACAAGCTCGAGAAGAAGAAGTACTGCCGCTTCTGCCGCAAGCACACGACCCACAAGGAGCGGAAGCTCTAGCCCCATGCGCTCGAATCGCGCAGAGGCATCCATGGCGCGCGCCGATGCGCGTCGGGTCATCTAGGCTCCCAGCCCCACATGCCCTACAAGCCGGATCAAGGTCGGATGGTTCGCATGGCCGCGTTCTGGTCGTGCGCGCTCCTGGCGTTGTTCGGGTGCACCTCGCTGCACACGGCGCTGGCCGCCCGATTCGATTCGCTGCGCGAGCCGCTCGGCGGTGTGGTCCTCCCGGTGGTCGGCGTGTCGCTCTCGGGAGCCTTCCTGATCTCCACGGGGATCCTCACGGTGATCGTCGTGGTCCTCTACCGCTGGCAGCAGATCCCGAAGAACGCCGATCTGCTGATCGAGACCGAGGGGGAGCTCAAGAAGGTCAACTGGCCCACCCTCGAGGAAGTCATCAACTCATCCTTCGTCGTGATCGTGTTCGTTCTCGTGCTGATGGTCTACATGGCCGGGGCGGACTGGTTCCTCGGGCGCGTCTTCGCGCGAATCCTGCTCGGAGGATGATGATGACTCTCAAGTGGTATTTCGTTCGCTGTCAATCGGGTCGCGAGGACTCGATCCGCAAGCAACTGGAGAACCGCATCAGCGTCGCGGGGCTCCAGGACGTCGTGCCCCAGATCCTGGTGCCCTTCGAGCGCGTGACGGACCTCAAGAACGGGAAGCGCCGCGTCATCAGCCGCAAGCTGTACCCGGGCTACCTGATGGTCCAGGCGGACCTCGCCGATCTCGAGAGCCCGCGAGTCGCCAAGGCGCGCTCGGTCCTCAAGGAGACCCCCGGCTTCGGTGACTTCCTCGGCGCCGGCGGCGAGGCGAGCCCGCTCACGGAGTCCGAGGTCTCGAGCATCCTGTCGCGCATGTCCGACAGCGAGTCGCGCCCGCAGGTCAACATCAACCTGAACAAGGGCGACATGGTCCGGATCAAGTCCGGCGCCTTCGACGGGTTCGACGGAGCGGTCGACGAGGTCAACGCGGAGAAGGGCACCGTGCGCGTCACGGTGACCATCTTCGGTCGTCCGACGCCCGTGGAGCTCGAGTACTGGGAGGTCGAGTCGGTCTGATCACGGAGCGCCGCTGCGCGCTCTCTTACCGGAGTCGAGAAATGGCCAAGGAAGTCATCGCCAAGATCAAGCTGCAGTGCCCGGCCGGCCAAGCTACGCCGGCGCCCCCGGTGGGGCCGGCGCTGGGCGCGCACGGAGTGAACATCGCGCAGTTCGTCAAGGAGTTCAACGACCGGACGCGCGAGCAGATGGGGCTGATCATTCCCGTCGAGATCTCTGTCTACAAGGACAAGAGCATCGACTTCATTCTCAAGTCGCCTCCCGCCGCCGTCCTCCTCAAGAAGGCCGCCGGTCTCGAGAAGGCGTCCGGAATGGTCGGCCACGAGCTCGTTGGCAGCGTGACGCGCAAGCAGGTCGAGGAGATCGCGGAGATGAAGATGAACGACCTCAATGCCCGCGATCTCGATCAGGCCTGCCGGATCATCGCCGGCACGGCTCGGTCGTCCGGAATCGAAGTGTTGGACTGAGCCATGTCGAAGCGTAGCAAGAGATACACGGACGCCGCGACGCGCATCGATCGCGATCAGACGTACCAGGCGAACGAGGCCTTCACCCTGTTGAAGGACCTGCCCGCGCCCAAGTTCGACGAGACGGTCGACGTCGTCGTCAAGCTCGGGATCGACCCCCGCAAGTCCGACCAGCTCGTGCGCGGGGCCGTGTCCCTGCCCAAGGGGCTCGGCAAGTCGGTGACCGTGGTCGTGTTCGCCGAGGGCGACAAGGCCGACAGCGCGAAGGACGCCGGGGCCGACGTCGTCGGAGCTGCGGACCTCGCGGACCGGATCCAGGGCGGGTGGCTCGACTTCGACGTGGTCATCGCCAGCCCCGACATGATGAAGCACGTCGGCAAGCTCGGTCGCGTCCTCGGTCCTCAGGGCAAGATGCCGAGCCCCAAGTCCGGCACGGTCACACCCGACGTCGGCAAGGCGGTCGGTGAGTTCAAGGCCGGCAAGGTCGAGTTCCGCACCGACGCCGGCGGCAACGTCCACGCCCCGCTCGGCAAGCGCAGCTTCCCGGTCGAGGACCTCGTCGAGAACCTGAACGCCTTCCTCGGCCACCTGGGCGGCATGCGCCCCGCAGCGGTGAAGGGCTCGTTCATGCGCAAGATCTCCGTCAGCACGACGATGGGGCCCGGAGCGGCCATCCAGTACGAGGACTAGAACCATGCCGAACCTCGTCAACGAGCTGATGGTCAAGGAGCTCTCGAGCGCACTCCGCGAGTCGTCGAGCATGGTGTTCGTCTCGCTGAGCGGGCTCTCGATGGAAGAGAACGAGGGGCTGCGCAACGGGCTCGCCGAGGGCGGCGTGTCCCTTCGCGTCGTCCGCAACTCGCTCGCGAAGCTGGCGCTCAAGGAGTGCGGGGTCGAAATCCCCGACGGCGTCTTCGAGGGCAGCGTCGCGATCGCGATGGGCGATCCCGAGCACGCGATCCACGCCGCCAAGGTCTTCTGGACGTCCGACGCCAGAAAAGACGGCAAGGTCGGCTTCCGGGCAGGCCTCCTGGAGGGTGAGCTGCTCGACGCGGGCTCCGCGCGCGACCTCGCCGACCTTCCCGACCGCGAGACGCTTCGCGCTCAGCTACTCGGCGTCCTGAGCGGCCCCGCCCGCTCGCTCGTCGCCATCACAGCCGCACCGGGCTCGTCCCTGGCGCGTGTGGTCAACGCTCGCGTCGAAGCCGGAGGCGAAGACGCCGCCTGACTCATCCAGCCCGCGCTGCGGGCAGAAACCGAATCCGAGAACAGATCGAATCTTTCGCTAGGAGACCCAGTCATGTCCGAAGAAGCCACCACCGTCGAGCTCGAGCCGGCACTCCAGGAGTTTGCCGACAAGCTGGACGGCCTCACCCTGCTCGAAGCCTCGAAGCTCGTGAAGTATCTCGAGGACAAGTGGGGCGTCAGCGCCGCCGCTCCGGTTGCCGCCGTCGCCATGCCCGCGGGTGGCGGG
>JAJDET010000101.1 GCA_029259655.1 Planctomycetota bacterium
TATCGCGACGGCGAGGAGTGGGTCGTGGCGCACGTGCGCCTCGCGCCGAAGCCCGAGGCGAGCCTGTGAGCTCGAAGAGCCTCATCCGCTGGCTCGACTCGTGGGCCGTCGACGACAAGGACGAGGGCGACCCGCGCCAGATGGACTGGCTGAGAGTGGTGCCGTTCGTGCTCCTGCACCTCGCGTGCTTCGCGGTCATCTGGGTCGGCTGGAGCTGGACGGCGGTCGCCTTCGCCGCGGGCTACTACGCCCTGCGCATGTTCGCGATCACGGCCTTCTATCACCGCTTCTTCTCGCACCGCTCGTTCCGGACGTCGCGCGCGATGCAGCTCGTCTTCGCGGCGCTCGGCTCCAGCGCCGTGCAGCGTGGGCCGATCTGGTGGGCCTCGCACCACCGTGAGCACCACCGCAAGTCGGACGCCGAGGGCGACGTGCATTCCCCCGACCGTGACGGCTTCTGGTGGAGCCACGTGGGCTGGATCCTCTCGCGCGGCAACTTCCGCCCGCGGCTCGAGCTGGTGCGCGACCTGACGCGTTTCCCGGAGCTGCGCTTCCTCGACCGCTTCGACGTGGTGGTCCCGCTGCTCTCCATCGCAGGCATCTTCGGCCTGGGCGAGCTCCTGGGCGCCGCGGGGCTCGGGACGAACGGCTGGCAGCTCCTGGTCTGGGGCTTCTGCATCTCGACGGTGGTCACCTACCACGTCACGTTCACGATCAACTCGGTGGCGCACCGCATCGGCCGCCAGCGCTTCGAGACCGCCGACGCGAGCCGCAACAACTTCGTCCTCGCGCTCCTGACGTTCGGCGAGGGTTGGCACAACAACCACCACCGCTACCCCGCGTCGGTACGCCAGGGCTTCTACTGGTGGGAGCTCGATCTCAGCTACTACCTCGTGCGCCTGTTGGCGGCCCTCGGCCTGGTGTGGGACGTCCGTCCCGTACCGGCGCGCGTCCTCGCCGAGGGACGAGGTCGGTGAAGATCGCCGTCGTAGGCACCGGGATCTCGGGCATGGTCGCCGCGCGCGAGCTGTGTCGAGAGCACGACGTGGCTGTCTTCGAGGCCGGCGACCGGATCGGCGGTCACACGAACACGGTCGACGTCGCGACCCCCGACGGCTCGCTGGCGGTCGACACGGGCTTCATCGTCTTCAACGAGAAGACCTACCCGCGCTTCTGCAAGCTCATGAGTGAGCTCGGCGTCGCCTGGCAGGAGAGCGAGATGAGCTTTTCGGTGCGCTGCGAGGCGACGGGGCTCGAGTACAACGGCACCTCGCTGGACGGGCTCCTCGCGCAGCGCTCGAACGCGCTGCGGCCGACGTTCTGGCGCATGGTGCGCGACATCATGCGCTTCTATCGCGAGGCGCCGGCGGTCCTAGAGCACGACGACGACGACACCACCCTCGGCGAGTACCTCGACCGCGGCGGCTACTCGACGATGTTCGTCGAGAAGCACCTGATTCCGATGGGAGCCGCCGTCTGGTCCTCGCGTCCCGAGACGATGCGAGCCTTCCCGCTGCGCTTCCTCGTCCAGTTCTTCCACAACCACGGCTTCCTGCAGGTGGACGATCGCCCGCAGTGGCTCGTGATCCAGGGTGGTTCACGCGAGTACGTGAAGCGGCTGACCGAGCCCTACCGCGACCGGATCCACATGCGCACGCCGGTGGTTTCGGTGTGCCGCACGCCGCTCGGAGTCGAGCTGCTCACCGCGGCCGGAGAGACGGCCACCTTCGATCGCGTCGTCCTCGCGACCCACGCCGACACGAGCCTCGGCATGCTTCGCGACGCGTCCGCGCGCGAGCGGGAGATACTCGGCGCGTTCGGCTACCAGCGCAACGAGGCCGTCCTGCACACGGACGACTCCCTGATGCCGCGCCGCCGCCGTGCCTGGGCGAGCTGGAACTACCACGTGGCCGACCCGGCCACGGAGCTGCCGACGGTCACGTACTGGATGAACAACCTGCAGTCGTTGTCGGTCCAGACGCCGTACCTCGTGACGCTCAACCGCACCGACGACGTCGCGCCCGAGAAGGTGCTGCAGAGCTTCGTCTACCACCACCCGATCCACTCCGTGGCCTCCGTCGAGGCACAGAAGCGCCACGCCGAGATCGACGGGCGGGACGGGGTGCACTTCTGCGGCGCGTACTGGAGCTACGGCTTCCACGAGGACGGCGTCACGAGCGCGCAGCGCGTCGTGCGGAACATGCGCGAGCCGGTGGCCGCATGACTTCCAGCGCGATCTACGAAGGGCGGATGTGCCACACGCGATTCGTGCCGAAGCCGCACGCCTTCGCGTATCGGCTCTTCTTCCTCTACCTGGACCTCGACGAGCTGCCGCGGCTCTTCCACCGGCGCTGGTTCTGGTCTGCGGATCGGCCCAACCTGGTCTGGTTCCGCAGGGCCGACTACCTCGGACCGATCGAGCGGCCGCTCGAGGAAGCGGTTCTGGATCGGGTCGAGGCGAAGCTCGGCCGCCGCCCCGAAGGTCCAGTGCGCGTCCTCACGCAACTGCGCACGTTCGGCTACGTGTTCAATCCCGTGACGTTCTACTTCGTACACGGTCCCGGCGAAGAGCTCGAGGCGATCGTGGCGGAGATCACGAACACTCCCTGGCGCGAGCGGCATGCCTACGTGCTCGACGCGCGCGACGGCGGAGACGGCGACGAGCTCACCTGGCGCTTCGGCAAGGACTTTCACGTCTCACCGTTCTTCGACATGGACCAGGTGTACGAGTGGCGCTTCCGGATCTCGGGCGAGCGCCTCGATGTGCACATGACGAACCACGAGGGCGGCCGCGCGGTGTTCCACGCCGGGCTCTCCTGCGGGCGGCGTCCGATCACCGGCCCCGGCCTCGCCGGCGCGCTCCTTCGCCACCCGCTGCTCACCTTGCGCCTGCATGCCGCCATCTACTGGCAAGCCGCCCGCCTCTTCTGGAAGCGAATGCCCTTCTTCACCCACCCCAAGAAACGCGCCTCCGTGCGAGACGCGCTCACGCCATGACCATCGAAGGCCCGACCAACCCCGCCGCCCCTGTTCGCCGACAGAAGACGGAACGCCTGCCGGTCACGGCGCGCCTCGTGCTGTCGCGGCTCGAGCGCGTTGACCGCGGTTCGCTGACGCTCGAGGCCGCAGGCGCCACCCGCGAGCTCGGCAGCCCGGCTCCCGACGGGCTCGAGGCCCGGATCCGAGTGCACGACGAGCGCTTCTGGGCCGCCGTCGCGCACCGCGGCAGCGTGGGGGCCGGCGAGGCGTACGCGAAGGGCTGGTGGACCAGCGACGATCCGACGGACGTCGTTCGCATGTTCATCCGCAACCAGCAGGCCTTGGGCGCGCTCGACGGTGGGCTCGCGCGCGTCTCGCGCCCGCTGCTCGCCGCGTACCACGCGCTGCGGCGCAACAGCGAGCGCGGCAGCCGCGAGAACATCCGTGCGCACTACGACGTCTCGAACGAGTTCTTCGCGCTCTTCCTCGACGAGACGATGACCTATTCGTGCGGCTTTTTCGAGGGCGAGACGAGCTCGCTGAAGGAGGCCTCGGTCGCGAAGATCGATCGCCTGTGCCACAAGCTCGACCTGCGACCCGAAGACCACCTGCTCGAGATCGGCACGGGTTGGGGTGCCCTCGCCGTGCACGCCGCACGCGAGTACGGCTGCCGCGTGACCACGACGACGATCTCCCGCGAGCAGCACGTGTTCACGGCCGAGCGCATCCGCGCGGCGGGCCTGGAAGACCGCATCGACCTGCGCCTCGAGGACTACCGGCGACTCGACGGAACCTATGACAAGCTCGTCTCGGTCGAGATGATCGAGGCCGTGGGGCACCAGTTCTTCGGCACGTTCTTCGAGCGCTGCGCCGCGCTCTTGAAGCCGGATGGCGTCATGGCGCTGCAGGCGATCACGATCGCCGACCAGCATTACGAGCAGGCGCGCCGCTCGGTCGACTTCATCAAACGCCACATCTTCCCCGGCTGCTGCATCCCCTCGGTGACCGCCCTGTGCTCGTCGATGACGCGCTCGAGCGACCTCTGCGTGACCGACGTCGAGGATATCGGGGCGCACTACGTCACGACCCTCGCCGCCTGGCGCCGGAACCTGAGGGAGCGCTGGTCCGAAGCGCGCGCCCTCGGCTACTCCGACGAGTTCCTGCGGATGTGGGAGTTCTACTTCTGCTACTGCGAGGGCGGCTTCGCGGAGCGTTACCTCAGCGACGTGCAGATGATGCTGGCGCGGCCAGGGCACCGGCCCGAGCGCACGGTCAGGACGGCGTGACGACCAAGAACCTCCTCAACTTCGGGCTCTTCCAGCTCTTCTGGTTCGCCGCCGTGGTTGGCGCCGGTTCGGGCCACCTGTGGCTCGGCCCCTTCGCCGTGGCGGTGTTCCTGGGGCTCCACCTGATGATGGTGCCGGCGGGAGTGGAGCGCCTGCGCGAGCTCGGTTACGTCCTCGCCGTGGGGCTGGCCGGTTCGCTTGTCGACTCGGGCCTGCACGCGATCGGCGCGACGGTCTATCCGACCTCGCGCGAAGCCTGGCCGTTCGTCGTCGTGCCGCCCTGGATCGCCTCCCTGTGGGTCGCGTTCGCGATGCTCCCGCGCTTCTCGCTCGGCTGGCTCGCTGGCCGGCGGCGGCTTGCCGTCCTCTTCGGTGCGATCGGAGGCCCGGCCTCGTACTTCGCCGGCACACGCTTTGGCGCCGTGGCCGTTGGGGACGTGCCGCTCCTGACGTGGGGCGCCCTGGCGGTCGAGTATGCGATCCTGATGCCGATCATGCTGCGGCTCGCGCCTGGAGCGTCGCCGAAGCACGAGACGGAGGCGCAACTCGCCGAAAGCATGGAGAAGTCCAAGAGGGGCGCACCGAAGAGGGTGCTGCGGCTCGTCGTGCTCGTCGCGCTCCTGGTCTTCGGGGGAGGGTACGTCGCCACCCGGCTTCTCGTCGCCCAGGCCGAGAGCGCGTACCCGCGCGCCGGCCGGGACATCCTGGTCGGCGGGCTGCGCCAGAACGTCATCAGCTACGGGGCCGGACCGCCGATCGTGTTCGTGCACGGAGCCTTCGGTGCGTCCCAGGACTTCGTCGAGACGGTGATTCCCGAGCTCTCCTCGCGCTACCGCTGCATCGCGTGGGACCGCCCCGGGCACGGCTACAGCGAGCGTCCGGAGGAGATCGCCGACCCCGGCGTGCAGGCCGACCTCTTGCTCGAGCTGATCCGGGTCCTCGAGCTGGAGCAGCCACCGCTCCTGGTGGGCTTCTCCTTCGGCGGCGCGGTCACGCTGGCGGCGGGCCTCCGGGACGCGGACGCCCTGCGGGGGATCGTGCTGCTCAACGGGCCGAGCCACCAGTGGCCCGATCCGCTCGACTTCCACTACGAGCTGCCGGCGGTGCCCGTGCTCGGGCCGATCGTCGTCGAGACGATCCTGATGCCGTTCGGCGTGCTCTCGATCCCGTCCACCGCCGAGCGCGTCTTCTCCCCCCTGCCGGTGGTCGAGGCGTTCGAGCGCTCGCCGGTGTCGCTCTCGCTGCGCCCGGCGAACTACCGCGCGAACGCCGAGGACATCCGCTCGCTGAAGCCGTTCCTGCGCGCCCAGAGCGAGCACTACGGGAAGCTCGACCTGCCGCTCACCATCATCGTGGCCGAGGAGGACCTCGTCGTGAGTCCGACGATCCACTCCCCCGCGCTGCACGCGGCCGCGCCCCGAAGCTCGATGATCCGCATCCCCGGCGCGGGCCATCAGATCCTGTACACCCACCCCGAGATCGTGATCGAGGCCATCGACGCGGCGATGGATTGACCGACAGCGCCAGCCCGACGACTCCTGCCTTGGCGGCAGCGATCGCTTCGTGG
>JAJDET010000102.1 GCA_029259655.1 Planctomycetota bacterium
TCCCGATCGGGCGCTTCGAGGGGATCGAGGAGGCGCTTGCGCGGATCGGCGGGAAGACCTACGCCATGGACGCGGCGCGTCTCATGACGGTCGGCAGCATCGACGCCGGGGAGAAGCCGTCGGTGCTCACGGCCGTCATGAAGTGCTACCTCTCGCAGGGCATGCGCGAAGTCGTCACCGACGCCATGGACATCGTCGCGGGCGCCGGCATCTCGCGCGGGCCGCGCAACATCCTGGCCGGTCCGTACACGGCTCTGCCGATCGCGATCACGGTCGAGGGTGCCAACATCCTGACGCGCTCGATGATCGTCTTCGGTCAGGGTGCGATTCGCTGCCATCCGCACGCACAGCAGGAGATTCGCGCGGTCGCCGAGCGCAACCTCTCGAAGTTCGACAAGCACTTCTTCGGGCACGTCGGGTTCATCTTCACGAACGGCGCGCGCGCCCTTCTGCTGGGTGTGACGAACTCCATGTTCGTGCGCAAGCCCGTCTCCGGCCCCGCCGGCCCGATGTTCCGGGACTTCACGAGGATGAGCGCCGCGTTCGCGTTCCTGGCGGACGTCTGCATGGGGACGCTGGGCGGCTCGCTGAAGTTCAAGGAGAAGATCACCGGGCGCCTCGCGGATGCATTCGCGTGGCTCTACATCGGCTCGGCCGCGCTCAAGCGCTTCGTCGAGGAGGGCCAGCAGGAACGCGACCTTCCCTACGTGAGCTGGACCGTGCACCACGCTCTGCACGAGATCCAGGAGGCCATGCTCGGCACGCTCCGAAACCTGCCCATGCGCTGGCTCGGGATCGTGCTGCGGCCGGTGCTCTTCCCGCTCGGAGCCGGCTACGCGGTCCCCTCCGATCGTCTCGGCGCGAGGGTCGCGAAGGGTCTGATCGAGGACGGCGAGGCGCGCCTGCACCTCACGCGCGACATCTTCCTGCCGCCGTCGACCGAGCCGGGTCTCGGTCGCATGGAGGAGGCGCTCGGCGTCGTCGTCCGCGCCCACGCCGTGAAGAGGAAGATCCGCGAGGCCGTCAAGGCCCGCACGCTCGACAAGAAGCCGAAGGCGACGCTGAACGAGCGCGCGCGCGCCGCGGACGTCATCACCGAGGAGGAGCTCGCGCTGCTGGCGGAGGCCGACGAGGCCCGCGCCGAGGTCATCGCGGTCGACTCCTTCGAGTGGGCCCGCAACATGGAAACGGTACGGAGCCGCGACAACTAGCAGCGGATTCGCGCAACCTCCTCCCCTTTGCGACGTCCCTCTCGAACGAGGAGGACGCGATGGCACGTAATCCGCGCTGGGACCCACCTGGATCCTGGCACCACGTCATGAACCGCGGCATTGCTCGCCGCAGCCTGTTCGAATGCCGGGGGGACATCCGGTACTTCCTGGCCTGCCTGGCGCGCGCCGTGCGACGAGGCCAGATAGAGGTGCACGCCTGGTGCGTCCTCACGACTCACTTCCACCTCCTCGTGCGAAGCCCGACCGGGGAGCTCTCCGCCGCGATGCGCCGCGTGCAGAACGCCTATGTTCGCAGGTTCAACCGGGCACGAAAGCGGGACGGCCCGATGGTGCGCGGGAGGTTTCGCTCCAAGCTCGTGACGTCGGTCGTCTACCGGACGGCCTTGGTGCGCTACATCGACGCCAATGCAGTCCTGGCCCGGCTGGCCCATGATCCGTGCGCGTATCCCTTTGGGAGCGCCCAAGCGTACGCCCAAGAGTCCGGACCGCCATGGCTCACCCGCGACTGGGTCGAGGAACTCGTCCGTGTACGCCTCGGGCTCGAGCGCTATGACGGACGACTGTATCCACGAGCCTTCGCCAAGGGGAACGCAAGCACGTCTCGTTACTTGGTCGAGCGCCGGATCGCCTCGCAGAACACCGCTCCGCAGTTCGATGACCTCGACGATCTCATCGAAGGCGCTCCCGAGAACGTCCTTCGTTGGCTGCAGCGCAAGGCGAAACTGGCGGATGGAGGCTCCCCCGGACCGCCCATGAGCTCCCCGCGATCGGTTCGCGACCGAATCTCTCGTCACAGGGAGGACTCCGCCGAATGGACCGTTCGAACCAACCGCAAGGCGCGGTGCGGCTGGGACGTGCTGGAGGTCGGGCTACTGCGAGACCTAACAGCGGCAACGTATCGGGAGGTGGTCGGCGCGGGCCCCCGATCCACCTTCACCGCCGCACGGCTCTACGCTCAGCACCGCGAGCTCCTGCGCACCGATCCGGAGTACGCCGGGGTCGCTGCGAGCGTGGCGCGGGGACTCCTGGACGATCTCCGAGCCTAGTGGACGGTTCTGAATCCGCTGCTGGTTGTCGCGGCTCCGTACGGCGTCGTCAAAACGGCGGGTTCAGCAACAGCAACAGTGCCGGCGCGCTGATGCGGATCCTGAGCGACGAGTCGACGATGATTCCCTGCTGGTAGAGCGTCAGGCCTGCGAACATCGGATCGAGGAGCCCCGAGTTCACGAGCGTGAAGACGAGCTCTCCCGTCCCGTCGATCACTCCCATCGTCTCGAAGAAGCCCGGATCACCGAGGTAGCCCAGACCGATCACATCGGGGAGCTGGACCCCGGGCGACTGGAACCCGGAGAAGGCCAGCACGACGAAGTCGCCGGGGTCGCCCGTGAACGTGTCGACGATCGTCTCGCCATCGCGGATCGGCGAGATCGTGGTCAGCGAGCGAGCGACGCCGGCACGACTCGAGAGACCGCCCGCGAGGATCCTGGCCTGAGTACCGGCCACACCGTCCACACAGGGTGTCTGGCAGAACCCGCTGCTCGAATCGTCCGCCGGACCGGCGGTTCCCGGCGTGAAGGTCGAATCGACGACGACGACCGTGGGGTCGGCGCCCGCGAACTGGTTCCGCAGCTCGACCCCGGGCCCGCCATCTCCACCCTCGCAGGAGTTGCAGAAGAAGGTGTCGATTCCGTTCTCGCCACGGCCACCCCGGACGTCGCACCCGGAGAGGAAGACGTCCCCTCCGCTGTCGACGAAGAGCCCGGCGACGCCGTCCCCGCTGTCGTTCCCGAGGGAGGTCGACTGGGGGAAGGTTCCACCCTCCAGCGTGCTGTCGTAGACGGAGACGCGCGCCTCGGTGACGTACAGCCCGTTGATAGGGCCGAAGATGAAGGCGTCCAGCTGGCCCCGCAGGTTGCAGCGTACGAAGACGACCGACTCGCAGTTCGCGACGCGTGCTCCCGTCCTGGAAATGGCCGCGGGCGGCACCGAGACGGGCGTGTTCAGGACGACGTCCTCGACCCACACGGGTCCGTCGCAGTCGGACACTCCGAGAACGGGGGGCGTCGGCAGCGCCCCCATCACGTCGTTGATCTCGAGACCGCGGAGCGCCGCGAACTGGGAGGCGGAGAGGTTCCGGATCGCGACCGGCCCGGCGACGACGGGACGCGTGCCCGTCGCAGCGTGGACGACGAGGCTCAGACCGTCGATGGTGAAGCCGGCGTAGGAGCCGGGATGGACGATCACGGTGTCGCCCGGGCCCGCGGCGTCCACCGCGTCCTGGATCGTGGTGAACACACCGACACCGCCGTCGTCGTCGACGACGCGAACGGTCTGTGCCGAGGCGAAGGGGACCAGGATTCCGAGTGCGACGAGGACGCGGAGTTTCATCGTGAGCTCCTGTGGATGGGTGCGGGCACGGAGCTCGTGTCGCGGGCGCCGCGTCCGGTTCTAGTTCCCCGGGCTATTCCGACGCCGCGGTCCCACGTCGACCGACGAAGACGCAGTTGACGGAGGCGAGGGTGAAGCTGCGCCCCAGCTCTTCGCTCGCACAGCGGAAGGTCGTGACCTCGCCCACCAGCGGCTTGTCGAGCGCGGGCTCGAAGGGGCGGTACCAGACCTTGTGCGGCATCGCGCAACACTCGCGGTTCGGCAAGAGCGTCCCGGAGAGCTCGATCCCCTCACCGGCGCGCACGGCATAGGTGTCCTCGACGAGACGGACCGAGACGTCGGTGCGCTCCACGGCGCGCACGTCGCCGAGTGCGGCGGCGTGCTCGGCCCCGAGCCACGCGAGCGCGGCCTCGGCGCGTTCCGGCGTCAGGTCCTTCGAGAGATGGACGACGGACCAGCGCTCGGCGTCCTCGATCGCGAGGTTCTGCTTCGAGGCGACCGCGACGACGACGTCGACACCCTCCAGCGAGACTCCGTCCACGCTGCCCGCCGTGAGCCGCCAGGCGAGCACGGCCTCACGGCCGGTCGTCGTGTACTCGGAGCCGTAGTGGCAGGCGCCTGCGAAGACGCTCGCCGTGCGAGCCTCGACGTAGTCGGCGCGGATGCCCTCGATGCGCGCAGCGCTGTCGTCGACGACGGGGCTGACGGACAGGGCGAGAGCGGCGATCACGGTGCATGTCTTCATGACGATTCCTCAGGCTCGGGCGGAGCCCCACGGGACGTAGCAGTCGCGTCCGCGCCGGCACTCCTCGGGTCCGACGAGGTCGCGGTCCGGCCCAACGGCCATCTTCGTCTGGTCGCACCAGCAGTGGTTGCTGCCGTCCATGATTTCCTCGGTCGTCCGCGGCGGGGCGTCGAGGAAGCAGGCCTTCTTGGACCGCAGACGCCCACAGAACGGCGAGAGGACTCGGGTTTCGGGTTCCATTCGTCCTCCTAGGAGAGCTTGCGAAGGGCCTTCGCGATGAGCGCCTTCGTGAGGGGAATCTTGTAGCCGTTGAACTCGAGCGGTTCGGCGCCGCCGAGTGCGTCCTCGCCGGCCTCGTGCGCGAGCGCGTCGTCGATCTTCCGCCCGCGCAAGAGCTCCTCGGTCGAGCGACAGCGCCAGGGTGTCGGTGCGACACCGCCCAGGACCAGCCGCGCCTCGGCGATCTCGTCGCCGTCGAGGCGCAGGGCCAGCGCGACAGCCGAGAGCGCGAAGTCGAACGACTCGCGCTCCTTGAACTTCACGTAGACGCTTCGCCAGCCGGGAGCCACAGTGAAGGCGACCTCGCGGATGATCTCGTCCGGCCCGAGCACGTTCTCGCGCGTGGGGTCCGACTCCGACGGCAGGGTGAAGAAGTCGCCGATCGCGATCGTCCTCCGGTCGGTCACGACCTCCGCGTCGAGCGCGACGAGCGCCGGCGCGAGGTCGGAGGGATGGACGATGTACGACGGTCCACCACCGAGGATCGCGTTGTACTTGTTGAGGCCGGCGTAGGCGAAGCACTCGTCCCCGCCCTTCTTCAGGCAGACCGTGTGCTCGCTCCGGTAGTACCAGCAGCGCGGGCGCTGGCAGAGGTTGCCCGCGACCGTGGCCAGCGTGCGCACCTGAGGGCTCGCGATCGAGGCCGCGGCCTCCGAGAGCACGGCCGGGACGTCGGCGTTGCGCGCGAGTGCCGCGATCGTCGCCAGCGCGCCGATCTCGAACCCGTCGCCCGATCGCCGGACGTCCGTGCCGAGCTCGGCGACGCCCTTCACGTTCACGACCGTTTCCGGCTCGGCCAGGTGGTCCTTCAGCTCGGGCAGGAGGTCCTGCCCGCCCGCGAGGATGCGCGTCTTCTGCTCGTTCGCGGGCTCGGTCGACTCCTTGTCGAGCGCCGTCACGGCCTCCTCCAGGGTCGCAGGCAGGAGCATCTCGAAGTCCTTCATCGCTATGCCTTCTCCTGGATGCCCATGAGAACCTTGTCCGCGGTCAGCGGCAGGCTCCGGATGCGGACGCCGCACGCGTTCGCGACCGCGTTCGCGATCGCGGACTGGCCGGGGATGATCGTCGCCTCGGCCATGCCGATCACCTGCTGGCGCTCGTCGTCGTCGTCGATGATCGCCACCAGCTCGGGCATCTCGGTGGAGCCCGGGAGCTTGTAGTCGTCGAAGTTCGCGTTGAGCGCGACGCCCAGCCACGGGTCGATGATGCGCTCCTCGAACAGCCCGTAGCCGATCGCCTCGATCATGCCGCCGTTGATCTGGCTCCGCAGCGCCATCCGGTTCAGCGGCAGCCCGCAGTCCTGGATGCAGACCATCTTCACCAGGCGGAGGCCGCCCGTCTCGGTGTCGACCTCGACCTTGACGGCCTGCGCGCCGTGGATGCCGCTCGTCTGGAGGTGGCTCTGCCACTCGCCCGTCGCGACGATCGGGTCGCTGCCGAGGATCGAGCAGGCCTCGCTCCAGGTCAGCTTCATGCGCTCGTTCGTGCCCGAGCGCACCTCGCCGTTCGCGAAGACGACGTCGCCGGGGCCGCACTCGAGCCACTCGGCGAGCCGCTCGGAGAACGCGACGCGCGCGTTGTGCGCGGCGTCCTTGACCGCCGGCGCGAGGCTCGCCGTCGTCGTGCTGCCGCCCGACGCGTTGGCGGGCCCGTACTCGCTGTGGCCGACCCGACCCGTCACCTGCGACACGGCGAGCCCGAGCTCCTCGGCGACGATCGACCCGACGTACGTGCGGACACCCGTGCCGAGGTCCTGGGATCCGGCGCTCGACGTGACGGAGCCGTCCGGATCGATGCGCACCGTCACGACGCACACCCGCCGGCCTCCGCCGCCCCAGGTCGAGACGCCGAAGCCGATCCCGACGTTGGTCCCGCCCGTGGGGATGCCGGGCGTCTCGCGGTTCGGGTGGTCGTACCACCCGATCTCGTCGGCGACGCGGTTCAGTTGCCGGTGGTAGACCGGGTCCTCGAGGTTCCGCATGCGGAAGTCGAGCGGGTCCATCCCGATCGCGTAGGCGAGCTCGTCCATCGCCGACTCGATCGCGAACGACGCCTGGGGATGACCGGGCGCGCGCATCGCGCGGTTCGCATCGGTGTTCGTCCGGACGGACCCGATGCGCATCGAGTCCGTCTCGGCCTTGTAGATGTAGGGCTGCCCGGGGTTCGACCCGCGGCCGATGCCGCCGTGGCGCCACACCTCGGCGTCGAGGGCCACCAGCTTCCCGTCCAGCGAGGCCCCGGCGCGCATGCGCTGGCGACCGCCCGAGCGGTTGCCGCCCATCAGGAACTCGTCCGTACGGGTGAGCATCAGGTGGATCGGTCGCCGGAGCTCGGTCGCGAGCTGGCACGCCGCCAGCCCCTCCGGTCCGATCGAGAACTTGCTCCCGAAACCGCCGCCCATGTAGTCGCAGACGATCTCGACCCGGTCGGCGGGGATGCCGAGCGCCTGGGCGACCTCGCCTCGCGAGCCGGTGACGGCCTGTGTCGAGGGCCAGACGCGCGCGCGCTCGCCGTCGAAGTCGACCACCATGCCGTGCGTCTCGAGACAGCAGTGGTGCTGGACCGGCACGACGTAGGTCTCGTCGATCGTGGCGTCCGCACCCTCGAGCGCGCGCTCGGTGCGGCCCTGGTTCCCGGTCTCGCGTTCCGTGAGAGCGTTCGGTTGGCGCCGGCTGATGCGCGGAGCGTCCTCGGCGGCCGCCTGCTCGGGCGTGACCGCCCAGCCGCCCTCCCGGTAGCGGACCTCGATCGCGCGCAGTCCGTCCTCGGCGGCCTCGGGCGTCTCGGCCGCGACCACGGCGAGCGGCTGGCCGAGGAAGATCGTGCGATCGGGTCGATCGGCGAGCTCGGCGGCGGTGACGACCCCCGCGATCCGCTTCGCGGGCTCGACGTTCAACAGCTCGACGTCCGCGGCGGGATGCGGGCAGAGCAGGAGCCGCGCGTGGAGCATGCCCGGCAGTCGGATGTCGTGCGCGTACTTCGCGCGTCCGCTGACCTTGGCCGGTCCGTCGACGCGCGGGACGTCGGTGTTCAGGACCTTCATCTCCGAGCGGGCCTTCCACTGCGGTCCGGACTGGACGCTCATTTCGACCCCCCCTTGCGCATGCGGCCGCCGGCTGCGACCGCGGCGTCGAAGATGTGCGGGTAGGTGCCGCAGCGGCAGGTGTTGCCGGCGCAGGCCGACTTGATCTCGGGCAGGGAGGCGCCGGGGTTCTTCTCGAGGCAGGCCGTGATCGACATCACGAAGCCCGGCGTGCAGAAGCCGCACATGAGCGCGTCGTGCTCGACGAAGGCCGCCTGGACGGGCGAGAGCTCGTCCTCGTTCGCCAGCCCTTCGACGGTGCGGACCTCCTTCCCGCGCGCGTCGACCGCGAGCAGCAGGCACGAGCAGGCGGGCTCGTCGTCGACCAGCACCGTGCAGGCCCCGCAGCTCCCGTGGTCGCACACGAGCTTCGTGCCCGTGAGCGGCGGGTCGCAGTGGTTGCGGAGCGCGTTCAGCAGCGTCGTGCGCGGCTGGCAGCGGACCTTCTGCTTCGCGCCGTTGATCGAGAGCTCGACGTCGAGCTCGCCGGCGAGGCGTTTCGGCGCTCGCGTCGTCGATTCGGTTGCGGACGAAGCGAGGGCGCTCGGGCCGACGATACCGCCGGCAGCGACGCCGCCTGCGCCTTTGAGGAAGGCGCGGCGCGAATGGCGCGAATCGGACATCGTTCCTCCTGAGGAAGGGGCGAGGAGAGGAACGCGGATTCTAACGAAGGGTCAGATCAGGCGCAGGGTGTAAGGGTAACGATAGCGCTGACCGTCGTAGGACCGGATGCCGCCGATGATGCCGAAGACGATCGAGGCGAGGGCGAGCACGATGAGGAAGGGAATCCCGATCACGCAGATCGCGGCGAGGCCGAAGACCACGGAGAGCAGCCCCACGGTGATCTGGAAGTTGAGAGCCTCCTTCGCCTGATCGGCGATGAACTCGCTCTCGTCGCGCTTGATCATGTAGATCACGAGCGAAACGATGATCGGGATGATGGCCGAGCTGAGGACCCCGGAGATGTGGGCCACCATGGCCCACATGCGTTCGTCGGAGGTCGGCTCCACTTCGCCGCCCCCCGTCGAGCTCTCGGTCGGCGCGTCCTCTGGCTCTTTGTCGAAAGGTCCCTCTTCTGTCATGGCATGGCTCCTTCGCGGAAGAGCCATTCTCGCCGAACTCCGGCCGGGAGGGTACGCCCCATCGCTCCTTTCGGCGGCCGCCGGGTGAGCCTCCGCACGGGCTCCGGTAGGCTTCCGGCCCCGTGCGCATCCTCTTCCTCTCCCAGCGCGTGCCCTATCCGCCGAATCGAGGCGACAAGATCACGACCTGGCGCCTCATCGAGCGCATGCGCCGCGAGCACGACGTCCACTGCGTCGCGTTCTCCCACGGCGAGGCGGACCGCGCGGGGGCGCGTCAGCTCGAGGAGATGGGGATCCCGATCTCGGTCTTCGACCTCTCCCCGAAGTGGTCGCGGATCCGCTCGCTCCCGCTCCTCCTGACCTCGAAGCCGCTCACGCTCGGCGTCTTCGGCTCCCGGGCACTGCAGCGCGAGGTCGACCGACTCGTGCCGGACGTGGACCTCGCCTACGCCTACTCCTCGTCGATGGGCGCGTTCCTGCTCCCCCACGGCAACCTCCGCCGCGTGATGCACTTCGCCGAGCTCGACTCGGACAAGTGGCACCAGTACGTCGAGCGCACGGCGCCGCCGATGCGCTGGGTCTACGCGCGCGAGTGGAAGACGCTGCTCTCCTTCGAGCGCGAGCTCGCCCACGCCTTCGAGCAGAACGTCTTCTGCACGCCGCTCGAGGAGAAGGTCTTCCGGCGCGAGATCCCGGGCGCGCCCTCGACCGTGATCCGGAACGGCGTCGACCTCGAGGCCTTCGCGCCCGAGCCGGACGCCGCCGAGCCGGGGCACGTGGTCTTCACCGGCGTGATGGACTACTTCCCGAACGTCGACGGCTGCCGCTGGTTCGCCGACGAGCTCCTCCCCCTCGTGCGCGAGCGCGTGCCCGACGTGCGCTTCAGCATCGTCGGCTCGCACCCGACGCCGGAGGTCGTCGCGCTCGGTGAGCGCGAGGGCGTGGGGGTGACGGGCTTCGTGGACGACACGCGCGACTGGCTGCGCCGCGCCTCGGTCGCGGTCGCACCGCTGCGCATCGCGCGCGGGATCCAGAACAAGGTGCTCGAGGCGCTCGCGATGGGCCTGCCGACGGTCGGGACGACCTGCGCGACGCAAGGCACGGACGGCACGCCCGGGGAGCACTTCCTGGTCGAGAACGAGGCCGTGCCCTTCGCGAACGCCGTGGCGGACCTGCTCCTCGATCGCGAGCGGTCCCTCGCGCTCGGGCGGGCCGGGCGTCGGTTCGTCGAGGACAACTACGACTGGGAAGTCTGTCTCGCCGGCCTCGACGAGCTCCTGGACGGGGCGTAACGGGTGGGCACCGCCCTTCGCCTCGAGCGCGAGCTTGCGTGGCGAAGGCCAGTCCGATCGGGGGCTTCCCGAGCCGGGACCCGGGAAGCCCCTTCCCAAGACGCGAAGCTCAGGGCGTCCGCTCTTCGCCCAACCTGTCGGCGGCGCGGTCGAGCTTCTCGTCGATATCGAGAACCCCGTCGACGATCTCGACCCCCGTCTTCCAGTTGCTCAGCGTTCCGGGAGCGGGCTTGCTGGAGGCGCCGTCTTCCCCGTCCTCGCCGTCACTGCCGTCCTCTTCGAAGGGCCATACGCCGCTCCCGTCGCCGCCCTCGGCTCCCTCGCCCTTTCCTCCGGCGGCGAGCCCCGAACCACCATCACCGCCGTCGCCGGCATCGCCTCCCGCTCCGTCCGCGGAGTCGCCGCCCTCCGCGCCATCTCCGCCGTCACCGCCCTTTCCGAGGTGACCGCCGTTTCCCCCATCGCCCCCGCTCCCGCCCGTTCCTCCGGTTGCCGTTTCCGTGTCGCCGCCCTCACCCCCGTCTCCGCCGTCGCCACCGTTCCCGGTTCCGCCGGCGTTGCCTCCGAGCCCGCCGTCGCCTCCGTCTCCTCCCCCGTAGGGTCCGTAGTTCCCGGCACCGCCCTCTCCCCCGTCTCCGCCGTTCCCGTTGCCCGCGGAATGGCCTCCATCCCCTCCCTCGCCGCCGCTTCCGCCGCCTGACGGATTGGCGCCCGGGCCTCCATCGCCCCCATCCCCTCCGTTG
>JAJDET010000103.1 GCA_029259655.1 Planctomycetota bacterium
TGTCATGCGATGGTCTTGAGGACCCGGAGA
Source organism: Planctomycetota bacterium (assembly GCA_029259655.1). Taxonomy (GTDB): domain Bacteria; phylum Planctomycetota; class UBA1135; order UBA1135; genus OFTM220. Next base: position 31 of record JAJDET010000103.1, read on the forward strand.
GGATTGCGGGGTGCCGTCACGGTTTCGAAGGAGGTTGTTGGGACGGGGGCGGAGAGTTCGTGTGCGACGAGCGAGAGTACTGCGAGTGCCTGGGCCGCTCATCCACGAGGCCATAGGGAATGTGGTCTCGCAACGTCGGTGGATTCGGCGACCGGACGAGCTACATCCTGGCCTGCTGAGTGGGGCCGACGCCCCACGTCAGGCCGGCCTGTTTCGAGCGCCCGAGCGCGGGTGACGAAAACATCGAAACTGCTCAAAACTGCCGCATTTGATCGTCGGTTTCTGAGAGTCCCTCCTACATCTAGAAGTGCCGGATCTGGGGTGCTACGATCGGATTTGTGGCAGACCTGCGTCTCGTGACACCCGAGGAATCCATCGCGGGTGCCGACCCCGACACGGAGGTTTTTGACGACCTTCGAGCGCGTGCTCGGGCTGAGTCGACCAAGGCCACCTACGGGAGCCACATCGCCGGGTGGTTGGAGTACGCCACGTCCAAGGCGGTGAGTGTCAGGTTTGTTGCCGCCTCGAAGCACGTCACGCCGCTTGACGCTTTCGTGCCTCGCTGGTGTTGATAGTGCGATACGTCGACGGGTTCAAGGTGACCGTCGAGATCGGGGTCCAGTTCCGCGTCGCGCCCGTCCACCGGTCGGGGCGTCTGGCCTTGGCTTCCGCGTAGACGCGCTTGCGGTGGGCGAGGATGGCGGTCTCGCGTCCGTGGTGGCGATCGGAGGGTGTCACGTATCGGATGCCGCTGTGCTGGTGCTCGTCGTTGTACCAACCGACGAAGTCTGCCACCCAGGCCCGTGCGGCGTCGACCGATTCGAAGGCGTCCCTCGGGTAGCCCGGGCGGTACTTGCACGTTCGGAAGAGAGCCTCGGCGTACGCGTTGTCGTCGCTGACGCTGGGTCGCGAGAAGGAAGCGACGACGCCCAGCCTCTGCATCGTCGCCAGCATCGTCGAGCCCCTCATGGGGCTGCCGTTGTCCGAGTGCAGGACGAGGCCCGCGGGGTCGAGTCCGAGCCTCCTGCACGTCTGGTGCAGGAGTTCGGCGGCGAGTTCGCTGTTCTCGGACTCCTCCACGCGCCAGCCCACGATGTAGCGGCTCCACACGTCTAGGATCACGTACAGATAGAAGTACTTCCCGGTGATCGGCGAGCGGAGGTAAGTGATGTCCCACGCCCACACCTGGTTCGGCCCGGTTGCTCGGTGCTCGTCGGGGCGACGATTCGAGCGGGGCTTCGCCGCCTCCCGATGAGCGAGCATTCGCTCTTCCCGGAGGATCCGATACATCGTCACCTCCGAGCACCGGTAGATGCCCATGTCGGCGAGCTTGGGGACGATCTGATTCGGCGAATCTCCCGCGAATTCCTGCGACGTGAGCACCGCCAGGATCTCGGTTCGCTCTGCCGGTGTCAGTGCGTTGCCCGGCTTCGTGAGCGGCCCTCTGCGGCCGTCCTCACCGCCGCCGTCCCCGGAGCCCCGCCAGCGCTGAATCGTCCGTACGTTCAAGCCTACGACCTCACAGCACCGTTCGAGCCGTGCCCCGGCCTCCTGTGCTTCGGCGATCCCTTCGAGGATCATCCGCCGCTCGTCCCGCCCGTGTCGTCGTCCTCGTCCTCCCCGTAGAACGTCTCCAGTTTTTTTTTGAGCACGAGCAGCGCCGCGGCTTCCGCCAGCGCCTTCTCCTTGCGCACGAGCTCGCGCTCGAGCTTCCGGATGTGCTTGCTCTCCGCCGACCGGCCTCGCCGTTTCGGTTTCGGGCTCAGCGCCTCGGTTGCTCCCGCCGTCACTTGCGCGCGCCACTGCTCGAGGTGCTCGCGGTGCAGGCCTCGCCGCCGAAGAAACGCGCCCAGCTCCTGGTCGTCGAGTCCGCTGGCCTCGAGCACGGCCGCGAACTTCTCCTGCGGCGTCCAGTCCTCGGGCCTCTTGTCGCTGGTCTCGTCGGCCTGATGAGGATCGCGCTCGTGGCCCATGTGGTCCACGTTAGCCGCCGCTCGCAGCCACCGCGACAAGGTTCCTTGGGAGATCCCGGATTCACGCGACAGCGCGGACGCGGACAGCGCTGCAGGCCCGGTCATTTTTCTGATCATCTTGGCCCGAAGGGCCGTTGGGTATTTCACTCGTCGTCGTCGTCTCGCGCCCCCCTGGGGTTGTTGCCGTCCGGGCGATCACGCTGCCCGATTCAGGCGGCAACTTTGCTGACACAGGGGGCACACGGGCCTCCCGGGTGCACGTGCTCCTTCGCTCCAAGATCGTCGCCATGGGGGTGAACGTGGCCAACCTGTCGCTCCGATTCGTCGAGACACACTCCGATCGCGAGAGCTACGACAGAGCATTCGATCCAACAGGGGCAATGCGACTGACCCAGGTCGAGGCAGCGGGCAGCGACAGTTAGTCCGCCCGGCACTCCACGGCCCGGGCAAACCGCGAGAGCCGCACCGTCCACTTCAGACGTAGCTCCATGGCTCAGCGAGGGCTCACGGCACCGGACCGAGCTGAGAACGATCCGGGGGAATCCAAGAGTGGGGGACTCCCAGCCCTCAAGGTTATCTTCCGCGGGCCGACATCCTAGGGAGCGGGAAACGACGAGATGCTGAAGGCCCGCACGCAGGGGCGCACGCGGCCATCTGCCAGCAGAACTCGCAAGCCCACGGACGACTCATGAGTCACAGCCACCAACTCTCCCTCGGCGAGCCGTGGATCATTGCGAGGGTGATCGACGCGGCGAGGCGTGGTTGGAACGGTCTCGGCGCCACGGGGCGCGTGTTGCTGCCGTTCCTGGCTCTGAATGCGGCCTTCACCGCAATGATCTTGCCGGCGTACCTGTCCTGTATTGGGCTGCGCACTTCCGCAACCTCGGCGGAAGCAGTGGGCACGGCCGTGGCCCTGTATGCGCTGGTGGAAATTGGGTGGATGACGGCCGTAGTCCGTGCGCTTCGTCCCATGAGGTCTACGGAACACTCCGCAAGCCACGAGTCTGCTCACGAGGAGCTCCTGTATCGGGCGTTCGACGCTCTCGACAAGCTACCGGAGCGGCTCGCAGCCCGATGGTCTATCCGTTGGTTTCTCTACTTCTCGATGTACACGTGGCTCGTCGGCGCCACGTCGGCACCCACTCCCCTCATGTTCTTCCTCGCCGCCATGCTCCTCGGCCCTCTCGCGCTGGGCCATGCCCTAACGCTGAGAATCAGCCGGCGAGAACTCGAACGGCTACCGGTCCCGCAGTGCGATGTTGCAGGCGGGACCAGACCGACGTCCATTTCGCGCCGCCTGACCTGGTACTCCGTCCTGCTCGTCGTTTCGCCGACGACCTACAT
>JAJDET010000104.1 GCA_029259655.1 Planctomycetota bacterium
GCGCGCCAAGTCACGCGTGGCCGACTTGTCGGCCACGCTCCTAGCGTCCGTCGAGCGCTCCGGCCGCGTCGAGGATCTCGCGCGCTTCGTCGAGCAGGCCGCCGATCCTCGTTCGCCAGTCCGGGTCGGGTGTCATCGCCGGAAACGTCACGCGAGCCGTCTCGAAGGGGCGCCACGCCTCTTCCGTTCGGCCCAGGCGGTGGAGCGCCAGCGCCTTGAAGGCCAGGACGGGCGGCGGCGTCCAGTCGACCGACGTCTTGTACTGGGCCTCGGTGCGCTCCGCGTATTCGAGGGCGGCCTCGAAGTTCCCCATGCGGTAGTTCGCGCCCGTGAGCGTGGCGACGGGCTCCACCGATCCCGGCCAGAGCCGAGCTGCGCGTTCCGCCCGGCGCAGTGCGAGCAGGTACTCGCTCGGCAGTCGGTCCGGCTGGAGCGTGATCCGTCGCGACGCGAAGACCAGCGCGTCCAGCGACTCGCCGCGCGTCCGCGCCTGGCGCACGGCTTCCCGGCGCAGGTCGTCCGGCAGGGACTCGTCCTCCTCCAGGGTGTCGATCACGTCCGGAAGGAGGCCGTGCGCGCCGAACAGCTCGGAAACCAGCTCGGCCGCCCGCCCGCGCCACCGGCTGCGCCGTCCGGCCTCGCGTCGCTCGTCCCCGTGCGCAGCGTTCGGCGTCGCGTCCCAGATGCGCCCCTCTCCCGCCGAGTCGACGCTCGCGAGGAGCCCGCCGTCCGGAGAGAAGGCCACGCCCAGGGCGAAGCCCGTGTGGCCGGTGAAGGAGACGAGCTCGCCGCGCTCGGTGTGCCACAGGCTCACCGAGGAGTCCCAGTGGGCGACCGCGAGGCGCGAGGCGTCCGGGCTGAAGGCGAGAGAGCCGGCGGGCCCGTGACCGGAGAGCGTCCGCACGAGCTCGCCGGTCTCCAGGTCCCGGAGCTCGATGTCGGGCCCCTCGGTGGGCGTGGCGAGCCGGCGTCCCTCGGGGTCGATGGCGGAGATCGCGCCCCAGTCCACCTCGAAACCGAAGCGACGACGTCCGGTCGCGAGCTCCCAGACCGCGACGTCGCCCTCGTAGCCGGTGGTGACCAGGAGGTCTCCCTCCGGAGAGAACACTGCCGGCAGGTCGGCGGCGACCTCGCACAGCTTGCGCGGCGTCTCGGGCGACGTGGTGTCCCACACCTCGACCCGCCGTTGCATCGTCTCGGGTGCGAACGCCAGGCGTCGGCCCTCGGCGCCGAGGAGGGCGGGGGAGAGCGGGCGCAGGGCGTACCCGATCTCGGTGGATACGCGAGCGTCCGTGCGCGGCTCGCCGGTGACGGCGTCCCACGTCCGCAGCATCCCCGAGCCGTCGACCGTGATCAGCGCGCCGTCCGCACGGAAGTCGACGCCGTAGTAGGTCGCGTGGGCGAGCGCGAGCGTCTCCTCCCCCGTCCTCGCATCGCTGATCCAGACTCGACCTTCGCTCCCGTAGTCCGCGCTATCCGTCCGGACCTGGGCCACGTGCGTTCCGTCCGGGCTCCACGCCAAACCCGGCGCGCCCACGCCGGGTCGGCGCAAGATCCTCACGTTCGCGCCGGGCGTCCCCGTCCAGACCTGGACGGTCCCGTCCAGGGCTCCCGTTGCGAGCCAGTCGCCGAGGGGCGACACGGCCAGGCTCGACGCACCGCCGTAGTGGCCGGCCAGCACCTCGAGCTGCGAACCGGTCCCGACGTCCCAGAAACGGATGCCGGCCACCCCGTCGGCCGTCACGACCCAGCTCTCCGAGGGGTGGAACCGAGCGGACCGGACGGGCACTCCCCGCAGGTCGAAGGCCCGCCACGTCTCCTGCTCGATGTCCGCGATGCCTAGCGCCGTGGGGCCCGCGGACAGGAGGAGCTGTGTGCCGTCCGCCGAGAAGGCGAGAGAGCTGACGCTCGGGACGTCGAAGACGGAAGAGGGGCCCGGTGCGGGTCTTCCCACCAAGACGTCCACCTCGTGAACGAGCTCGCGCGAGTCGAGGTCGTACAGACGCGCCCGGAAGTCCGTGCAGCCGAGCGCGATGCGGCGGCCGTCCGGCGAAACCTCGAGGGAGGCGATCCCGACGCCCGGGGGAAGCGCGAAGTCGGGGACCGTGACCGCGTCTTCGTACGTGTCCCACAAGCCGACGCGCCCGCGCACGGAGCCGATCGCGATCCAGCGCCCGTCGGGGTGATAGTCGAGCGTACCGCGGAGGCTCCCGTGGACGACCGAGGTCGAGAGCAGCTCGCCACCTGTCTCCACGTCCCACAGGCGTGTGGTGCCGTCGTCGCTCGTCGAGGCGACTTCCGTTCCGGCCGGCGAGATCGCGAGCGCGTTGATGTCCTGCGTGTGCCCCTTCATGCGGGCGAGCTCCTCGCCGGTCGCGGGGTCGAGGATCACGACGTCGTGCACCGACGCGGGCGGCGGGCCGAATCCTCCCGCGGCGAGGAAGGACCCCTCGGGACCGACCGCGACGGGACCGACGTCGAACGGGGTGATCAGCGTGCGGCCGACACCGACCCTGTTCGCGAGGTAGCGCCACTCCCAGCCGCGCAGCTCCTCGGCCGCGCCCGCCAGGCGGGCGTTTCCCTCTCCGGCCGACCCCCGGTCGAGGTAGGCGGAGGCGGCGGCGACGTTCGCGAGGTAGCTCTGCCAGCGCGCCTCGCGTTCCTGAGCGCGCGCGGACTCGGCGCTCGCCTCGGCGAGCTCGAGGGCGTCCTCGGTCTCGCGCTGCGCGTCCGCGAGCGCGCGGTTCTGAGCGGCGAGGTCGTCGCTGCGCAGGCTCTGGAGGTAGGTGATGCCCGCCAGGCCCGCCACGATGAGAACGAGCACCGCTGCGAGGCTCAGCGCCAGGCCGCGGTTGCGCGACACCCACTTCTTGAACTCCGCGACCGCGCCGGTCTCGTAGGCGTGCACGACGCGGCCCTCGAGGTAGGCGCGCAGGTCCTCGGCCAGGGCGAGCATCGACGCGTAACGCTCCTCGGGCTCGCGGGCCATCGCCTTCTCGCAGATGGCGGCGAGCTCGAAGGGGACGTCGGACGCGACCGTGTGCAGCGGCTCGGGCGACTCGTCCCGCACGCGCCGCAGCGTCTCGTGAACGGGTTCCCGCTCACCGTCACGCGTGAAGGGAGCGCGACCGGAGAGCAGGTGGTAGAGCATCGCGCCGATCGCATACACGTCGCTGGCCGGGCCCAGCTTGTGGAGCTCGCCACGGGCCTGTTCGGGCGGCATGTAGGACGGCGTGCCCATCACGTCGCCCTCCAGCGTCGCGGTCGCGCTCTCCTCGAGCTGATCCATGCGAGCCGTCCGCAGCACGCTCATGCTCGCCGGCTCGGGCGTCTTCTCGTCTCTCGGCGGCGCTGCGTCCGCGGTCGTCACCTTGGCGAGCCCCCAGTCCATGACGTAGGTCTCACCGAAGCGGCCGACCATGATGTTCGCCGGCTTGAGGTCGCGGTGGATCACGCCCTTGTCGTGCGCGTAGGCCATCGCCTCGCAGGCCTTGAGCACGACCGACAGCGCGCGCGCCCGCGTCCAGCCCTCGTGCTCCTCGCGAACGAAGTCGATCACGTCGGAGAGCGTGCGTCCCTTGACGAGCCGCATCGTGAAGAAGAGCCGTCCCTGGCCGTCGAGCCCGAGCTCGTGCACGGGGACGATGCCGGGGTGCTCGAGCTG
>JAJDET010000105.1 GCA_029259655.1 Planctomycetota bacterium
CGAGGTCTTCGACATGGCGACGCGCGGCGGAGCCCGCGCCCTGGGTCTCGCAGGCCTCGCCGGCGAGCTCCGAGCGGGCGCCTTCGCCGACCTCGTGTGCTTCGAGGTCGGCGCCACGGGCCGAGACGAGGCGCTCGACGAGCTGTCCTCCGCGATCCCGCCCATCCGCGGCGTCTGGATGGGCGGTGTCGCTCGCGCCCTCGGAGCACCTCCCTGAGCCCCCGCGGGGGCGATTGCGGAAACCGGTCGGGTTCGGTCCTACGAGTCTGTCGTGTATCTTCGTGCCGCGGCGGCCGCCGAAGACGGAACTCCAATGCCCCGAACCCCGAACCTCGACTCCGATCAACGCGAGGCCGTCGACGTCCTGGCCTCGGCCGAGCGCGTCCTGCTCGCGTCTCACGTCCGTCCGGACGGTGACGGGATCGGCTCCGAGGCGGCTCTGGCTCGGGTCCTCGCGAAGCTCGGCAAGGAGGTCCTGATCCTGAACCCCGATCCGCCGAGCGAGCGGTTCGACTTCTTCACCGAGGGGCTGACCTTCGGGGTCTTCCAGGGCGGAGAGGTCCCCGCCCACGACGTCAGCGTCCTGCTCGACATCTCCGAGCTCTCGCGCTGCGGCGACCTGGGCGAGAGCATCGGCCGCGCCGGGAGCCGGAAGATGGTCGTGGACCACCACATCCATCCCGGCGACGAGTGGTGGGATCACGCCTTCGTCGACGTCACGGCCTCGGCCACCGGACTCCTCGTCTACCGGATCGCGCGTTCACTCGGAGTGGAGCTCGATCGCCTCGCGGCGACCGCGATCTTCGCCTCGATCGTGAGCGATACGGGCTGGTTCAAGTACAGCAACACCGACGCGGAGACGCTCGAGGCGACGGCAGACCTCGTGCGGTGCGGCGTCCAGCCGTTCGAGGTGTACCGACTGTTGCACCAGCGCGAGGTGCCCGAACAACCCGCGTGGATCGCGTCGCTCCTCGCGCGCACGGAGTACCACGCCGAAGGTCGGCTCGCCCTCATCGCGCTCCCGAAGAGCGAGGTGGATGTCGGTGAGCGCGTCGACAGCGACTTCGTGCTCGATGTCCTGCGGTCGGTGGAGACGATCGAGGTCGTCGTCTTCGTCCGCGAGCTCGTGGACGGGAACTGCAAGGTCTCCTTGCGGAGCAAGACGGACTTCGACGTCAACGCGATCGCGCGGCAGTTCGGGGGCGGAGGGCACAGGAAAGCGTCGGGTGCCACGATCCCGAAGCCGCTGGAGGTGGCGCGGCAGCTCCTCGTCGATGCGACGCTCGCGGACCTGGGCGCGACGGCCACGAGCGAGGAGAGCAGCGCGTGAAGCTCGCCGTCATCAGCGATCTGCACTCGAACCGCGAGGCACTCGAGGCCGTCTTCGATCACATCCAGGAGCAGGACGTCGAGGAGATCGCGTGCCTCGGCGACGTGATCGGCTACGGACCGGATCCCGAGTTCTGCGTCGACCTGGTCCGCGGGCACTCTTCCTGGTGCTTGATGGGAAACCACGACGAGGCGCTCTTCCGCGACGCATCCGATTTCAACTCGCATGCCCGTGGCGCGATCGACTACACGCGCAACCGCATGCAGCCGCGCTGGTGGAGCTCGAGCGAGAAGAAGGCGCGCTGGGCCTGGCTCAAGGGCTTGCCGCTCAAGCGCCGGGAGGGCCGCTTCCTCTTCGTCCACGGTTCGCCTCGCAACCCCGTACGAGAGTACGTGCTGAGCACCGACGGGATCTTGAATCCCGACAAGCTGCGCGCCGTGTTCGCGTCCTTCGACGACATCGCGGTCGCCGGCCACACTCATCATCCGGGCCTGCACGACGAGAGCCTCCGGTTCCAGTCCCTCAACGGGGCGGAGTCCGCGACGTTGCCCCTGAAGAAGGGCGAGAAGTACTTCATCAACGTCGGGTCGACCGGCCAGCCGCGCGACGGCGACACGCGCGCCTGCTACGCCGTGATCGAGGAGCACCAGGTGACCTGGCACCGCGTTCCCTACGACTTCCGGTCGACACAGGAGAAGATCTACGCGACCGGCGAGCTGTCGGAGATCCTGGGTCGCCGGCTCGAAGTCGGAAAGTAGGGGGGCGGGGTGCCCGGCGGACGGGTCGCGTTCCCGGGTGTCGAGTGTCGGAGTCGCGCAATGCCGGCGTACGCCGGCGGATGCCGGTGCGCGGAGAGCACGCCACTGCGAGAAGAGACCCGCACGACTCACTGCGAGCGTCCGCGACTCGTCACCCCGCGCACGACCCGCGATCACGAATCACACCGAGCTTCGCTAGTCCCGTCTAAGCGTGTTGCGGACGATCGAGCGCAAGAGCTCCGGGTTCTGCTTCAGGCGCCGGAGGCTGTAGGCGCGCCACTCGGGCCCGTAGGGCACGTAGACGCGCACCGTGTGTCCGGCGCTCATCCAGAGCTTCCACAGCGGCTCGCGGACTCCGAGCAGGACCTGGAGCTCGTAGCGGTCCGGACCGATGGCGCGCGCCGCGATCGCAGCCAGGAGCTCGTCGGCCAAGGCGTCGTCGTGAGTCGCGAGGCCCACGAAGTGGCCGCGCTCGAGGAGCTCGAGCGAGCCCTTCACGTACGCTCGCCGGATCGCGTCCGCGTCGACGTGCGCGATCGCCGCCGGCTCCAGATAGACGCCCTTGACCATGCGGACGTTCGACCCGGGTGGGAGCGCAGCGATGTCCGCCGGGGTTCGCAGGAGTCGTGCCTGCAGCACGATCCCGACGTTGTCGAACTGCTGCCGCAGGCGGGCGAAGACGCGCAGGGTCGCGTCCGTCGTGGGGCTGTCCTCCATCTCCACGCGGACGAAGAGGCTCCGTTCCCGACAGCGCGCGGCGAGCACCTGGTAGAGCTCGTCGGCGAGGTCTTCGGAGACCGCTAGCCCCATGTGCGTCGGTTTCACCGACACGTAGGCGTCCAGTTCCTTCTCGGCGACGGCGTCGGCGGCCCGCAGGTACTGGTCGAGCACGGTGCGCGCTTCGACCTCGCTCTCGACGTGCTCACCGAGGATGTCGAGGATCCCGGGGTAGCCGCGCCCGGCCAGGCTCGCGAGCTCGGCCAGCGCCTCCTCCAGTTCCTCGCCGGCGATGTACCGCGAGGCCACTCGGCGCATCAGCGGTGCCGGAACGAACGGCAGCGTTCCGAGAACGAGCCGGTCGAGGAAGGTCGGGGCCGAGGAGGGGTGGTTCGCGTTCGTGGTCATCTGGGTCGCAGGCCGGGAGATTGTATCGGGAGTCGCCATGGGTACTCTCTCCCCGATGGGTGCAGCGGAGACCGCGGGCGCCGCGCGAGACACGCCGCGAGTCGTCCTCGTGACGGCTCCGGACGAGGAGAACGCACTGGTCCTCGCGCGGGAGCTCGTGGCGCGGGGCCTGGTTGCCTGCGTCAACGTCATCCCGGGGATCACCAGCGTCTATCGGTGGAAGGGCCAGGTCCAGGAAGACGCCGAGTTCCTCCTGGTCGCGAAGACCGTCGCGGGCCGGATCGGTGAGCTGGAGGCCGCGCTCGCCGAGCTACACCCCTACGAGGTTCCGGAGTGCGTCGCGCTCGAGCCCGCCTCGGTCGAGGCCCGCTACCTCGCCTGGCTCCGAGCGGAGTCCGCGGGACACTAGTCGGCCTCGCTTGCATCGATGGCTTCGAGCACGAGCGGGGCTGCCCGGTCGTCGGGATGGAGTGCTAGCACCCGCTCGGCCAGCCCGCGGGCCTCTCCGGGATGGATCGCGACGTCCGGGTGGTCGACGAGACCCGACGCCAGGAGGTTCGCCGCCCGTGGCCAGGCGGAGCTCGACGCGTCCGCTCCCGCCAGCCAGGCGCGCAGCCTCCGGGCGGCCTCGTCCGGGTCGCGCAGCGCGGGGTCGGCCGCGGCCAGCTCGAGCCGCGCGAGCTCGAGGAGCGCCGACGGCAGCGCGCCGGGAACGGACCAGGCTCGAACGAAGTGTCGCTTCGCCGTTCGCTCGTCGCCCTGCTGCAATCGGAGCCGGCCGAGCGCGAGCTCGGCCTTGGAGCTCGCCGGGACCTCGGTCAGGGCTCGCTCGAGGAGCCGCTCCGCGCGCTCGGGACGACCGAGTCGGTTCCACGCGTCCGCGCTGTCGACCATCGTGTTCGCCGCGAGCTGCCGCGGATACTCGCCCTCGAAGGGGACGTAGGAGACGGCGAGCAGCGCGGCCGCCGCTGCAGCGCCCGAGACTCCGATGTGTGTGCGCCGCCGGAGCGCGTCGACGAGCCGCGCAGCGCCCGCTCCGGCGAACGGCATCCAGGCCAGGAGGATCGGCAGGCGAAAGCGGGAGTAGGTGAAGTAGAGGAGC
>JAJDET010000106.1 GCA_029259655.1 Planctomycetota bacterium
TCACGGGTTCGCGGCCAGAACACCACGAACGGCCGGCTGCGCCGGCCTCTCGGCTCCTGCCGGCACTTTGCGCGCACCGGCGTCCTCGACGACCTGTTCAAGGTCGACTGCGGGGCCGGCACGCGCAAAGCACCAGCAGGATCCGACTCGAGGCGTTCTGGCTCACGACCCCGTGAGGGATGCGGGCTAGGGCTCGCCGGGCGGCGCCAGCGCCTCGTAACGGGCGAGCTTGGCCTCCGCATTCCCCAGCGCGCGGGCGAGCGTCATCTCGCGACGGCGCGCCTCGTGGAGGTGCCCCTCCAGCTCGCTGATGCGGTTGCCGCTGCGCTCCTCGAGGCGATCGGTGTAGCGCTGGAGCGAGCGTTCCACGCGCTCGCTCGCGACGAGCTCGCCCTCGAGACGGGCGTTGCGCTGCGCGAGACGCGTCGCTTCCTCTTCACGACCTTGTTTGCGCGTAGCCTCGTTCTCGTGCAGGTGCTGGAGCTCCTCGAGCGCAACCACCGACACCACCCGGCCGGCACGAACGACGCGGCGCACGGCGATCCGCCCCTCGCGCACGGCCTGCTCCAGCTCCTCGCGCGCGAGACCGGCGGCCCAGGCCGCCTCCGCCATCGTCAGGACGACGGCGGGGAACTCGCGAGTCCTCGGCTCGGCTCGAGCGGCCACGCGACCCTTGTCCCACTTCGGCGGGGCCGGGGCAAGCACTCAGGGTGACGCGTGGCGCGTCCGGATCGTCACCGACTCCCCCACCGGCGGCGGCGCCAGCCGCTTCCAGGCCTGGTCCTCCCAGGTGACGAGCCAGACGTTCGGGTCGTCCAGGGCGAGGTCGAGCGCCACGTCGAGCGCGCGCACGAGCCCCGCCTCGTCCGTCTCGGCCACGGTGACCTCGAGGACGCCGGTGCGCATCACGGTCCCGACGTCGACCCGAACGTCGTCGCGGAACGGCCCGACCACGGGCCCCAGGAATCCCACCGGGTTCTCCGGAGCGACGCGCAGGCGGAAGCTCCTCGCACCCGTCCGCTCGAAGGCGTGGTCTCCGTTGCACGTCGAAAGCCCCCAGTTGCCCTCCGGCCAGCCCTTGCCGAGCTGCAGACGGACGAGCGGCTGGTACAGGACCTCGACCGGCGACGGGACGGTGACCATCAGGACGCGCACGCCCTCCGGCCGGCCTTCGGGCACGTCCAGCGCGAGCGCGCGCGCGCGGATCGCGTGCGCGACGTGGGTCGGGAACGCGATGCGCGTGCGGACCACCTCGGGCTCCTTCGCGAGCCCGAAGAACAGGAGCAGGACGAGCACGATCCGGGGCGCGTTCCACGGGTGCAGGGGGCGCCGGCGAACGGCGCCGACGGTGTCGACGACGAACGCCGCCACGACCCAGGCGAACCCCATCGACGGAAGGAGCAAGACCCGCTGAGTCGGCAGCGCGCCCGAGATCGGGATCAGGCTCAGGAAGGAGCCCAGGAGCGCGAAACGCGTCGTCCTGTCGCGGAAGGCGCCGACGGCCAGGACGGCGAGCACGACGATCGGGAGCGCGGAGGCGGACAGCGGAAGCTCCAGCCCGATCGGGAGGACGAGCCGGACCGCGTTCTCCGGCAGGTGCCGCCCGAGCCCGACCGCGATGAACTCCGCCGGGTCGTCGAGCGGGTCGAGGTACCACGGGGAGTTCTTCGTCCCGTAGCCCGCACCTGCGTAGAGCGCGACCCAGGCCAGGGCGAGCAGCACGACGGGCAGGATTCCGCGCACGCGCGCGCCGAGCCCGTCGCGGGCGAGCGAGAGCTCGTAGGCGAGGAAGAAGCCGCACAGCGCGATCGGCGCCTCGCTCGCGGCGAGGCCCGCGGCGAGCAAGACGAGCGTCCAGGCGAGCGCCGCGCGGGAGCCCTCGCTCCGCCAGCGATCGTAGGCGAGCAGCGCGAGCGGGCAGAAGACCGCGCCCACGAGCGAATAACGGCCGAAGAGCCACGCGGCGTTCCCCACGTGCTCGCTCGCGATTCCGAAGACGAGTCCCGCCAGGAGCACGGGTGCGACGCCGCGCTCGGATCGGCGCGCGAGCGTCGCGTAGAGCAAGACCGCGCCGAGGATCACGCCCGCGTACCACGCGAGATTCATGGCGTGGAACGCCACGGGGTTCGCGCCGAAGAGCGCGTGGTCGAGGTAGTACGTGAGCGCGGCGAGCGGACGCAGGAAGCGGATGACCAGGTCCTCCCCGCGCCACCACGGCAGGTAGTCGCCCTGGATCGGCCCCATCCGGTCCGGCACCGGCTCGGCGAACGCGAACATCTCGAGCGGCCCGTCCTGCGGCAGGACGCCGTCCCCCTGGACGATGCTCAGGTGGATGTAGTCGTCGTAGTGGAAGCCCATCCCCAGCGCGGGCCAGAAGAGCCACGTGCTCAGGACGATCGCGACGAACGCGGCGAAGAGGACGCGCCCGCGGGTGAGCTCCGAAGACATGGGGCGAGGAGAGCTCACGGGCGCGTGATCACGCTCTCTTCGAACGGGAGCTCGAGCCGCACCCACTCGCCCGCCTCCCAGGCGATGAGGTACACGTCCGGATCGTCGAGCGAGCGGTCGATCTCGACGTCGACGGCGTGGACCGCGCCCTTCTCGTCGACGTCCGCGACGGTCACGTGCAGCGCGCCGACCTGGAACTCCTGGCCGCGGCGAAACCCGAACTCGTCGCGGTAGAGCCCGAGCCCCCAGCGCTCCATCAAGCCCTTCGGGCGCTCCTCCGGCCGGATCGCGAGGCGGAAGCTCGTATCGCCGGTGCGCGTGAGCTCGTGCGTGCCGCTGCTCGAGTAGAGCCCCCACACGGCGCCGGGCCAGCCGAGGCCCTGCTGCGCGCGGAGGATGGGGAGGTACAGCGCCTCCGAGCCCTCCTTCACCGTGACGAGGATCACGCGCATGTCGTCGGTGACCTCGTCGGGTATCGGGAGGATGAGCGCGCGCTCGAGTTGCGCCGCGTTGCGCTGCGTCTTGATGGCGAGGCGGTAGTGCGCGATCCGGACCTCCTGGGTCAAGGCGCCGAGGATCCCGACGGCGAGCAGCAGGCGTACGGCGTTCCAGGGGCGTCTGAGCGCGGCCGGCCGCGCGAGGAAGCCGAGGGCTCCGGCGACGAAGCTCGCGAAGATCCACGCGCCACCGATCGTCGGGACGAGGAGCACACGCTGCTGCACCGGCGCGGCCGACATCGGGAGCAACGCGAGCAGCGTGCCGACCAGCGCGAACCGCATACCGCGGTCGACGAAGGCCTGCGCCGCGAACGCCGCGAAGAGGACGATCACGAGCCAGGAGGATAGCTCCAGCGGATCCTCGAACAGGGCGACGACGAAGCGCAGCCCGGGAATGTGGCGCGCCCACTCCGGCTCGGCCGCTGCGGGGAGCAGGATGTTCGTGAAGTTCTGGGGAAGGTTCCTCCCGAGCCCCTGCTGCACGAACTCGGCGGGCTGCGTGATCGGGTTGACGTACCACTCGGTGTGCTCGGTCCCGTACCCGGACGCGACGTAGAACGCGAACCACGCCGCGTAGAGCAGCACGACCGGCAGGATCCCGCGCACACGCTCGGGCCAGGAGTCGCTGGCCAGCGAGACCTCGTAGGCGAGGAAGAAGCCGAAGAAGGCGACCGGGACCTCGCTCCCGAGCAGGCCGAGCGTCAACCAGGCGAGAGACCAGGCCAGCGCCGCGCGCGACCTCGAGCTCCGCCAGCGGTGGTAGGCCAGCATCGCGAGCGGGCAGAAGAAGGTGCTCACGAGCGTGTACCGCCCTGCGAGCCAGCCGATGCTCCCCTCGTGCTCGCGCGCCGCGGCGAAGATCACACCGGCGAGCAGGACGGTCCACGGACCGCGGCCCGTCTCCCGCGCGATCAGCGCATAGAGCCAGACGCAGCCCGCGATCACGCCGGCGTACCAGACGAGGCTCGACGCGTGGAACGCCGTGGGATTCGAGCCGAACAGCGCGTGATCGACGTGGTAGGTCGCCACTGCGAGCGGTCGGAAGAAGTGCAGCCGGAGCTCGGGGTGATGCCACCAGGGCAGGAAGTCCCCCTGGATCGGACCCAGCGGATCCGGCCCCGGCTGCGCGAAGGTGAAGAGGTTCCAGCGCCCGAGCGTTCCCAGGACGGCCTGCCCCTGAACCTTGGCCAGGTGCAGGTAGTCGTCGAGGTACAGCCCGACGTCGATCGCGCGCCAGAAGACCCAGACGCCGACGGCGACGCTGAGGAGCGTGATCGCGACGACGTGAGCGCGCCGGACGGTGACGGAGCTCTCCTTCTCCATCGTCACCGCGCGGGCAGGGTCGGAAGAACGATGCTCTCCCCGACGGCCGGAACCTCGAGCCGCGCCCACGCGCGATCCCGGAAGACCATCAGCCACACGTCGGGATCCCCGAGGGGTCGGTCGAGCTCGACGTCGATCCCGTAGACGGTGCCGCCCGGCCCGACGTCGGCGAGCTCGACGTGGAGCACGCCGCGCTCGAAGCGCTGGCCGACGGAGAAGTCGAAGTCGTCACGGTAGAGCCCGGACCAGGCCTTCGGGATCATGCCCGCGGGACGTCCCTCCGGGTACAGGTCGAGTCGGAATCCGCGCTCGCTCGTGCGCGTGAACGTGTACACACCCTCGCTCGCCGTGAGCCCCCAGATGCCGGCCGGCAGCCCCAGGCCTTCCTTCAAACGGATGAGCGGCAGGATGAGCGCCTCCTGTCCGGAGGGCGCCGTCACGAGCACGATCCGCTCGTCGCCCGTGGGCAGCTCGAGCTCCATCGTGCGCGCGTGGATGTTGTGCGCCCAGCTCGCCTTCTCCCGGACCAGGTGGCGAGCGATCCCTGGATCGCTCGCCAGGGTCGCGAGCAGGGCGGCCGCCAGGAGGACCGCGCCCGCGTTCCACGGCCGGAGCAGCGACCGCGGGCGTCGAAGCTTCGCGAGAGCCGTCGTCGCGAACGCCGCGAAGACCCAGGACATCCCGATCGTCGGGAGCAGGAGCACGCGGGCGGCCGTCGGAGACGCGGCGAGGGGAACCAGCGAGGCGAGAGTCCCGACCAGCGCGAATCGAACGGTGCGATCGACGGCGGCGTGGACGACGAAGGCGCCGAGCAACGTGTAGGTCGCTACCGCGATCATGGAGCCCGGACTCGGGAACAACGCGAGGAGCCAGGGCACGAAGTGCCCCGCGTGGCCCGCGAACCTGGGCTCGAGTGCTCCCGGCAGCGTGAGGTCGAGGACGTACAGAGGCAGGTTCTGGGTCAGCCCCTGGTCGAGGAACCGACCGAAGTGCGTGATCGGGTTGACGTACCAGTCCGAGTTCTTCGCGCCGTAGCCCGCGAGGGAGAAGAACGCGAGCCACGCGACGGCGAGCAGCGCCATCGGCAGGATCCCGCGCACGCGGTCGGGGATCCGGTCGCGCGCGAGCGATACCTCGTAGGCGAAGTAGAAGCCCGACAGCGCAACGGGCGTCTCGTTCGAGAGGAGCCCGAGACCGAACAGAGCGAGCGCGAGCGCGAGATCCCGCCGCCGCTTCGACGTCCTCCAGCGGTGGTACGCGAGCAGCGCGAGCGGACAGAAGAAGATGCTGACGAGCGTGTTGCGTCCCGCGATCCAGGAGACGCTCCCCTCGTGCTCGCGCGCGAGAGCGAAGACGAGTCCGGCGAGCAGCACCGTCCAGATTCCGCGACCCGAGAGCTGCGCGAGCCGCGCGAAGAAGAGCACGCTCCCGACGATGAGCCCGGCGTACAGGACGAGGTTCGTCGCGTGGAATCCGACGGGATCGTCGCCCCACAGGGCGTAATCGATCGCGTAGGTCAGACCCGACAGCGGGCGGAAGAACCGCAGGAGCAGATCCTCCGCTCCCCACCACGGCACGTAGTCGCCCTGGATCGGCCCCAGACGATCGGACCCCGGCACGACGAAGGTGAAGAGCTCGTACCAGGTCTTCCCCGGCATGACGCCCGCCCCCTCGAGGGTCGCGATGTGGACGTAGTCGTCGAGGTGGTAGCCGAGCCCCAGGGCCGGCCAGTAGAGCCAGACCCCGGCCACGGCGCAGAGAAACGCCACGACGGCGATGCGGCCGCGCGAGATCCCCCCCGTGTCCCCAGGCTCCCCCATCGAGGCGGCATTGGACCACGACGGAGAGGCGGGCCGAGGCCCTTACCTGTGCTGCCGTTTTGGCACCATCGCATGCTCATTCGGCACTCGCGGGCTATCGAATCGGCCCTCACACCACTCTGGGGCCGGGCACGCGGCTTGCATCCCGGGGGTGGAGGCAACACCCGATGCAAGATCGCTACACGCAGAAGTCCACCGAGGCCGTGCAACGAGCCCAGGAGCTCGCGACGTCCGCCGGCCACCCGGAGCTCACACCCATCCACCTCGCCTTCGCGCTCCTCGAGGAGCCCGAGGGCGTCACCTCGGCCGTGCTCAAGAAGCTCGAGGTCGACCCGAGCGTCGTGAAGAACGAGCTCGCGCTCGAGCTCGAGAAGCTCCCGCGTTCCGAGGGCGGCGAGCTAGGCGCAACACGCCTCCTCGCCGCGACCATGTCGGAGGCGACCGCCGCGGCGAAGCGCCTCGGCGACCAGTACGTGTCGACCGAGCACCTCCTCGTCGCGCTGGCCGCGAAGGGCGGACCGGTCGTGTCGGGATTGTTCGCGGCGCGGCAACTCGACGTCGCTCGCATCGAGGCCGCGCTCTCCGAGGTGCGCGGCAACCGGCGCGTCGACTCCCAGAACCCCGAGGCGAGCTTCGAGGCGCTCGAGAAGTACGCGCGTGACCTCACGGAGGAAGCCCGGCAGGGCAAGCTCGACCCGGTCATCGGACGCGACGCCGAGATCCGGCGCGTGATGCAGGTGCTCTCGCGGCGGCGCAAGAACAACCCCGTGCTGCTCGGCGACCCGGGCGTCGGCAAGACGGCGATCGTCGAGGGACTCGCGGGACGCATCGTCGCGGGCGACGTGCCCGAGAGCGTCAAGGGCAAGCGCATCATGGCGCTCGACATCGGGTCGCTGCTGGCCGGCGCGAAGTACCGCGGCGAGTTCGAGGAGCGGCTCAAGGCCGTCCTGAACGAGATCACCGAGGGCGATGGCGACGTCGTGCTCTTCATCGACGAGCTGCACACGCTCGTGGGTGCGGGCGGCGCCGAGGGCGCCGTCGACGCGGCGAACATGCTCAAGCCGGCGCTCGCGCGCGGCGACCTGCACTGCATCGGCGCGACGACGCTCGACGAGTACCGCAAGTACATCGAGAAGGACAAGGCGCTCGAGCGGCGCTTCCTGCCGGTGATGATCGACGAGCCGTCGCTGGACGACACGATCGCGATCCTGCGCGGGCTGAAGGAACGCTACGAGGTGCACTACGGCGTGCGCATCCTCGACGACGCGCTGGTCGCGGCTGCGCGGCTCGCAGACCGCCACATCACGGATCGGTTCCAGCCGGACAAGGCCATCGACTGCGTGGACGAGGCGGCGGCGCAGATCCGCATGGCGCTCGACTCGCTGCCGCCGGAGCTCGACACGCTCGAGCGCCGCACGCGCCAGCTCGAGATCGAGCGCTCGGCGCTGTCGAGCGAAGACAAGAAGAAGAACGCGCGGCGGCTGGAGGAGATCGCGCGCGAGCTGGCCGAGCTCGGTGAGCGGCGGAGCGCGTTGCGTGCCCGCTGGGACCGCGAGAAGGAGCTCATCACGAAGATCCGCGCCGGGAAGATGCTGCTCGAGTCCCTGAAGTCCGAGTCGGACAAGAAGGAACGCGAGGGCGACCTCGAGCGCGTGGCCGAGATCCGCTTCAAGGACGTGCCCGAGACGACGAAGGACGTCGAGGCCGTCGAGGCGAAGCTGGCCGAGGTCCAGGAGGGCGGCGCGCTGCTCCCCGAGGAAGTCGACGCCGAGGCGATCGCGGGCGTCGTCAGTCGCTGGACCGGCATCCCGGCGACGCGACTGCTCGAGACCGAGCGCGACAAGCTCCTGCACATGGAGGAGCGCATCGGCGAGCGTTTGATCTCCCAGGAGAAGCCGATCGCGGCGATCTCCGAGGCCGTGCGTCGCGCGCGTGCGGGACTGCAGGAGACGACGCGGCCGCTCGGGAGCTTCCTGCTGCTCGGACCGACCGGCGTCGGCAAGACCGAGACGGCGCGCGCGCTGGCCGAGTTCCTGTTCGACGACGAGACGGCGATGATCCGACTCGACATGAGCGAGTACATGGAGAAGCACTCCGTGGCGCGCATGATCGGCGCGCCTCCCGGCTACATCGGGTACGACGAGGGCGGTGCGCTGACCGAGGCCGTGCGGCGCAAGCCGCACTCGGTCCTCCTGCTCGACGAGGTCGAGAAGGCGCACCCGGACGTGTTCCACGTCCTGCTCCAGATCCTCGACGACGGGCGGCTGACGGACGGCAAGGGCCGCCAGGTGGACTTCACGCAGACGCTCGTCCTGATGACGAGCAACATCCGCGAGGAGTCGCAGCTCCGCGAGTTCTTCCGCCCCGAGTTCCTGAACCGCCTCGACGAGGTGCTCACTTACACCGCCCTCGACGAGCAGCACCTGCGCCGGATCGTCGACGTGCAGATCGCCCGCGTGGCGACGCACCTCGCGGAGCAGGAGATCGGCCTGGACGTCTCCGAAGCGGCGAAGGACGAGCTCGCGCGCGAGGGCTACGACCCCGAGTACGGCGCGCGCCCGCTGAAGCGCGCGATCCAGAAGCGCGTCCAGAACGCGCTGGCCGAGGCCATCCTCGGCGGCACGCTGGTCCGCGGTCAGGTCGCCTACGTCGACTTCCGAGACGGCGCGTTCACGATCGAGCCCGTGAGCCGCGAGGCCGCGGCCGTCGCGAACGGCGCCTGACGAGAGCTCCCTCCCTTCCCTGGGCCTCCGGTCCCCGCCCCCCCGCGGGGTCGGGGGCCTTCTTTCTTCGTGGGCTCACTCGCCGATCTGGTTCAAGAACACGAATATCTCGTCGGTGCCGTCGGGCATCACGAGGTCGGGAATGCCGTCTCGATCCAGGTCGCCCGTCGCGAAATCGAACCCACCGAACTGGTAGACGTAGGGAGTGGCGAAGGTCCCATCGCCCATGCCCGGGTGCAGCCTCAGGCTCTGCCTCGTGGCCTCCAGGGTCAGCAGATCCACCAGGCCGTCGCCGGTGACGTCACGGAACGCACCTACGCCGCCAAAGGGACCCACCAGGGGGACCACGAAGGGGGTATCGAAAGTGCCGTCTCCCATGCCGAGCAACACGTTGGCGCCCGCGAACACGTCCGTCGCCCCGTCGTCGTTCACGTCGCCGACCGCGAGCGGACCCACGAAGTTCGTCGATCCCGTCGGGTAGCTCACGGGAGGACCGAACGCTCCCGAGCCCGTCCCCAGGAACACGACAAGGTTCTCGGGAGTGGAGTGATGCATGGCGGTGAGGTCGGGAATCGTATCGCCATCCAGGTCGGCGACTTCCACGGACGTGAAGACCTGGCCACCGACAGGAAGCGGGGCGCCGAACGTTCCGTCACCGTTGCCGAGGAGAAAGAACGGGGAAGAGATCGTGCTGTCCGTTACGAAAACGATATCCAGATGCGAATCCTCGTCAGCTCGCCTGACGCGCAGTTCGTCGACATCGTAGAAGAGGTTGACCACCAACGCCGGACTGCCGAAGGTGCCGTCCCCCGCCCCCGGGTAAACGACAATGGTCGAGGGTCCCAAGCTCGAGACGATGTCCAGGATTCCGTCTTCGTCGACATCTCCGATATCGAAGTAGGATCCCGACGCTCCGATGGACACTGGTGCCTCGAACGTCCCGTCTCCGTTCCCCAGGAGGACCGAGGGGCCCGCGACGACAGCGTCCTCGTCTCCGTCCGCGTCGAGGTCCGCCAGCTTCACCCTGAAGGTCGGATTGCCGGCGAAGAACCGCCCCTGAGCTCCAAAGGTTCCGTTGCCGTGGTTGTGCCAGACGCTGACACCTCTGTAGGGAGTCGCGGCGGATGCGATCAAGAGGTCCGGGTCTCCGTCCAGGTCCACGTCGTCGAACGCCAGCGAACGCGGATTGCGGGCGACATTGTGGTGGTCGATCGGTCCGAAGGAGCCGTCGCCGACGCCGCGCAGGACGCTCACCGTGGCGTCGGCCAGGTTTCCCACCACCACGTCGAGCTCTGAATCCCCGTCCACGTCGTGCACCACCAGGGTGACCGGGTTCTTCTGAACCTGGTAGAGGACCATCGCCCCGAAGGTCCCGTCTCCGTTCCCCGGCAAGATGCCCACTTGATTCGGGTTGAAACGAGCCACGGCGAGGTCGAGCTCGGTGTCACCGTCAAAGTCGGCGAGGGCCAGCGACACGGGCGCGCCGGCGATCGGCACGATGGTCACCGGCCCGAAGGTCCCGTTTCCGTTCCCCAGAAGGATCGACACGTCGCCCGAGCCCTTGTTGACGACGGCCAGGTCCAAGTCGGAGTCTCCGTCGATGAGCGCGATCCGGACCTCATGGGGATCGTCGCCGACTGTGCGACTGGTCGCCGCTTGGAACGTCCCGTCACCGTTTCCCAGCAGGATCGACACGTCGTCGGACATCCGGTTCACGACGACCATGTCGGAATCGGTATCGCCGTCGAGGTCCTCGATCGACACCCAGAACGGTGCGCTACCGGCGGAGTAACACACCTCCGATGCGAACGTGCCGTCACCGTTCCCCAGGAAGACGCAGACTTCAGAGGGAGTCCGCGTGGCCGCTATGTCCAGGAAGGAGTCTCCGTCCAGATACGCCACGGCCACGGAATGAGACTCCCAACCGCTGGCGATGTCCTGGTGGTCCCCGAATCTCCCGTCGGACGATCCCAGCGCGACAGAGACACCGGCGGTGCTTCCCGAGACCACGTCCGGGATCCCGTCGCCATCGAAATCGCCGGTAGCAACGGAGCGGCTGGAATCGGAGAAGCCGGCGTTGACGATCACACGGGCGCCCGGGTACGGGGCTCTCCGGACCTCACCCACACGCATCCGCAGCGCGTTCGTCACCGCGACGCCGTTCTGCGCCCCCGGATCGAACACTCCCGCCTGGAAGATCACGAACCCTCCGCACAGGCTCGGATCGACCGCGGGGAGGACGAACTTCTTCGGCGAGCTCCCCTCGCTGTCGGTCCCGAAGAACACCGTGCTGAAGGGGGCACCGAAGTGGAAGGTCACGCCGTAGGTCGGATCGAAGAACGGCGCCTCGACCGGACTGTAGACGAGCGCCCCGCTCGAGTTCGGGAACGCGTTCTCGATCCGGAGCGAGAACGGCCCGCCGACGACGGGTGCGCCGTCGGGCGTCGTGAGCTCGGGGCCGACGGTGCCGGCGTCGAGCCGCTTCAGCACGACCTCCGTCCCGCAGACCTGTGCCGTGGACACGGACTGGAAGACGAGGACGAGGACGAGGGACAATGGGGTCCGAATCATGGTCATCTCCTGACTGTCATTCTCCGAGCTGGTTGATCAGGACCGAGGCGATGCCCGAGTTGGTCTGCACCAGATCGCGGATCCCATCGCCGTCGAAATCGGCCGAGCGCAGGTCCTCCGCAGCGAAAGATCCGTAGTAGGGCACTTCAGTGCCGAACGTCCCGTCACCGCTGCCTGGGAGCATGAAGAGCTGCTCCTCGCCGGTCACGGAGAAGATGACGTCGAGAACGGCGTCACCGTCGAAGTCTTCGAAGAGCAATGGGGTGAATCGCCAGAAGTCGTCGGTCGCGGAGTTCAATGGAGCAGCGAACGTTCCATCGCCGTTTCCCAGGACGACACTGATTTCTGAGGGATCCACCGTCATTCCGACGTAGTCGAGGTCATCGTCGTCGTTCACGTCGAGCAGAACGATGGGGTGGTGCAGGAAGACGGGGATCGATGCACCGGAGAAGAACGTGCCGTCGCCGTGGTTGAGGAGCACCTGCTGCGCACCGATGAGATCGATGTCCTGATCTCCATCCAGGTCGCCGCTGAGGAGACTGAAGTCCGCGTTGGCGGCCGCGTAGGTCGCCTCGTTCACGAAGGTCCCGTCGCCCACGTTGATCCGGACCTTGACGACGTCGTCGACCGCGTACACGAGGTCGGGCTCTGCGCTTCCCCCCAGGTCCTCCGTGAAGAACTGGTCGATGCGACCGACCGAGGGGTAGGCGACCTCCGCTCCGTACGTCCCGTCTCCAGCGTTCAGGCGCACGACGAGCGACCCGGCCAAGGTGAACACCAGGTCGACCAGGGCGTCCCCGTTCAGGTCCACGGCGTAGAACCGAGTGGGGCCTATGATCTGGCCTCCATTCAGGGTGTAGCTCGCGGGTGGCGCGAACGTTCCGTCGCCGTTGCCGATGAACACCTCGATCGCCGTGAAAGAGGCCACGATCAGGTCGGTGGCGGTATCTCCATCGAGATCCTCGGCGAAGACGAAACGAGGGTCCGAGATCGAGGCCGAGGTGATCGGCACGCCGAGCGTCCCGTCCCCCGCGTTGAGCAATACGGACACGGATCCATCATCCACGAGGACGACGTCCCGGAACCCGTCTCCGTCGAAGTCTCGTACCAGGTGCTCCTCCGAGTCCGCCGTGCGGCCCGATGATGAAATCGAGCCGGTCCGCGACCCGAGCAGGACGTGAACCTCCTTGCCACCTCGAACGACGGCGTCGTCGAGGCCGTCGTTGTTCATGTCCGCGATGATGACTTCCCCGTCGTTGACGCCGAGGCCAATCAGGAACTGCTTGATCCCCCGAAACCGGCCGGCCCCGTCGCCCGGGAATGCCACGTGGTAGCCGTCGTCCCCCCCCAGCGTGGAGTTGTCCTTGGCACCGACGACCATGAGGTCGAGGATCCCGTCCAGGTCGAAGTCGGTCACGTTCACCGCATCCGGACTGGGGATCCTGGAGACACGCTCGAGCTCGAAGGTGCCGTCGCCGTTCCCGTACATCAAAGTGACGTTCTCGTTCAGGTCGCTGACGAACGCCAGGTCGAGCTCGCTGTCGCCGTCGAGGTCCGTGGCGAGCAAGTCCCTGGGTGTGCCCCCATCGGTGGGGATGACCGTGGTCACCGGAGAGAAGAAGTTATTCCCGTTGCCGGGGCGCAGCGTGATGTCGTCGGAGAAGAGGTTGGCCGTCACGACGTCCAGCTTCGTGTCCCCGTCGAAGTCTCCCAGGACCACGTGCGTCGGACCGAAGCCCACGACGAAGGGGCCCTTCAGCTGGAAGTCTCCGGTCCCGTCCCCGGTCATGCTCGAGACGCGATCGGTATCCCGCAGCGCGCCGACTACGTCCGTGAACCCGTCGTCGTTCAGGTCTCCGCAGACGACGTCGTGCGCACCACCCGTCGCGAAGGTCGTCGGCGTGCCGAAGGAGCCCGTTCCGAGCCCGAGGTGGACGGAGGTCATCGTGTCCCCGCTGTTGGCGACGACGACGTCGAGCACACCGTTCAGGTCGAAGTCCTCGATCGCGGCCTGCAGCGGGACCAGGCCCGCGGGCGAGAGCACGGAACCCGAGAAGTCTCCGTTCCCGTCGCCCAGGAAGACGTGGAATCCGTTCTCCTCCTGGGAGACGACGAGCGCGTCCAGGTCCCCTTCCCCCGTGAAGTCGGCGAGCTCCACGCTCGCGCGGGCGACGGTCTGGGGGAAGCCCCCTCCCTGGACGTTGAACGAGGTATCGCTACCCGTCTCCTCGAACCCTCCGCTGACGCGACCGAGCCTGACCGAGAGCACGTGATCCGCGGTGAACGGATCGTCGATGACGGTGGCGAGGTCTCGCAGGCTGTCGCCGTCGAGGTCTCCCAGTGCGAAGTCCTGCCCGCCCCTGTCGGTGAAGAGCTCGGGCTCGAAGATCCGACCCGTGTGCTCGCCCACCACCATCCGCAACGCGTTCGTCACGCCCACGCCGTTCTGCGCTCCGGGATCGAAGACTCCCGCCTGGAAGACAACGAACCCGCCGCACAGGAACGGATCGACCGCGACGAGAGGGAACTGCAACGGCGAAGCGCCGCTCCCGTCCGTCGTGAAGAACACCGACTTGAGGGGCGTGCCGAAGTGAAAGATCGCTCCGTAGGTCGGGTCGAAGAACGGCGCCTCGACAGGGCTGTAGACGAGCGCACCGCTCGAGTTCGGGAACGCGCCCTCGATCCGGAGCGAGAACGGCCCGCCGACGACGGGCGCGCCGTCCGGCGTCGTGAGCTCGGGCCCGGCGGTACCGGCGTCGAGACGCTTCAGGACGACCTCCGTCCCGCAGACCTGTGCGGTGGACACGGAATGGACGACGACAACGGCGACGAGGGCGAGGAAGAGGGGCAGCTGGGTCCGAGTCATGGTCTCCACCAAGCTGTCATTCTCCGAGCTGGTTGATGAGGACCGCGAAGCGACCGGAGATGCTCCCGGCCACCAGGTCGCGGATCCCGTCGCCGTCGAGGTCCGCGGACCGGAGGGCCTCGATCCCGCGGGCGACGAAGTGGGTCTCTGGACCGCTGAACGTCCCGCCGCCGTCGCCGCGGAACATCGTGATCTCCCCGGCCGGGACGTCGAGCAGCACGGCATCCGTGAGGCCGTCGCCGTCGAGGTCGTCGAGGAAGAGCCCCGACGTCCGGAAGAAGTCGCCGATGCCGAAGAAGGTGTGGCCGGGCGACGTCAACTGCGCTCCGAACGTGCCGTCGCCGTTGCCCAGGTGGACGCCCACCGCTCCGATCGACTGGGGAGGAATCGCCCCCCAGAACCCGGTCATCTCCACGCCCACGATGTCGAGCACGCCATCGCCGTCGACGTCGTGCAGGACGGGCCATGCGAGTGCGATCGCGACGGACCCGGCCGAGGTGAACGCGCCGGCGCCGTCGTTCAGGAACACCTCGGTTCCGGCGAGGAAGTCCAGGGCGAGGTCGTTGTTCAGGTCGCCGGAGAGCAGGAGGTGGTTCGCATCGACGGCCGGGTGGACCACGGCGCTCGTGAACGTGCCGTCACCCTTGTTGAGCCGGACGTTGAAGGTCTCGTCCGTGACGGAGTAGGCGAGATCGGGGAACGTGTCTCCGTTGAGGTCCTCCGGCACGAGGTCCGTGACGAAACCGCCCGCACCGTAGAAGCCGGGAAACTCGAAGCTGCCGTTCCCCTTGGAGATCGCCACGGACAGGAAGGAAATCGCCTGGCTCGTCCCGTAGGCGATGACGAGGTCGGGGAAGGTATCCCCGTCCACGTCCTTGCTGTAGACGTCGCCGACAAAGGCCGTGGTGAGCGTGCTCGGCGAACCAAGGGTCCCATCGCCCGCGTTGAGCAGAACGGCGATGTCCGACTTGGAGCCAGGGCCGGGGTGTATGAGAACGACGTCCATGAACCCGTCCGAGTCGAAGTCGTCGAGCGAAAAACCGCGCGAAGGAGAGGGGATGGCATAGGTCACGGTCGGCGCGAACCGCTCTCCCCCCAGTCCGATCGAGACGGAGAACCCGTCCCTCGTATTGACGATCACGTCCTCCAGCCCGTCGTTGTCGAGGTCCTCCACGAGCGTCTCGAACCCGAAACTGTCCAGGGCCTTCTCGCCGTGGTGGACGTGCCGGACTCCCTCGAAACGCCCCTCGCCGTCGCCCGGGAACACGGCGTGACTCTCGCCGTAGGGCATGTCGTGCTCCGACGGGTCTCCGGTGACGAGGAGATCGAGGTTCCCGTCCAGGTCGTAGTCCGTCGAGTGCACGGCGTCCGGTGAGTGCAGCCCACCGACGTGCTCGTGCTCGAACGTGCCGTCGCCGTTGCCGAGCATCAGCGTGACGTCCTCGTACCAGGTGTTGACGACCGCCAGGTCGAGCGCCCCGTCGCTGTCGAGGTCCGCGGCGAGGATGTCCCGCGGCGCCCACCTGCCGGTGGGAAGAACCGTGGTCACCCCCGAGAAGAACCCGTTCCCGTTCCCGGGGCGCAGGGTGATGTCCTCGGAAGCGTGGTTCGCCGTCACGAGGTCGAGGTCCGTGTCTCCGTCGAAATCGCCGAGCGCGACCCTGTGCGGACCCGCGCCCATGACGAACGGACCGTTCAGGGTGAAGTCCCCGTTCTCGTCACCGGCCATGACCGCGACCCGGTCGGTGGCCTTGATCGCCGCAACGAAGTCGGGGAATCCGTTCTCGTCGAGGTCACCGGTCGCGACGTCGGCGGCCCCGCCGATCTCGAACCAGGTCGGGACGCTGAAACCGCCGCCGACCTCCCCGTACCGCACCGAGGTTCGCGTGTCGCCGATGGCCGCGACGACGACGTCCAGCCTGCCGTCCAGGTCGAAGTCGTCGATCGCAGCTCGAACGGGATCGATACCGGCCGGGAAGAACCCCGCCGGGGAGAGGCCGCCGTTTCCGTCGCCCAGGATCAGCTGGAACCTGTTGTCCGGCAGGAACCTGTTGCCCGAGTCGACCGTGGTGATGACGTCGACGTGACCGTCCCCGTCGAAGTCCGCCGCGTCGACGCTCGCGGCCTCGTCGTCGACGACGAAGTCGGTCCCGGTCTCCGCGAAACCGCCGGTCGGGAGACCGAGGCGCGTCGAGACCGTGTGAACGCCGGGATTCAGGATGGGGAACTGGTTCCGCGTCGAGTGCACGGCGACCAGGTCGCGCAAGCCGTCGCCGTCCATGTCCGCCAGAACGCTGTCATGTCCGCCGCCGGCGAGAGGCGGCTCGGGACGGAAGATCCGCCCCGTCGAGCTCCCGACGACGAGCCGCAGCGCGTTCGACACCGCGACGCCGTTCTGCGCGGCGGGATCGAACACGCCGGCCTGGAAGATCACGAACCCGCCGCAGAGGAACGGGTCGAGCGCCGCGAGCGCGAACTCCGGCGGACCGTTGCCCTCGCTGTCCGTCGTGAAGAAGACGGCCTTGAAGGGGGCGCCGAAATGGAAGGTGGCACCGTAGGTCGGGTCGAAGAAGGGCGCCTCGACCGGACTGTACACGAGCGCTCCGGACGAATTCGGGAACGCGCCCGTGACCCGCAGCGAGAACGGCCCTCCGACGACGGCCGCGCCGTTCGGTGTCGTGAGCTCGGGTCCGACGGCCCCGGCATCGAGCCGCTTCAGAACCACTTCCGTCCCGCAGGCCTGAGCTTCGGCCACGGCCGGAAGGACGAGGAGAGCGGCCAGTGCTGAAACACAGCCCTGGAGCGAATGAGATCTACTCATGAGTGCCTCCTTCGGATGTTTCTCTACCGACACTAATCCGACCGTAGCCGTCGGCGAGCGCCCGGGCGGTTTCAGGATTCTGGATCATTCGCCCAGTCGGTTGGTCAGAAGGGCGGCGCGGCTCTCCTCCGACGTCGCCAGCAGATCCAGGATCCCATCTCCGTCGAGATCCACGGCCGCGAGATCGCCGATGGATTCGAGGAAGGCGGAATACGTCTCGGCGGCGAGGTAGGTTCCGTCACCGTTGCCCTCGAAGACGGTGACGTCTCCGTTCTGGTCGCCCACGATGACGGCCTCGGGAATCGCGTCACCGTCGAGGTCGAACACGTCCCACGGGGGAAAGAGAGTATTGGGGATCAAGACGGGATCCGTGCTCACGCGGGGCATGAACGTTCCATCGCCCCTGCCTACCCGGACGCCGAACTCGATGAACGAGTTCGGTGACGCAAGCGTCCGCTCGATGCCCACGAAGTCGAGCACCCCGTCGTTCGTCACGTCGACGAGCCGGGTTTCGTCGAAGGAGGTCCCGACCGTGATGCCCGGCGTGAAGACGCCGTTGCCATCGTTGATGAGCTGCTGGGTTCCCCCGATCAGGTCGATGGACAGGTCTCCGTTCATGTCGCCGGTGAGTATCGGTACCCCTGCGTTGTGGATCGCCTCGCTCCCGAAGGTCCCGTCTCCCTGGTTGATCCGGACGCAGACGCCGGTGCACCTGTAGACGAGATCGAGCTCCGGGTCCCCCCCCACGTCCAACAGGATCAGCTCCGTGATCTCCTGGCTCGGAGAAAGGCCCGATGGGTAGGAGACTTCGGTCCCGAGAGTCCCGTCTCCCGCGTTGATCCGGACGAAGAGCGTGTTGTTGATCGCATACACGAAGTCGAGGAATCCGTCCCCGTCCAGGTCCGCGGGCTCGATCAGGTCGAACGTGTTGCTCGACGTGTAGTGCACGGGCAGTGCGAACGTCCCGTCGCCGTTGCTGATCCACACCGCGAGCTCTCCGGGCGCCAGGCTGCCATGCGTCGTGACGAGATCGGTATCGAGATCCCCGTTCACGTCCTCGGCGAGGAGGAAGTTGACGGTGTCCGTGGCGAACGAGATCGGAGCACCCAGGGCTCCATCGCCCGGGTTGAGCAGGACAGAGACCTGGGAACTGAAGTTTCCGTCCTCGAGGGCGACGTCCCGGAACCCGTCCCCGTTGAAGTCGCCGAGCACGACGATGTCCGCGTTCTCCGTGGAACCCGCATTGATGACGGGGCCGGTCCGCGACCCGAGCAGGACGTGGACGTCCTGGTCGCTGCGAATGACAGCGTCGTCCACGCCGTCGTTGTTCATGTCCGCCACGAGGATGTCGGATGTGGTGGTGGAAACGGGGCTGCTCCCGATCTGGAAGTGGTTCACACCCGGAAAGCGCCCGGCGCCATCGCCTTCGAGCAGGACGTGGCCCCCGTCGCCGGTGACGACCATGTCGAGGTCCCCGTCCAGGTCGTAGTCCGTCACTCCCACGGCGTCCGGCGAGTCGATCGCCGCGAGGTGCTCGATGCCGCCGAACGTCCCGTCCCCGTTCCCGAGCATCAGCGTGACGTCCTCCACGACGTCGTTCACGACCGCCAGGTCGAGAAAGCCGTCGCCATTGAGATCCGTGGCTAGCAGGTCGTTGGGTCGGCCCTCCCCGGTGGGAACGGTCGTCGTGATCGGGGACAGGAAGCCGTTCCCGTTGCCCGGCCGCAACGTGATGTTGGGGGGAGTCCGGTTGGCGGTCACCACGTCCAGGAGCGTGTCCCCGTCGAAGTCGCCGATGGCGGCTCTCTCTGGGGACAATCCCACGATGAAGGGCCCGTTGAGCTGGAAGCTCGCGGTCCCGTCTCCCGTCAGGGTCATCACGCGATCCGTGGTCTCCAGAACGGAGACGAGGTCCTGAAATCCGTCCTCGTTCAGGTCTCCGCCCACCACGTCGACGGCTGCACCCGTCGGAAACAGGGTCGGGAGGTTGAAGAAGCCGGTGCCGGTCCCCGGATGGAAGGCCGTGCCGTTGCTGGACGCGGTGATGACGTCGAGGGTCCCGTTCAGATCGAAATCGCCGGGGACGACACTCACTCCGCCCGTCGTTCCTCCGAAGGACCCGATTCCAGTGAAGTCCCCTGCACCGTCGCCGAGCATGACGATGAAGCCGACTCCCCCGCTGAGAAGAAGGTCCTGGTTCCCGTCCCCGTCGATGTCGACGATGTGCGGATCTCCGCCGCCGACCGAGTAGTCGGGCCCGGTGGCGGCAAACCCACCGCCGGGCAGGCCGAGCCGGAGGGAGAAGGGGCCGGTCGCGACGAAGTCGCGCAGACCGTCGCCGTCGACATCGCCGAACAGGAGGTCCCTTCCTTCCTGCCCCGAGGGGAGCTCGGGGTCGAAGAGCCTGCCGACGTTCTCCCCGACGACCAGCCGCAGCGCGTTCGACACCGCAATCCCGTTCTGCGCGGCGGGATCGAACACACCGGCCTGGAAGATCACGAACCCGCCGCAGAGGGACGGGTCGAGCGCCGCGAGCGCGAACTCGATCGGGCCGTTCCCCTCGCTGTCCGTCGTGAAGAAGCCGGTCTTGAAGGGGACGCCGAAGTAGAAGGTGGCGCCGTAGGTCGGGTCGAAGAACGGTGCCTCGACCGGACTGAACACGAGCGCGCCGCTCGCGTTCGGGAGCGCGTCCACGACCCGCATCGAGAACGGCCCTCCGATCACGGGCGCGCCGTCCGGAGTCGTGAGCTCCGGCCCGGCCGCGCCGGCATCGAGCCGTTTCAGGACCACCTCCGCCCCGCACGCCTGTCCTTGCGCCGCCGTCGAGAGAGCGAGGGTACCGAGAGCCGCTCCCGCGGCAACCCGAAGCCGACTGTGTCGAGCCATGGCCAGTCCTTTTCGAAAGGTCATTCTCCGAGCCGGTTGGTCAAGAGGGCCACGCGATCGTCCGCTGTCACGAACAGGTCCTGGATCCCATCCCCATCGAGGTCGATCGTCTCGACGGTCCCGAGTCCACCGCCGACCATGGGGGTGAGCTCGCGACCGGCGTAGTACGAATCGGGAGCGCCGAACGTCCCGTCATCGTTGCCCGGGAAGACGACGACGTCTCCGAGATCCGTCGCCACGATGACGCCGTCGAGGACCGCATCACCGTCGAGATCGACGATGAGCAGTGGGGCGGTATTCCTCCCCCTCGTGGAGGTGTCCTGCGCGGTCACCTTCGGCTCGAACGTCCCGTCGCCCCTCCCCACACGGACACCTATGGCGGCGAACCACATATTCGTGCCGAAGTCGAACATGAACTCGAGGCCCACGAAGTCGACCACTCCGTCGCTCGTCACATCGACCAGGCGGCGCTCGTCGAGCGAGCTCCCGATCGAGATGCCCAGGGCGAACGTGCCGTTGCCCTGGTTGATGAGAGCCTGCGTTCCGACGATCAGGTCGGTGAAGAGGTCCACGTTGATGTCGCCGGTCAGGATCTCCGATCCGTCGACGGTGTAGGTATCTTCGCTCCCGAAGGTCCCGTCACCCGCGTTGATGCGAACGTGTGCCGCGCCGGCTGTCGTATAGACGAAGTCCAGCCCGGAACCACCTCCCACATCCACTAGAGTCAGCCCTGAGACGTTGGCGACCGCGGAATAGGCGACCTCGGCCCCGAAGGTCCCGTTCCCTGCATTGATCCGGACGAAGAGCATGTCGTCGACCACGTACGCGAGGTCGAGAGACCCGTTCCCGTTCAGGTCCACGAGCTCGATCTGATCGAAGTTGCCGGTCGCCGCGTAGAGCGCGGGCCCAGCGAACGTCCCGTCTCCATTCGCGATCCACACCGAGAGCTGCGAGACGTGGTCCAGGAGGAGGTCGGAGACGAGGTCTCCGTTCACGTCTTCCGCGAACAGGCCGAAGGCGCGGTTCGCCGGCATGA
Organism: Planctomycetota bacterium; assembly: GCA_029259655.1. GTDB lineage: Bacteria > Planctomycetota > UBA1135 > UBA1135 > OFTM220. The sequence goes on from JAJDET010000106.1 coordinate 20,992, forward strand.
ACGAGGTCGGCGCCCCCAGCGTCCCGTCTCCCCCGTTGAGCAGGACCGAGATCTCGGACTGGATGCTTCCGTCCTCGAGGACCACGTCCTGGAACCCGTCTCCGTTGAAGTCGCCGAGGGCCGCCCGGTTCGAACCCACGGTAGTACCGGAGTTGGAAACAGGGCCTGACCGCGAACCGATCAGGACATGGAGGTCGTCGTCGCTACGAACGACGGCGTCCTCGACACCGTCGAGGTTCATGTCGGCCTTCAGGACTTCGAAGACGCCGGAAGAGAACACCGGGCTCACCCCCCCCACGTCGAAGTGCCTCACGCCCGAGAAGCGATCGGTTCCATCACCGTGGAGCACCACATGACCGGTGCCTCCGAGGAGGACCAGGTCCAGATCCCCGTCCAGATCGTAGTCCGTCGCTTCCACTGCCGATGCCGAGTGAACCCCTGCGAGGTGCTCGACGTTGCCGAACGTCCCGTCGCCATTGCCGAGCATCACGGAGACGTCTTCCACGAAGTCCTTCACGACGGCCAGGTCGAGGTCTCCATCGGCGTCGAGATCCGTGGCGAGCAGATCGCTGGGCACGCCCTTGCCGGTGGGAACGGTCGCCGCGATCGGAGACAGGAAACCGTTCCCGTTGCCCGGCCGCAGCGTGATGTCGCGGGAGAACTCGTTGGCCGTCACCACGTCCAGGAGCGTGTCCCCGTCAAAGTCACCGATGGCGACCCGCTCCGGGGCGGTCCCGACAACGAAGGGCCCGTTGAGCTGGAAGTTCCCGGTTCCGTCCCCGGTCATCGTCAGGACTCGATCCGTGCTCCGGATCACGGAGACAACGTCCTGGAACCCGTCGTCGTTCAGGTCCCCGCACTCGACGTCGACGGAGTCACCGGTCGCGAAGTCGACCGGGAAGTTGAAGAACCCGTTGCCCGTGCCCGTGTAGAGGGAGGTCGACGTGCCGCTGAGGACGACGTCGAGGTTCCCGTCCAGATCGAAGTCGTCCAGCACGGCCCGCGCCCCGTCTCCCGCGAAGGACGCGGCCCCGGTGAAGCCTCCGTTCCCGTCTCCGGCGTAGACGGTGAAACCACTCCCGGCCGTGAGAACGTCCTGGTCCCCATCCCCGGTCAGGTCGGCCATCTCGACCGTCACGGCGCTCGTGGGAAGCTCGAAGCCCCCGGCCGCGAATCCGCCTCCGACGAGGCCGAGGCGGACGGAGAGCGGATCGGTGGTGACGAGATCGCGCAGACCGTCGCCGTCGAGGTCTCCCAGCACGCTGTCCACTCCGCTCTGGCCTGCGGGAATACCCGGTTCGAAGAACCTGCCGACGCGCTCGCCCACGACGAGCCGCAGAGCGTTCGACACCGCGATGCCGTTCTGCGCCCCGGGATCGAAAACGCCCGCCTGGAAGATCGCGGAGACTCCGCAGGCGCTCGGCACTACCACCGAGAGGTCCACCTCGCGCGGCGAATTTCCCTCGCTGTCCGTCGTGAAGAAGCTGGTCTTGAACGGAACGCCGAAGTGGAAGATGGCGCCGTAGGTCGGATCGAAGAACGGCGCCTCGATAGTGCTGAATACGAGCGCGCCGCTCGAGTTCGGGAACGCGTTCTCGATCTGGATCGAGAACGGTCCCCCGATCGCGGGCGCGCCGTCCGGCGTCGTGAGCTCGGGCCCGACGGTCCCGGCATCGAGTCGCTTCAGCACAACTTCCGTGGCGCACGCCTGCGCTACGCCTACAGAGGGTGTCGCGGCGCAGAAGAGGACGGCTGCCGCAAGGAACAGTGAGTGGTGATTCATGTCGGTAGTCCTCGAGAGCACTATTCCCCTAGCAGGTTGGTCAGCACCGCGGCCCGCCCATCCGTGTTCGCGGCGAAGAAATCGGGGATCGCATCGCCGTCGAAGTCGCCCGTGACGAAGTCCAGGATGCCGAACATCGGATAGGGGAACTTGCGGCCGACGAAGTAGAGCTCGGCGGATCCGAACGTCCCGTCCCCGTTGCCGTGGTAGACGGTCACGTCGCCGACCTGAGTGGCCACGACGACGGCGTCCAGGATCGCGTCGCCATCCACATCGAGCACGTGCAGCATGCCCGTCCTCAAGTCGTCCAGCAGGGTCGTCTCCGTGCGCACCTCCGGCTCGAACGTCCCGTCACCCACCCCCACGCGGACACTGACCGCAGCCGCGTAGGTGAAGGAACTGACGGTCGAGTCCTCCAGACCGACGAGGTCGAGTACTCCGTCGTCCGTGACGTCGACGAGGCGGCCCTCGTCCAACGAGAACGGGATGGTGATGCCGGGCGCGAACGTACCGTCGCCCTGGTTCAGGTATTGCTGCGTCCCGATGATCAGGTCGAGGGCGAAATCCCCGTTCATGTCTCCCACGAGGGGAGGCGCATCGTTGACGGGCGTGTTCATCTCGCTCCCGAAGGTCCCGTCACCCGCGTTGATCCGGACGTGGAGCGTGTCCGCGTCCCAGGTCGTGTACACGAGGTCGAGCTCGGAGCCTCCCGCAACGTCCAGGGCGAGCAACCGCCGCACGTGCTCCACCATCGGATAGGAGGCCTCGGCGCCGAACGTCCCGTCCCCGGCGTTGAGGCGCACGTGGATCGTCTCGTCGATCCCGTACAGGGCGTCGACGAAGCCGTCGGCGTTCAGGTCCTCGAGCAGGAACGCGTTGAACCAGTCGCTCGCCGCGTAGTACGTGGGGGCCGCGAAGGTCCCGTCCCCGTTGCAGATCGAGACGGACAGCGGCCCGGGGCTCTGCGTGGGGTGGTGCGTCATCACAATGTCGGTGAGGAGATCTCCGTTCACGTCCTCCGCGAAGTGCGAGAGGTGATCCAGCTGGAACGACAGCGGCGGCTCGAGAGTCCCGTCCCCCGCGTTCAGGAGGACCGAGAGCGTGTCGGTGAAGGACGTGTCCTGGATCAGAACGTCCTGGAAGCCATCCCCGTCGAAGTCGCCCAGACTCGCCCGGTGCGTGGGGTGCGGGTAAGTCGCCTGGGAGAGAGGGCCGGTTCGCGCGCCGAGCAAGACGTCGAACCGATCCCGGTCATGGACGAGGACGTCGTCGACGCCGTCCCGATCCATGTCCGCGACGAGGATCTCGGCCTCGAACTCCCCGACCTGGAAGTGCCTCACACCCTCGAAGCGACCGCTGCCGTCGCCCGTGAGCACGACGTGGCCGTCGCTCTCCCCGAAGAGGACCAGATCGAGGTCACCGTCCAGGTCGTAGTCGAGAGCCTCCACCGCAGCCGGCCCGTGCACACCGGCGATATTCTCGACGTCGGGGAACGTTCCGTCGCCGTTCCCGAGCATCACGGTGACGTCCTCGTCCTTCTCGTTCACGACCGCCAGGTCGAGCGTACCGTTCCCGTCGAGGTCGGTGGCGATCAGGTCGCGGGGTGCTCCGAACCCCGTCGGGACGGTCGTCGTGATGGGGGCGAAGAACCCGTTCCCGTTCCCCGTCCGCAGAGTGATGTCGCTGAGGATCTCGTTCGCCGTCACGATGTCGAGGAGCGTGTCGCCGTTGAAGTCACCGACGACGACACGGTGCGGCTGGAAGCCGACGACGAAGGGCCCCTCGAGCTCGAAGTCGCCGGTCCCGTCCCCGAGCATGCTCACGGCGCGATCCGTGCTGTAGTTCAGGGCGACCAGGTCCTGGAAGCCGTCCTCGTCGAGGTCCCCGACGGCGACGTCGACGGTCGGGCCCGTTGCAAACGTCGTCGGGAAGTCGAACAGACCCAGGCCGGTGCCGGGATGGAAGGCTGTGGAAGCACCGGCGGTGGCGACGTCGAGGATGCCGTCCAGGTTGAAGTCGTCGATCACGGCTCTCGGACCGCCGGACGAAAAGAAGGCGGCTCCGGTGAAGTCACCTGTGCCGTCTCCCCGATAGACGCCGAAGAGCGTGGAGGCGAGGAGCACGTCCTGGTGTCCGTCCCCGTTCAAGTCTGCGACTTCGACGCTCGAGCCCCCGAAAGGGATGTCGACACCCGTCGAGGCGAACCCGCCACCGGGGAGCCCGAGGCGCGTGCTGAACGGAATCGCCGTGATCAGGTCGCGCAGACCGTCGCCGTCGAGATCGCCGAGCACGCTGTCCGCTGCGCTCTGACCGGCGGGATCCCCGAAGAACAGGCGGGCAGGACGCACGCCCGCGACCACCCGCAGCGCGTTCGACACCGCGACGCCGTTCTGCGCGCCGGGATCGAACACGCCCGCCTGGAAGATCACGAACCCTCCGCACAGGCTCGGATCGACCGCGGGCAGGTTGAACTTCTTCGGCGAGCTCCCTTGGCTGTCCGTCCCGAAGAACACCGTGCTGAACGGGACGCCGAAGTGAAAGATCGCGCCGTAGGTCGGATCGAAGAACGGCGCCTCGATCGGGCTGTAGATGAGTGCCCCGCTCGAGTTCGGAAACGCGCCCTCGATCCGGAGCGAGAACGGTCCGCCTACAACGGGCGCGCCGTCCGCCGCAAGGAGCTCGATTCCCGTCGTGCCTGCGTCGAGCCGGTTCAGCACCACTTCGTCCCCGCAGACCTGCGCTTCGGCCGCGGTCGGGACGCCGAAGAGGGCGAGCGCCGCACAGGCAAGTGATCGTGCCACCCGAATGCCTCCTTGCTGGAGTCACCCTCCCGCTGCGGCGCGAAGGCGACCCCGAATCGCCTGGGTTCGTCTAGCTGACGACAACCGTACCACGCCTCCTCGCGGAGGTTACGGAACCCCTCGGGGGCCCCCTCCGTACGCACCCTGAGGGTGGTTTCCCCGGCCGAGAGCCCGTCCGATCACGCCATCGCTCGAGGAGTCACTCTCCCAGTCGGTTGGTCAGCACGGCTGCACGGTGGGCGGTCGTCGCCGCCATCAGATCCAGGATCCCATCTCCGTCGAAGTCGGCCGTCTCGAAATCGCTGATGCTCTCGAAGAGGAGACTGACGTTCGCGGGGGAGACGTAGTACGGATCCGCGCCACCGAACGTCCCGTCACCATTGCCCTGGTAGACGACGACGTCTCCCACCTGTTTGGCCACGAGGACCGCGTCCAGGATCGTGTCCCCGTCGAGATCGATCACGTCCATGGAGAAGGGGCCGTGGAATGGGGCGTCCTTGATCCTCCCGATCGGAGTGCTCTCCGTGGTCACCCTGGGTTCGAACGTCCCGTCGCCCCTGCCGACGCGGACGCCGATCGCAGCCGTCCAGCCCGAGATGAACGCCACCTCCTCACCGACGAAATCGAGCACCCCGTCGGCGGTAACGTCGACGAGACGGGCGTTGCCCAGCGAGTTGCCGATCGTGATACCCGCCGCGAACGTGCCGTTGCCCTGATTGATCAGTGCCTGGATCCCCACGATCAGATCGGTGGAGAGGTCCCCGTTGATGTCGCCGGTCAGGATCCGCGAGTCCGCCGCGGCGGCGGCGGCATAGGTCGCCTCGCCGCCGAAGGTCCCGTCGCCCGCATTGATCCGAACATGGGCGGCATCCGCATCCGTCGTCGTGTACACGAGGTCGGGCTCGGAGTCTCCCCCCAGGTCCACGAAGACCAGCCGCGTGATGTCCGAGACCGAAGCGTAGGACACCTCGCGCCCGAAGGTCCCGTCCCCCGCGTTGAGCAGGACGAAGAGCGACTCGTCGATGGCGTACGCGACGTCGAGGAATCCGTCCCCGTCCAGATCCACGAGCTCGGTCAGATGGAAGTAGCTGGTCGAGGAGTAGAAGTCAGGTGCAGCGAACGTCCCGTCGCCGTTGGCGATCGAAACGGAGAGCTCTCCGGTCGCCCCGCCGGAGTGCGTCAGGACGAGGTCGGTGGCGAGGTCTCCGTTCACGTCTTCAGCGAACATCTCGATGATGAAGTCCGCGGCGAACGGGATCGGCGCTCCGAGGGTCCCGTCTCCCGCGTTGAGCAGGACCGAGAACCGGGAAGTGAATAGCCCGTCCTCGAGGAGGACGTCCTGGAATCCGTCTCCGTCGAAGTCACCGAGTGCGGCTTCGTCCGAGGCCTCCGTGTACGCCGAGTTGGAGAGAGGACCGGTTCTCGATCCGAGCAGGACGTGGAGCGCGTTCTTGTTCCGGACGACGGCATCCGCGACGCCGTCGTGATCCATGTCCGTGACGAAGAGGTCCGGGGAGACTCCGCCTCGGATATCGAAGTGCCTCACACCGAGGAAGCGGCCGGTGTCGTCGCCCTCGAGCACCACATGGCCATCCCCACCGAGGACGAGCAGGTCGAGGTCTCCGTCCAGGTCGTAGTCCACGGCCTCCACCGCGCCCGGCAGGTGCAATCCGGCGAGGTTCTCGACGTCGGGGAACGTCCCGTCGCCGGTTCCGAGCATCACGGTGACGTCCTCGACGAAGCTGTTCACGACCGCCAGGTCGAGATCTCCGTCGTCGTCGAGATCCGTGGCGAGCAGGTCGAGGGGCTCACCCCCGCCCGTGGGAACGGTCGCCGTGATCGGAGACAGGAAGCCATTCCCGTTGCCCGGCCTCAGGGTGATGTTCGGCGGCGACTCGTTGGCCGTCACCACGTCCAGCACGGTGTCTCCATCGAAGTCGCCGATGGCGACTCGTTCCGGCGACAAGCCCACGACGAACGGACCGTTGAGCTGGAAACCACCGGCCCCGTCTCCGGTCATCGACACCACACGATCCGTGCTCTTGATCACGGCGACGACGTCCTGGAAGCCGTCCTCGTCCAGGTCCCCGGAGGCGACGTCGACGGATTCGCCGGTCGCGAACTCGGTCGCGAAACCGAAGAGCCCGTTGCCCAGGCCCCGAAAGAGGGAGGTCGACGGGCCACTGACGACGACGTCGAGGATCCCGTCCTGGTCGAAGTCGTCGACCACGGCCCGCTCCCCGCCCCCCGCGAAGGACGCGTTGCCGAAGAAACCTCCGTTCCCGTCGCCCACGAAGACGGTGAACCCGCCGGAGATCGAGAGAACGTCTGGATCCCCATCCCCGGTCAGATCGGCGATCTCGACGCTGGCGCCGCCGGTGGGGAAGTCGAAACCCGTGGCCGCGAATCCACCTCCGACGAGGCCGAGGCGGACGGAGAGCGGAGGGGTCGTGATCAGGTCGCGCAGACCATCGCCGTCGAGGTCTCCCAGCACGCTGTCCGACCCCGACGGACCCTCGGGGAGACCGGGCTCGAAGAGTCGACCCGCGCGCACCCCCACGACCAACCGCAGCGCGTTGGACACTGCGACTCCGTTCATCGCTCCGGGATCGAGCACGCCCGTCTGGAAGATCGCGAAGACTCCGCAGAGACTCGAATCGACGGTCGGGAGGTCCACCACGCGCGCTGAGTTTCCCTCGCTGTCCGTCGTGAAGAAGCTGGAGATGAAGGGGGCTCCGCCCCAGAACATCGCCCCGAATGCCGGGTCGAAGAACGGCGCGTCCACCGCGCTGAACACCAAGAGGCCGCTCGAGCTCGGGAAAGCGTTCTCGATCCGGAGCGAGAACGGCCCCCCGATCACGGGCGCGCCGTCCGGGCTCGTGAGCTCCGGTCCGACCGTTCCGGCGTCGAGTCGCTTCAGGACGACCTCCGTCCCGCAAGCCTGTGCATCGGCCGCGGTCGGAAAGAGGACGAGGGCGATCGCCGCTACGGCTAGTGCACGTGCCACTCGAATGCTCCTGTGGACCACCCTCTCGCTAGGGCGTGAAGGCGAACCCGGACGACAACCGTACCACGCCTCCCACAGGAGGTTACGGAGCCCCCCTCAGGGGCCCCTCTCCACGCACTGAGGGTGAGCCTCCTCGCCGCAGCGCCGTCAAATTATTCCGTAGGCCACCATCGCGTCGGCGACCTTCACGAAGCCGGCGATGTTCGCGCCCTTCACGTAGTTCACCCACCCGTTGCCGTCGTCTCCGTAGTCGACGCACTTCCGGTGGATCTCCTGCATGATGCCCTTGAGACGCGAGTCGACGTCGTCGCGGGTCCACGAGATACGCAGCGCGTTCTGGCTCTGCTCGAGCCCGCTGACCGCGACGCCGCCGGCGTTCGCCGCCTTCGCGGGACCGTAGAGGACCTTGGCGTCGAGGAACGCGTGCACGCCCTCGAGGTCGGTGGGCATGTTGGCGCCCTCGGCGATGCCGACGACCCCGTTGGCTATGAGCGTGCGCGCTTCCTCGCCGGAGAGCTCGTTCTGCGTCGCGCACGGGAACGCGAGCTGGCACGGGACGCTCCAGGGCCGTGCGTCGCCGTGGAACTCGCAACCGAACTTCTCGGCGTACTCGTGGATGCGGCCGCGGCGATTCCCCTTCAGGTCCTTCAACCACGCGAGCTTCTCGGGCCCGATCCCGTCGGGGTCGTGCACGAACCCGCTCGAGTCGGACGCGGTGACGGCCTTCGCCCCCAGATCGTTGAGCTTCTCGATCGTGTGCAGTGCGACGTTCCCCGAGCCGGAGACGACGCAGGTCTTGCCGTCGAAGCCGTCGCCCTTCTTGGCGAGCATCTCGCCCATGAAGTAGACGCAGCCGTACCCGGTCGCCTCGGTGCGCACCAGGCTGCCGCCGAACGCGAGCCCCTTCCCGGTGAGGATCCCGGCGAAGCGGTTCGAGAGCCGCTTGTACTGGCCGAACATGTAGCTGATCTCGCGCGCGCCGACGCCGATGTCGCCGGCCGGCACGTCGGTGTCCTCGCCGATGTGGCGGTGGAGCTCGATCATCAGCGAGTGGCAGAAGCGCATGACCTCGCGGTCGCTCTTGCCCTTCGGGTTGAAGTTCGCCCCCCCCTTCGCGCCGCCCATCGGCAGCGTCGTCAGGCTGTTCTTCAAGGTCTGCTCGAAGCCGAGGAACTTGAGCACCGAGAGCGTCACCGAGGGGTGGAAGCGCATCCCGCCCTTGTAGGGACCGATCGAGTTGTTGAACTGCACGCGCCAGGCCCGGTTGGCGCGGACGTTCCCCTCGTCGTCCTCCCACGGCACGCGGAAGATCACGATCCGGTCGGGCTCGGTCATCCGCTCCAGGATCTGCTCGCGCTTGTAATGGGGGTGCTCGAGGACGAACGGGACCAGGGTCTCCGCCACTTCCTGCACCGCCTGCTGGAACTCCGGCTCGCCCGGGTTCCGCTTCACGAGCCCGGCCATGAACTTGTCGAGCTCTTGTTTCGCCTGAGCCTCGAGTGACATCGGGTCCTCCTTCTGCGGAGATTGCCTCCGCGGGGTCACGATACCCCGCCCGGAGCCGCGGCCCGCTACCGGAAATCCGCGATAGGAGGGCTCGAGCAGCGCCGTTCTCGTGAGAGGGACCCTAGAATCCCCGGTCGCTCCAGGAGCGGATCATCCCCATGGAAGCTACTCAGCCGAAACTGCGAACTCACTGCTCCGTCTGCGGCCAGAAGGTCGTGCGGCAGGAGATGCCGTACTGCATCTACTGCGGCAACCACTTCGAGCTGATGGAGGGCTCGGAGCAGAAGCGCAAAGAGACCCGCAACATGGCCCGGCTCGCCAAGATGCCGGAGCACGCGGACTACCAGGCCGCCCTGGACGCGAATCCGAACGAAGGGCCGGAGTTCGACCGGTGGCGGCGGCGTGCGCGGTCGGGCGTGGTGCTCGCCTTCCTGGGAGCACTCCTGTTCGGGCTCCGCTACGCCATGGGCTCGGACGGCTACATCCTCCTCATCCTCGGCGCGCTCCTCCTGGCCTTCGGGGGATGGCAGTCCATCGTCAACATCCGTCTGCAGCACGCCCGCAAGGCGCTCCCCCTCATGAAGCGGGCCGTCGTCGTCGGCGATCGGCGCAGCGAGACCGAGCTCCGCTTCAACACCGGGGTCACGACCTACTTCTTCACGTTCGAGTTCGAGGACGGCAACGAGGCGGAGTTCCGCTTCCCCGGGCGCGGCGCGCACACCGAGCCCCTGTCGAAGGGCGTGACGGGGATCGCCTACACGCGCGGCGTCGAGCTGCTCGACTTCCGCCAGCTTCGGGTCTAGGAGTCCGGCCCCTCTGGCGTCAGACGGCGGGCTGCTTGCCGAGCTGCCGCCGCACGAGATTCAGCTGCCCGAGGTGGAACACCTCGTCGAAGTAGAAGAAGCCCACGCAGGCCTCGAGCGTGAGCGGCACCGCCGGATCCAGCCGAGCGCCGGCCCTCTCCGCCCCCGCCTCTTCCTCCGTCACCTCCGTCAGCGCGCGAACCAGCGGCCGGTCGGAGCCCCGGAAGGTCCCGATCAGCTCGTCGGGGCGAGTCCACTCGTCCGGGTCCGGGAGCTCGTCGACTCCCACGCCCAGGGTCCGCAGGAGCTGGAGCCGCGTCGCCACGAGGTGACCCAGGATCTCGACCGGGGGTCCCCCCGCGCCCAGGGCCGCGCGCCAGTCTTCGGGCCCCATGCCGGAGGCGGTCAGATCGAGAAGCGTCGTGTTGAAGCGAAAGCGCCCGCCGATCTCGACGAGCGGTCGCTCGCTCTGCGGTATCTCGAGGCATCCGGCCATGCCCTCGTGTAGAGAACGAGGCGACGAGCGTCACGGTGAACAGCGCGATTCACCTGGCGTTTTCGCAGCTCGTACTCAGCGAGTGCGGATTCGAGAAGCGCTCTGGACGGGGAGACGAGCGCTGCCGGCGCGGTGTTCCGGGAATCCGGGGGGAAGCCTGCCTACGGGAGTATGGAAACGGGCGCGAGGACCCACCACCATGAGGGGCGATGACGGAACGGTTCATCGGTAGGGACGGGGAGCTCGCGGTCCTCGAGGAGCTGGCCGACTCGGGTCGGGCGGAGCTCTTCGTGCTCTACGGTCGGCGGCGGGTGGGGAAGACCGAGCTCCTCCAGCAGTTCTGTCGCGGGCGGCGGGCGGTCTACTTCCTCGCGGCCCAGGTCCGCGACAAGGACAACCTGCGCGGCTTCCGCGAGGCGCTGCGCGACGCGCTGGACGACCCGCTGGCGGACTCGGTGGAGTTCACGGACTGGTCCTCGGCGCTCTCCTTCGCGGCCGAGCGCGCCGGCGACGAGCGGCTCGTGATCGTGCTCGACGAGTTCCCGTATCTCTGCGACGGGAACAAGGGCATGCCGTCCCTGCTCCAGCAGTTCTGGGACCAGCGCGGGAAGCGCTCGAGCCTGATGGTCGTCCTGTGCGGCAGCCAGGTCTCGTTCATGGAGCGCGAGGTGCTGGCGGAGAAGAGCCCGCTCTTCGGACGGCGTACGGGCCAGCGGCGCCTCACCCCGCTCCGGCCGGCGGAGGCCATGGCCTTCTGGCCGCGCTGGAGCGTCGAGGACCGCCTGACCGCGTTCGGGATCCTGGGCGGCATGCCGGCCTACCTGCGGCGCTTCGACGACGAGCGCTCGCTGGCGGAGAACGTGATGCGCGATCTCCTGCGCCCGGAGGGCTACCTCTTCGACGAGGTGCAGTTCCTCCTGCGCTCGGAGCTCACGTCGCCCGCGACCTACAACTCGATCCTGGCCGCCGTTGCTGCGGGCAACGAGCGCATGGGCGACATCGCGCTGGCGGTCGGCGTGGACTCGACCACGGCGGGCAAGTACCTGCACGTCCTGCGCGAGCTGGGTCTCGTCGCGCGCGAGATCCCGTTGACGGACCCCGATCCCCTGCGCTCGCGCCGCGGCCGCTACCGCATCGCCGATCGCTTCCTCGCCTTCCACTTCCGCCACCTCCAGCCGAACCTGAGCCTGGTGCAGGCCGGCCGCGGTTCGCGCGTCTACGAGCAGTTCGTCGAGCCCGACCTCCCGCGCCTCTTCGACGAGGCGCGCCGCGACTTCATCCTGTCGCACCTCGAGCGCGAGGCCGCGGACCTCGTCGGCGACGAGATCGTCGAGATCGGCCGCCACGGCGGCACTTTCGTGCGCGCGCTGGGCCGCACGGCCGGCGGCAGCGCGGTGGCCGCGATCGTCGTTCCCGACCCCATGCCCCCCATTTCGGGCCTCGAGGACGAGCTCGCCGAGCTCCGCCGCGCGTTCGGGGGCGAGATCGTCCGGCTGGTCTACGGGATCACGTCGAAGCCAGAGAGGCCGCTCGAGGTCGAGCGGGTTCCGGAAGGCGAGCTGCTGTAGGAACGATCACCGGAAGGAGACGTCGACCTCTTCGCCGGCGACGACGACGACCTCGCGGGTCTGTTCCTCGCAGCGAACGACGACTAGGCCGACCGGGGCGGTGAACCCTCGTGTCATCTGTCGCAGGATCAGCTCCTGGCCCACCAGGACTCCGTCATGCTCGAGCCGGATCGAACCGCGCTCCTCTTCGCCCTCGTAACGGACGCGAACCCGGCCGCCGGGGCGGAGCTGGAGCGAGACGTCGGCTGTCGTCGCCCCTTCCTCGACCTGGATTCCGGTGACGAGGTCGCATCTCCCCAGAGGATCGGACCCGAATATGGAATAGCGGCCGGGAGCGAGGCTCTCCAGCTCGATGTCGCCATCTGTGTAGAACCACGGGGCCCCCTCCGCGTTCGAACCGAGGATCAGGGTTGCATTGACCGGGCCCCCCGACTCATCGGTACATCTCCCTCGAATCCGTCCTCCGCGCCGAAACCTCAGGACGACCTCCGTGGCTCCCGCCTCGACCTCGATGGTCTCGGGTGGAGCGAAGTCCGTCTCCGGCGCCCAGCCATCCACATCGTGCAATCCGGAGGTCAAGGGGCCGACGCGGAAGCTCCCGTCGTCTCCGCTCTCGGTGTCGCTGAACGACGGACCGCGCGCGTAGACACCGGCATTGCCCAGTGGAGACCCTTCGGGATCAAGAGCCGAGCCCGTGATGAAGAGACCGCGATGAACGACGACGCGAACGGTCAGGTCCGCCGACTCGGGCAGGACCTGGACGACCTCCGGGGCACCGACGACGTCCGTATCCTCGCGATACGCGAGACCCACCCACCACCGTCCGCGGCTCACGTTCTCGAAACGAAACCAACCTCCTTCTCCGGTCCAGGTGGTTTCGAGGGGTGGAGAGTCCGTGAATCCCCACATGGAATCGTCGGTGTGATCCAGCCAGACCTCCTCGTCGGCCAAGGGGGCCCCGTCCTGATCGACGAGCGTTCCCGCGATCGTGCTTCCCCCTCCCAGGCGGATCTCGAGCGATCGGCTCTCTCCCGGGTGGAGAGTCATGGTCCTGGGCTCCTTGTGGAGAACCGCATCGCCCATGCGGAGATCCATCTCCAGCGAGTGCCGCAACGGGACTTCGCTTTCGTGGCGACGGATCAGGACATCCAATGGCACCTCGGAGGCCACATTTTCGATCACGGCGATTCCGGATGCGTCCGTGTCCGCCCCGTAGCGCACTTCCGACACATCCCAGAGCCCAAAGCTCACCTCGTCCTGGAGATGCCACGCATGGCCCCTTAGCCAGACCGTCACACCCTCCACACCGCGATCGTCGAGGCCGGCATCGGTCACGCGGACTTCGAGTCGAGCCGTCGGTCCCAGTCGAATGACCCGTTCCAGGTCTCCAGTCGAATGCCCGTCCGTTATCCCTATCCGGCGCGGAGTGAAACCCTCCGCGGTAATGCGGAGCTCGCTGGGAAGGAACGCGGACGCGCTCAAGGTGAAATGCCCGTCCGGCAGGGACTCTAGGCTCTGCAGAAGCTCCGCACGCGTACGGTGCTCGATGTGAGCACCGGCGACGGGCGTCTTGTCAACCGAGGAGACGATGCGCCCGAAGACCATGACGAGGCTGTCCGTTCCGAGCTCTACCTCTTCCTGGCGGCGCTCGCCGCGCGCGAGAGGATCAACCTTCTTGTAGAGCATCTCCAAGCTCGCGCCGGCGTCGTGTTGCAACAAGATCCCGCGACCGCTCGGAACCGCCGCCGAGGCGAGTCCCTCCGAGTCCGTCCGAACCGTTGGGCCCTCCAGGAGCGGAACTGCTCCGAACTCATCCGGTTCTCCCTCCCACGACACATCGATAGGCACGCCTCCGAGGGGGGCTCGCGTCTCCTTCGACACGACGCGGATGACGAGCGTGGCCTCGGAGACCTCCTCCTCCGGGACGTCGATCTCCGTGGAGATCACGGCTCGCTCGCTCGTCGGCGACGGGACCGTGGGGGACTCCATGGCCGGAGCCGCCCGCGTCGAGTCCTCCGCCACCGGGTCCGCCTCCGCCGCGATCCCACCCGCCGGCGTGAGGCGTACGATCGCCACAGCAATAACGGCTGCCAGCACGAGCAGGGCTGCAATCAGGGCTTTGCGATCCACGCAAGGGCCTCGCGGTAATCGGGAATACCGGGTCCTGGTATCGTAGCGGAGCCGATCGCGCCCCGACCGCTCGGGGTGCTCAGAGCCCCATGACCTCCCTAGACAAGCGCTTCCACGAGTACTTCGAGAGCATCGATCGGGCCGGTGACGATCGCTGTTACCTGTGCCGGCGGACGCCGGCGGAGGTGAAGGCGTTCTTCGGGTTCGCGGAGGACGGGACGCCGCTCGACGCGGAGCGCTACGGGATCGAGGACGTCGTGCTCTACAAGCTCGACATCATGAGCTACAAGGGCAGCCGCCCGATCTGCGCCGTCTGCCAGCTCAACTTCGAGACGATCTTCCTGGCCGGGGACCACCACGTGCTCCACCGCGTGATGAGCGAAGTCGAGCACGAGCGCGATCGACTCTGGTCGGACAGCGACGAGCCCGAGGAGACGCCCGACGAGGAGAACGAGTCGACCGAGGAAGGCTCGCGCTCGAAGGCCGAGGAGTGAGCGGCCCGCGAGACGGATCCCTATGATCCGGACCTCGCCGTGAGCCCCACTCCCGAAAACCGAAGCCGGATCTCGCGGCTCCTGCACGCGCTCGGACTCCACGAGCTCGGCTACGTCGGCAAGTGGGTCGGCGTCTCGGTCGTGATCGGCTTCGCCGGCGGGCTCGCCGCGGTCGGCTTCGACTGGCTGACCCACACGATCAAGGGGCACGCGCTGTCGCGGGCCGGAGTGGTCGGCGAGGGACTGCCGAGCATGCCGGAGAGCTGGTGGTGGATCCTGATCATCCCCGCCGCCGGCGGCCTTCTCGTCGGTCTGTTGCTGCACGGCTTCGCGCCGGAGGCGAGCGGGCACGGAACGGAAGCCCTCGTGCGCGCGTTCCACGAGCTCGACGGCAAGGTGCGGCGACGCGTCGTGGCTCTCAAGGCGATCGCCAGCGCGCTCACGATCGGAAGCGGCGGCTCCGCCGGGCAGGAGGGACCGGTCGCGCAGATCGGGGGCGGCGTCGGGAGCATGCTCTCGGATGCGCTGAAGCTCCCCGAGCGCGACCGCCGGATCTTCCTTCTCTCCGGAGCAGCCGCCGGCGTCGGGGCGCTCTTCACCGCGCCGCTCGGCGGAGCGCTTTTCGCGCCCGAGGTGCTCTACCGGAAGCCCGAGTTCGAGGGCGAGGCGATCATCCCCTGCATCGTCTCGTCGATCGTCGCCTACACGACCTTCGTCGCCTGCACCGGCAAGTCGCGCGCGATCTCGATCGACTCCGAGACGCTCTCCGGCCTGTCCTTCGGCGACCCGCGCGAGCTGCTCGTCTACGCGGTACTCGCGCTCCTCTGCACCGCCGTCGGGTGGCTCTACATCCGCTGCTTCCAGAAGACGCACGCGACCTTCGAGCGCCTGAAGGTCCCGGCGGCCGTGAAGCCGATGATCGGCGGCCTCATGCTGGGCGGGCTGGCGCTCGGCATCGCGTCGCTCACGGGCGAGAACGGCGTGCTCTACGGCGGCTACGAGCTGATGCGCGCGTCGATCGCCGGGTCGCTGTCGCTCCAGGTGCTGGCCATCCTGATCGTCGCCAAGATCCTCGCGACGTCCTTCTCGATCGCGTCGGGGGGATCCGGCGGCGTCTTCGCGCCGTCACTCGCGATCGGTGCGCTGCTCGGCGGCATGGTCGGCCAGGGCGCGGACCAGCTCTTCCCCGGGCTCGACCTCAACCCCGCGGCCTTCGCGCTGGTCGGGATGGGCGGCTTCTTCGCGGGCGTCGCGAAGACGCCCATCGCCTCGATCATCATGGTCTGCGAGATGACCGGCAGCTACGAGCTGCTCGCGCCCCTTATGTTCGTCTCGGTGATCCACCTGCTCCTGTCGCAGAAGTGGTCGCTCTACCGCGCACAGGTGCAAGGCGCGGTCGACTCGCCCGCGCACGCCGGCGACTTCGTCGTGGACGTGCTGGAGCGCATGCACGTCGAGGAGGTCATCGACCCGGACCGCGAGCCGGTGCTCGTGAGCGCCAATTCGACGATGCGCAGGGCGCTCGACATCGTCTCGACATCGCCCGGGACCTACTTTCCGGTCGTGGACGAGGATGAGAACATGATCGGCATCTTCTCGCTCTCCGACATCCGCCGCATCTTCCGCGAGGTGGGTGTGCAGGACCTCGTCATCGTGCGCGACTTCATGGTCGACAAGGTCGCGACGGTCCAGCCGCAGGACACGCTGAACGACGCGCTGAGCGTCTTGAACGAGTACTCGATCCACGAGGTCCCCATCGTGGATCGGAACGATCCGCGAAAGGTGATCTCGATGCTCTCGCGGAACAACGTCGGCGCGGCGTACCACAAGCGGCTGCGCGAGTTGAAGCTGGGCAAGGAGTAGTCGCCGGCGGCAGGCCGGCTCTGTTTCGTGCCCGTGCCCGTGCCCGTGCCCGATTCGGAACCGAAACGTCTCTGCGGCAAGCCTTCTACTGCAGGTTCGGATTCGTGAGCATCCGCTCCGTACCGGCGTTTCGGATTCTGAACGGGTGATTCGGGCACGGGCACGGGCACGGGCTCCTTCGAGAGTCATTGCTGCTCGTCAGCGTTCAGCGGGCCTGGGAGCCCCGGATGATCCGCCGGAACGTAGGTGACCCGGAACAACGCGTACCGGTGCGACCAGCCCTTGCTCTTCTCGCCGAGCTGCATCGCGATCTCCCCCACGAACGGATTCAGGTACTCCCACACGAGCTCGTGTTCCGGCGTCACCTCGACCACGAAGCCCTGCGGACCCGCGCAGACCAGCGTGTTGCCGTTCGGCAAGCGCTCTGCACCGGAGATGAAGTCGGAGAAGAAGCCCTCGCGGGAGAAGCTCCACACCGGTTCGCTCGGGCCGAAGGGCTCGCCCTCCTCGCGCGCGATCCGTGACCCGTCCGCGAGCGGGAGCACCAGCTCCTCCACCGACGAGTAGTCCTCGCCCGGACGGTCCAGCCCGTTGTTGAAGACGAGCACGTTCCCGCCCCCCGGGTAGCCGGCGGGGATGAAGCGCGCGTCGTGCGGGCCGAAGAGGCGCGTGTCCTCCGCGCCGCCCATTCCGTGCACACGCGGGTTGCCCCAGCGGTAGAGCAGGTCGCCGGCGGACCCCCGGACCTCCTCGGCGGTGGTCGCGTGGTCGACGACCCAGACCTCGTTGTAGACGGGCGTGCACATGGCGACCCAGTCGTGCACGGCCGAGTAGGCGACCGAGTTGACGTGCGTCCAGTCGGGGTTCTTGCGGCGGGTCGGCGCGTCGCCGTCCTCCACGGGCAGGTCCTCGGCGCTGTCCGCACCGAGGTACCCGACGCTCTCCATCCGCCGGTTGCGGTCCTCATGCCCCTCCGCCGACCGCGGACCGCGCTCCCGGTGATCGGCGTTGACGTCGATCCTCCCGACCGCGACCGCCGGGTCGCCGTGGTCGGGGAAGCGCGGGTCCACGTCCTGGACGAGGTGGTCCCACGAGCTCCACTTCCAGACGATGCGGCCACCCCTGGGGTGGATCGGCTCGATCTCGACGATCGCGTCCGGCCACAGCCCCTGCCTGGAAACGTGGAGCGCGTTGCGCCCGCGGGCGACGGCCTCGTCGGGCGTGACGCTGTCCCAGACGATGGCGAGCACGTTGCCGTTCGGCAGGGGCTCGATGTCGTGGTGCTGCCGGAGCCCGTCGGGGAAGTCGTACTCCCACACGGTCTCGCCGTCCCAGGTCATCTCGACCAGGCGTCCGCCGATCCCCGCGAAGTGAAAGACCTCGCCGTCGCCGTCGAGGCGCCGGGTGAAGAGCAGGTTGCCGTTCTCCCGCAGGTAGATCGGCGAGTTGAAGGCCGACCCTCCTCGCCACTGGCGCACGACCTCGCCCCTGCTGTCGACGAGGTAGATGATCCCCGACTGGATCGGCGCGAAGAGCACGTAGCCGTCGTGCGAGCCCTCCTTGCTGCGCACGAGCCCCCGGTCGAGGTCGCCCCCGTACGCGGCCTCGGCTCCGCCGCTGCCGTCGAGGACGACGACCTCGTTCCCGGAGGGCTCGGTCGCCGAGGTTCCGCCCCGCTCGGCCCCCGCGTCGCAGGCGCTCACCGCTGCCAGGAGGACCAGGACTAGCGCTCCTCTCGAAAGCGTCGACGGCGCGCGCATCCGGTCATCCTAGCGCGAAAGCGCGCTCTGCTCTTGAAGCGGCCGATCGAATGTGGGATGAGCCTGTCTTCCCCCGAACCCGCCGCGCGAGGTCACCACCATGAAGAGCACGACTCCGACCGTCACGATCACCGGCAACGGCGGCGACGTCATCGTCATCCGCCCCACCGGCCGCGTCACGATCGTCAACGGCTACGAGCCGGAGGACGCGGACGACCTCGCGAAGCGCGCGCGCCTCGTGCTCGAGGGCCACCGCGCGATCGAGGTCATCCGGACCGAGGGCGACGTCGAGATCGAGGGCGACGTCAACGACGTGCTGGTAGTCGAGGGCGAGGCCGTCATCGTCAACGGGTCGGATGATGATGATGATGATGACGACGATGATGACGAGGACGAGGACGACGAGGACTGAGGAGACGCCGCGGCGGCCCCCAGTCTCGCGATGCTCGTCGGGCGAAGCTCGCGAGTGAGTGCGCATTGCGACGTCCCCCACCGACGCCCCCCACGTGTCGTCGCCTCCCGACGCCTCGCTTGCGCGGGCTTCGCCGCGCAAGCATCGCGAAGGCATTCCGACCCCCCGACACTCGCAACCCGTGGAAAGCAACCCGTCCGAGGGCACCACGACACCAACCGGTGAAGCCGCGGTACCAGCGGCAATGCCTCCGGCGGGCGGAAGAAACCTCATGAAACACGCCGACACCGCCTAGGGCGGTCGGCTCACGAGGGACCGGCGCTGGGGCGCCTTCCTCGCGCGCGCCGGCGTCCGCCGGTGCGCGGAGAGTACGCGACTGCGAGAGAAACGCGCACGACTCACCGCGAGCGCCCGAG
>JAJDET010000107.1 GCA_029259655.1 Planctomycetota bacterium
GCGCGCGGAGAGTTACGGCACAGCGAGGTGCACCGCGCACCACTCTCCGCGAGCCTCCGCGGCTCGTCACGCCGGGTACGACGCGCGTCCGCGAGGCACCCCGCCCCCCCCTACCTCACTCCGCTCGCGGCACCCGGCACGGCGCCCGAACCCGAACCCTCCCCGTCCGCCTTCCGCCCCGGCGAACGAGACGTCTTGTCCGGAGGCACCGGCAAGTACACGACCTTCTGCTCCCCTCCCGGCTCCTTCCCCTCTTCCTCGACCGGTTCGATGCCCTTCGCCCCGATCTTGAACAGCGCGATCGCTCCCTCGTTGAGCGCGTGGAACTCCTCCCAGTCGTGCTCGTCCTCGTCGAGCGTCGAGCACTTGAAGTGCGCGCCGCGCCAGTAGCGCGAGGCGAGTCGTCCGTAGGAGGCGTCTTCGCTCCACGGCATGCGGCCGTTCAGGTGCGATTCGTCCTCCCCGCCCGCGCGCGGGCGGAGCTGGAGCACGTTCTCGCGTCCCATCACCTTGACCAGCGAGACACAGGCGAGCGAGTTGTAGTGGTCGTCCCCGGTCGCGGCCAGGACCCACGAGAGCCGCTCGAGCGGGAGCTCGTCGAGCGTCTCCTCGTCCAGGACGTCGCCGTGGAGAGCTTCTACGCCTCGCATGCGGGCCTGAGTCGTGTTCCGGTAGTTCTCGTCGACGATCACCGCGTCCACGCCCGACCCGTTGAGCACCTTCGCCAGGTCCACGGCCCAGTCGGACGCCCCGACGATGAGTACGCCCCCGCCGGCGCGCCCCGTGAGCCCGAGCGCACGTGCGAGCGGTCGAACCGTGAGGCTGTGGAGCACGACCGTCGCCACGATCACGCCGAAGAGCACCGGGACGAGGAGCCCCGCATCCGGATACCCCGCCTCAGCGAGGCGCGGCGCGAGCGCACCGCCCATGGCCGCCGCGACCACGCCGCGCGGCGCGATCCAGCCGACCAGGAACTTCTCCTGCCAGGGGAGCTTCGTGAAGAGGAGCGAGCCGAAGCCCGCCAGCGGCCGGCAGACGAACAGGACCGCGAGCACGAAGAGCACCATCCCGACCGAGACGTCGGCGAGGACGAAGTCGAGCCGCGCCGAGAGGATCAGGAAGAGCACGGCGACGAGGATCGTCGCGACCTCCTCCTTGAACCTGCGCACGTCCTCGACGCTGGAAGAGCGTGTGTTCGCGAGGACGACGCCCATGATCGTGACCGCGAGCAGGCCCGCCTCGTGGAACGCCTCCTCGGCTCCGGCGAAGACGGCCATCCCTCCGCCCAGGATCGCGGGAGTCTTGAGGTGCTCGGGGATGACTCCGCGCACGAGCGCCTGCCCGAAGAGCAGGCCGCCCGCGAGTCCGAGGACGCCCGCGACGACGACCATCAGGATCACGTGCCCGATATCGGAGACGCCGTGGACTGCGATCTCGAACACGAGCACGGCGAGCAGCGCACCGAACGGGTCGTTGACGATGCTCTCCCACTTGAGCAGGAGCGCCGGGCGGCGACCGATCCGCGCCTGGCGCAGCATCGGCTTGACGACCGTGGGCCCCGTGACCACGAGGATCGCGCCGATCACGGCCGAGGTCGCCCAGTCGAGCTCCGCGATGTAGTGCGCGGCGACCGAGATCGACCCGAACGAGAGCACCAGTCCGCCGAAGACCAGGCACAGGAGCGGTGCGCCGAGCTTCTTGACCTCGGAGAAGCGCAACGACATCCCGCCCTCGAGGAGGATGAGTGCGACCGACAGTGCGACGACCGGCCGGAGGAGCTCCCCGAACGCCTCGTCCGGGTCGACGAGGCCCGTCACCGGACCGGCGACGATCCCCGCGGCGAGCAGGAGCACGATGGCCGGGACGTGGATCCGAGAGGCGAACCACTGGATCAGGACGCCCGTCGCGAAGAGGCCGGCGATCAGGGTGAGGGGATCCACGGGCGGCACGCTATCGGGCGCGCCCGATCGCCACAAGCCCGGTCACTCGTACCGCAGTGCCGTGATCGGATCCATGTACGCGGCCCGGCGGGCCGGGAAGATCCCGAAGAGGATGCCGACCGAGCAGGAGATCACGAGCGAAATGAGGACGTACTCGGGCGCGATCATGGCAGTCCAGTTCGTCAGCTGGACGATTCCGAGGATCCCGAGCACGCCGAACAGGCACCCGAAGAGCCCGCCGATCGCCGCGATCGCCGTCGTCTCCGTCAGGAACTGGATCACGATGTCGCGTCGCCGGGCGCCGAGCGCGCGCCGGATCCCGATCTCCTTCGTTCGCTCCGTGATCGTCGCGAGCATGATGTTCGCGATCCCGATACCGCCGACGAGCAGGGAGATGCTCGCGATCAGGATCATCACGAGGTTGAAGACCTTCTGGGTCTGCTCGCTCTGCTGGAGGAGCTCGAGCGGGACGACGACCTCGTAGTCGACGTCGTCGTGCAGTCGGCCGAGCGCGGCGTGCAGCATCTGGGACGTGCGCAGCACCTCGTCCTGATGGCGCGTCGTGACCACGATCTGGTCCAGGTCGACCTCGGTGAACTCCTGCGACCCGGATCGCTCGATGAAGGTGGTCGTCCCGAGCGTCCGCATCGACGTCGAGTACGGGATGTAGACCTCCTGGGCCGCCGCGTCGATGTTGAGCGCCTTGCGCGTGTGCGAGCGGAAGGCCTCGTCCTCGAGGATGCCGATGACCTGGAACGGGAAGTCCCCGATATCGAGCCACATCCCGAGCGGGTCCTCGACCGTCTCGAGCTGGCGCACGAGCCCCCGCCGGATCACGCACACCTTGGCCTTCTTCCGCGCGTCGAGCTCGTTGAAGACGCGTCCGCGCCCGGCCTTCAGGCCGAACATCTCGAGGTACTCCGGCTCCACGCCCAGGACCGACGCCTCCAGGCGCTTGCTCCCGTACCAGAGCCGCTGGCGGATCTTGTTGACGCGGAGCATGCGCTCCACGGTCGGCAGGACTGCCTCGATGTAGTCCGCGTCCTCGAACGTGAGGCCGTACTTGTTCTTCCACTGCGTCTCGGTCGTCTCGGGCTTGATCTGCTCCGGCGGCTTGACCGAGTTCAGGATCACATTGCGCACGCCGAGCTCCTGGATGCGCGACAGGATCTCGTGCCGTGCTCCGGCGCCGACCGACAGCATCGCGATCACGGAGGCGACGCCGAAGATCATCCCGAGCATCGTCAGGAAGCTGCGGAGCTTGTTGCGCAGGAGGTTCCTGACCCCCAGCACGAACACCTCGAGCATGCGGCCGAGGATCACGCGAGCGCCTCCGCGACGAGTCTCCCCGAGCCCGGGCCGGGGTCGCTTCGGACCTCTCCATCGCGCATCTCGATGATCCGGGGCAAGCCCTGGGCGATCTCGGGGTTGTGCGTGACCATGAGGATGGTCCGTCCCTCGGCGTGGAGGTCGTGGAAGATCTTCAGGACCTCCTCGCCGTTCTTCGAGTCGAGGTTCCCGGTCGGCTCGTCCGTCAGGAGCAGGGCCGGCTCGTTGACCAGCGCGCGAGCGATCGCGACGCGCTGGCACTCACCGCCCGACAGCTGTGTCGGATAGTGGCCCGGGCGGTGCGAGAGCCCGACGGCCTCGATCAACGCCCGACAGCGCTCGTGCCGCTCGCGCTTCGGTGTGTGGCTGTAGAAGAGCGGGAGCTCCACGTTCTCGAGCACCGTCATCTGCTGGATCAGGTTGAAGGACTGGAAGACGAACCCGATCGCGCGATTGCGGACGAGCGAGAGCTTGTCGTCGTCCAGACGGGAGACGTCCTCGCCGTTCAGCGCGTAGCTGCCGCGCGTCGGGCGGTCGAGGCACCCGACGATGTTCATCAGCGTCGTCTTGCCCGACCCCGATGCGCCGACGATGCCGACGAACTCCCCGCTCGTGACGAGGATGTCGATGCCGTGCAGCACCTCGAGCGCCGCGCTGCCCTCTCCGTAGACCTTCGCGACGCCTTCGAGCCGCAGGACCTCGTCGTTGTCCACTAAGGCGCTCCCCCCATCCCGGAGAGCTCGGATGAGAACCCGCCGCCCTCCTCGTCCTCTTCGTCCTCGCTCTGGACGCCGATCGAGCCCCCCTCGCTCGGGTCGTAGAGGAGCACGTGCTCGCCCTCTTCGAGACCGGAGACGAGCTCGACGTAGTGCGCATTGTTCTTGCCGACGGACACCTCGCGGCGATCCGCGGAGCCGTCCTTCCAGGCGAACACGTAGTGCTTGCCGCTGTCGGGGAACACGGCGTGGATGGGGACCTGCAGCACGTCCTCGAGCTTGTCGATGAGGATCTCGACCTTCGCCGTCACACCGGCCCGCAGCTTGATCTCCGTCGGTTCCATCGTGATCTCGACCTGGAAGGTCTTGTTCGACTCGTCGGTCCAGCTCTGCGACGTCGCCACCGACGCGATGTCGGTGACCTTCGCGGAGAAGGTCGCGTCCTTGTGCGTCTCGACGCTGACGATGACTTCCATCTCCTCCTTCACGACGTCGATGTCCGCCTCGTGCACCTGCACGAGCACCTGCATATCGCGCAGGTCGGGCAGCGTGAACATCGTGTGGCCCGACGACAGGTGGTTGCCGACCTTGATCTGGTCGCGCATCCAGCGCCGCTCGGGGTCGCCGTAGTAGACGATCCCCGGGCCGGGTGCCTTGATCGTGTGGTGTCCGAGCTGCTCGTTCTGCTGATCGAGCTGGTCACGCGTCTGTTCGAGCTGGCGCGTCTTCTGGGTCACTCGCGCCTGCTTCTCCTTGAGGTTGATGACCGCCTTCTCGCGGGCGTTCTGGAGCTCCCGTTCCGCGTCGCGCAGGTTCGACTGCTTCTGCTTGAGCTCCATTGCCGTCGTGTAGGTCTGGTAGAGCTCCAGCTCGCGCTCGGCGTTCTCCTTGTTGATCTCGGCTTCGCGCAACCGGATGCGCTCCTCTTCGACCTGGATCTTGGTCAGGAATCCCTCCTTGGCGAGCTCGGGGACCTGTTCGTAGCGCTCCACGGCCCGCTCGTGCTCGGACACGGCCTTCTCCTGCGCGAGGACCTTCTTGCGGTTCTCGTTGGGCGAGTCGCCCTTCACGTAGCGCTCGAGCTCGAGGCCCTGGAGCTCGACCTGGAGCTCCGCCTTCTCGATCGACGCCGTGTTGTCCCGTTCCTGGATGGCGAGCGCCGAGGTCGCCGCCTCGTGCTCGGCCTCGTACTGGATGAGCTGGTTCTCGAGGTCGCTGATGCGGCGCTCCATCTCCGTCTTGTCGAACTCCGCGAGGATCGCGCCTTCCTCGACTTCCTCGCCCTCCTCGATCAGCCAGGTGACCTGGGCCGCTCCCCGGAACAGGGGCTTGATCTCCTGGTTGTTCTTCGCCTTGAGGTAACCGTTCTCGGTCACGGAGATCGAGAGGTCCGCGCGACGCACTTCGGTGATCGCGCTCTCCGGGATCTCCTCCGCTCGGCTGGACGAGAGGTCGATGAACCGCGTCCCGAAGACGCCGGCGACGGCCAGTAGCGCCATGATTCCGAATACGATCTTCATTCGCTCCACATCCCCCGTTCGTCGATGAAGAGGATCCCGAGGTCCGCCAGGAGCTGGAGCCGCGCGATCTCGTAGTTCACCTGTTCGCGGATCAGCGAGTTCCGCGCGTCGAGCTGCGACTGCTGGGCCTCGACCACGTCTCGGTTCGGGATCTCCCCGCGCTCGAACCGGAGCTGTGCGATCCGCACGTTCTTCAGCTCGTCCTCGATCTGCTGGCGTTGGATCTTGAGACTCTGCTCGCGTCGCTCGAGCTCCCGGAAGGCGCTCTCGATCTCAACGACCAGGTTATCGCGAAACTCCTCGAAGGAGCGCTGGGCCTGGACCCGGAAGATCTGTGCGCGACGGTAGGCGCTGCGCTCCGAGACCCTGTCGACGGGGATCTCGAGTGTCAGGCCCAGGCTGGCGTTCTCGCCGCTGAACCTCTGGTTCGAGAAGCCGGAGTCCGGTCCCGCGGGTACGTTGACGCTCGCGTCGAGATCGAGCGCGGGCAGCAGGTCGTTCCGGGAGAGTCGGACGAACCGCTCGTCGTCTTCGAGCTGCTCTTCCCGGTTCCTCAGGTCGAGGCGGTTCTCCAGCGCGACCTCGACGGCCGAATCGACGTCGAAGACGACCGGGACGAAATCGGGCGCGAACTCCTCCACCTCGATCGGCTCGTCGGCGGGCAGTCCGAGGAACACGCGAAAGCGGTCCAGCGAGAGCTGGTAGCTCTCGATCGCCTCGATCAGCTGGTTCTCGGCGTCGAGCCGGTTGCGGCGTGCGCGCAGGACGTCGAGCTCGCTGGTCCGGCCGACGTCGAACAGCGCCTGCGCCTGGCGCTCCCCGAACTGGAAGTCCTCGAGGTTCCTCCGGACGTTCTCGATCGACTGCTTCTGCTGGACCAGGTCGTAGTAGCGTGTGGCGACGTCGATCGAGAAGTCCTCGCGGAAGAGCTCGAAGTCGCGGATGGCGTACACGAGGTTGCGCTCGGCCTGGGTCAGCGCCTCGTGGCTCGGCTCGTAGCCGGCGCCGCGCAGCAAGGGCTGGAGCAGGCGGACGGTGAGCGACGAGTCGAAGGTCCGCTCACCCGTGGTCAGGGTCGGATCGTCCGAGCGAAAATAGGAGGTCGACCCGTCCAGGCTCAGGGTCCCTCCGGTGTCCAGGATCTGGCTCACGCCGGCGAGCAGTGATCCCGAGTGCGTCTCCGGGATGCCGTCGCCGTCGGCGTAGAGATAGGAGATGGACGACGAGAGCAGCGGCGAGAAGGAGTGCCGCGCCTCGAAGAGCGACAGCGCCTCGAGGAAGAGGTTCTCCTTCTGGGCGATGAACGTGCGGTTGGTGGAGACGCCGATCTCGAGCGCCCGAGCGAGGTCGAGGACCAGCAGCTCGTGCTCGATCGTCTCCGGGCCCTCGCCCTGCACCTCCGGCTCGTCCGGCTCGGGTACCCGATCCTCGGGCCGGCGCGCCGACGACTCGCGCTCCGAGAGCACCACATCCGTTCCGCGGTCGAGGATCGCGAGCGCGGTCCGGTCCGCTCGCCGAGCGTGCTCGGCTGCGGTACACGAAGCGCCTGCGAGGAGCAGGGCTCCGATCGAGCAGCGATGGAAGGACGGGGAGGGCCGGGGCATGGGGGCTTCGGAGCCGCCTGGGGGGGCTTCGACGGGGACGGACGGGACTTCTTCCCGGCAGGGCCGCATGGCCTCTTCGGGCGAAATACGCGCGGGAGCAGCGGACCGCTGAAGCCTGCGAGCGACTTACCGCCTACCTACTACCGACGCCATTGTATCCGTTGCAGTTGACGCGAACTTCCGGTCTCTCGCCCCAGCTCTTACACATCGGCAACGGACTCGGTCCTCAGTCGGAGAGACCTGCGAGCAGCCCCTCGACCTGCGCTCGGTCCGACGCGCCCGGGGCGAGGGCGAGGTAGCGCTCGAGGGCTCGCCGGGCCAGGGCGTCCTCTCCGAGGGCCAGCGCCGTGCGGCCGAGCAGGTAGTGGCACGAAGGGTCGCGCGGGTGTGCGCGCGCGTAACGCCCGAAGATCTCGAGCGCCTCGTCGTGACGACCGAGCCGGTAGGCCGCCACGGCCAGGTTGTACTCGAGCTCCTCCTTCAAGCGCGGTCGCTGGACGAGCCGCTGCTGTTCGCGAGCGAGCTCGTAGGCCTCCTCGAGCCGGCCGCGCGCCAGGAGGTTCTTGGAGCGTGCGAGCATCACGCCCTCGAGGTCGACGTAGGACACGCGCCCCGGGTAGGGCGCGAGGGCGCGCTCGTAGAGCTCGCCCGCCGCGTCGAAGCGCCCGGTGCGGTCGTAGTGCCGCGCGAGCTGCGAGAGCCCCTCGCGATAATCGACGGTCCGCTCGAGCTCGGAGCGGAAGAGGGTCTCGTCGTTCTCGAACCGAGCCAGCCGCGGGAGGATCCGCCCGGCGCACAGGACCACCGCGAGGCCGAGAGCTCCGCCGAACGCGAGCCCGAGACGGCGTTCCGGGACGCCCCGCTCGGCGAGGTGTCCGCGGAGGACGCTCGCCCCCTCGACGACACCGCCGGCCGCAGCCAGCGTCGCGAGATAGAGGAAGCGGTCGGCCCGGAAGTGCAGGATCGGGACGATCTGCGCGACCGGCAGGAGCGAGAGATTCGCGAGCGCGATCCAGGGGCGCAGCCGCGGCACGCGCACCCAGAGGGCCGCCTGGCCCGCGATCAGGATGAGCGCGGAACCGAGCGTGTGGATCTTCGCCGTCCCTGCGAGCGCGGAGAAGCGCGTCACCGTGTCGCAGATCGACAGGTCGAACGGGACGAGGAGCTTCTTCCAGTAGTCGACGTACACGCCCGCGAAGGTGAGGAGCCGCTCGCCGAGCTGGAGCGCTCCTCCGAGCGCGGGAGCCTGCGCGCCGACCTCTCCGATCCGCACGACGCCGACGCCGGCGGTGACGAGGATCACGGCGACGGCGTAGGCGCGGAGGCGCGCGCTCGACGGACGGATCCCGCCGGCGAAGGTCCAGGGCGTGAACGCGGCCAGAGCGACCACGGGCGCGTACAGGAAGGCGTTCTCCTTCGAGCCCAGCCCCACGAGGAGGCACGCGAGCGAGAGCGCCCACAAGAGCCCGCGGGCCGGCTTCGACTCCGTTTCTGTCTCGGCGCGCGCGAACAACAGCCAGGCCCCCAGAGCTCCGGCCACGAAGAGCTCGTCCGCGATCGAGTGGATCAAGCCGACGACGGCCGTGTTCACCGGGTGGAGCCCGAACAACAGCACCACGGCGGAGGCGGTCACCACGCTTCGCCCGTGTCGTCTCAACAAGGCGAATCCCAGCGCGCAGTTCAGGAGGTGGAGGCCGAGCGAGCAGAGGAGGAACCCACGCGGCTCGAGCCCCCAGAGCGCGAGGTTCAGCGAGTGCAAGAGGTTGTAGATCGGCCGGTGGTAGCCGAGTGTCGAGCGGTCGTCGAGGAAGAGGCCCGGGACGTCCGTCAGGTCGCGAACGACGAGCGCTCCTTCCACGATCTCCAGGTGGTCCAGCCACACGAAACCGTTGTCCAGCCCCGACAGGTAGGGCAGCGCGACCGCCACGAGGACGCCGACGAGCGCGAGTCCGGCGCGGCCCCTCACTCGTTCGCCCCGAAGAGCGCCTCCTCGACGAAGGCCGCGGGGATCCCGATCTCGGCCAGCACGATGCGACCGACGAGCTCCTTCCCCGGTCCGCAGTGGAAGCCGGGCTTGTGCGCGACGAAGGTCACGGTGACGGTCGCCTCGACCGCGGTTCCCAGGACCTCGCCGGTGTCCGCGTCGAGACCGCTGGGCAGGTCGACGGCGAGGACGGGTCGCTTCGACGCATTGAGGGCGAGGATCAGGTCGGCGTGCGGCGCTTCGAGCGGTCGCGTGAGGCCCGTGCCGAACAGCGCGTCGACGACCACCGCGGCATCGCGGATGCGTCCGGTCAGGCGGTCGACGGCGGTCGCGTCGGCGACTTCCTCGACGACGCCGCCGAGGTCGCGCCAGAGCGCCGCGTTCTTCACGACGTCGGCCGAGCAGCGCTCGAGCTTCGCGAGGGGCGCGACGAACGCGAGCTCGACCTCGAAACCCCGGTTGCGCAGCGTGCGCGCGATGACGAAGCCGTCGCCGCCGTTGTTCCCGGGGCCGCAGAGCACGAGCACGACTCCGCGGCTCGCGTCGCCGGCCATCCGGGCCGCCTCGTCCGCGCACGCTCGCCCGGCGTTCTCCATCAGGACGATGGAAGCGATTCCGTGGTCCTCGATCGCGCGCCGGTCGAGCTCGCGGACGGTCTCGCGCGTCAGACAGAGCGGTGTGTCCCCCACGCGCGAGACTCTATCCCACTCAGCGCCCCTCGATCGAGATGGAGCGGCCTCCGGTTCCCTCCGCCAGCTCGCGCCAGTGCCGCTCCAGGCCGTCCGGCGCGTCGACGAGCACGGAATCGAAGCGAACGGCGCGGAATCGATTCCGCTCGATGAGCAGCGGGACCATCAGGTCCAGGCTCCAGACCTCGCCGCCGGTGGGCGCGCCGTCGGTCAGCACGACGACCGAGTCGACGTCCTCGTCCTCGAGCGCGAGGAGCGCGGCCTCGAGGAAGTCCCCGGTCCCGCTCTCGCGGCATCCCTCGAAGAACTCGAGCGCACGCGCCACGTTCCTGGGCGTCGCCTTCACCAGGCGCCGGCCCCACGGGAACGGCCGGTCGGTGTAGGGAATGACGTTGAACATCGCGTCTTCCGGGAGCGCGTGGAGGGCGCGCCGCAGCTCCGCGTCGGCGAACTCCTTGCGGGTGCGTCCGTCCTCGCGACGCGTCCAGAGGGATCCGGAGAGGTCGAACAGGAACACGACGCGGTCGGAGAGCAGGGGCAGCCCGCCGAACGCGCGCGACGCGCCGTCGGGGAGCGGGTCCTCTCCGCTCGTCCGCGCCGGCCGCCAGTCGCTCTCCAGGCCCTCGACCCACAGCCGCCACGGGCGCGGATCCAGTCGGTAGCGCATCCCCGACAGGCGCCGCAGCGCCTCGACCGCGCCCCACCGCACGCGCAGTCGTTCCTCGGACTCGAGGAGCGCGACCAGCGCCTCTGCCGCGTCGCGCGTCCCGCGCCGCTCCTGGATCCGGACGACGAGGCTGCGGACGCGCGGCGAGGGGTCGGTCGCGATGCGCTCGAGGTGCGTCCTGGCCCCCTCCTCGTCGCCCCCCACCACCCAGGCCGCAGCGCAGCGCACGCCTTCGCGCCGATCACCGAGCGCGTCGAGCGCGAGCTCGAGCGCGGCCTCGTGATCCACGGCGTCGAGGGCCACCAGCGCGGCGCCGCGCACGAGTGGGTCCTTGTCCCCGCGCTGCCTGCGCCGCAGGGCGGGGACGACGTGCCTTTTGGCCTCGCCCTCGAGCCCTCCGGAAAGCGCGAGACGCTCGATCGACCACGCGACACGGCGGCGCACCTCGCTGCTCTTGTCGTTCAGGCCGCGAGCCAGTCGTTTGGCCTCCACGGGAACCCGCGTGCGCCCGAGGAGCTCCGCGGCGCGTTGCCGTGTGTCCTCGTTCCTCGCGCCGAGTCCCGAGTGGCCGAGGAGCTCGGCCGTGATGCGCGCATCGGCGCCGGCGAGCTCGAGCTGCGCGCGATCGGCGACGCGTGCGTCGGCGTCGGCCAGGGCCGAGAGGACCAGGTCCCAGGCGCGGTCCTCGCCGTTCTTCGCGAGCTTCGTGACGGCGGTCATGCGCAGCTCGGGGTCCGGGCTCTCGAGCTGTTCCTCGAGCTCCGCCAGGCCGCCGGCGAGCATCCCGATCGTCAACGCGACGGCCGCGAGCGGTCGCCGCCTCCCCCGTCCTGCTCCGTGCGCCTTCACGCAACGGAGGACGGTCGGACGCGCGCGCGGTTTCCGGATTCAGCCGGCGAGCGCCTGCTCGAGGTCGCCGACCAGGTCGTCGGCACCCTCGATCCCGACCGAGAGCCGCACGAGCCCGTCGGTGATTCCCAACCGCTCGCGATCCGCGGCGCTCATTCCGAGGTGCGACGTGAGCGCGGGGATCGTGATGAGGGACTCGACACCGCCGAGGCTCGGTGCGGAGAGGAAGAGCTCGGTCCGCGCGAGCAGGCGGTTCGCCGCCTCGGCCTCGCCCGTGAGCTCGAAGCTCAGCATGCCGCTGAACCCGTCGAAGAGCCTCGCCGCCCGCTCGTGCCGGGGGTGCCGCTCGAGTCCGGGGTAGTTGACGGTGTGCACGGCCGGGTGCTCCTCGAGGAAGCGTGCGATGCGGAGGCCGTTCTCTCCCTGCTTCGCCATCCTCAAGGCCAGCGTCTTCACGCCTCGCTCGAGCAGGAAGCACGCGTGCGGATCCATCGATCCGCCGAGGTGGTTCAGCTTCCGGCGAAAGCGATCGACGAGCTCCGCCCTACCGATCACCGCGCCTCCCACGATGTCGGCGTGCCCGTTCAGGTACTTCGTGCAACTGTGCAGGGAGAGGTCGAAGCCGAATTCGGCCGGGCGGAAGTTGATCGGGCTCGCGAACGTGTTGTCGATCATCGAGACGAGCCCGTGAGCGCGCGCGAAGTCGACGCCCGCCTCGAGATCCGCGACGCCGAGCATCGGGTTCGACATCGTCTCGAAGTAGATGGCGCGCGTGTTCGGTCGCAGCTTGGACTCCCAGGTGGACGGATCGTCGCCGTCGACGAAGTCGTACTCGAGTCCGAACTGGGCGAAGTCCTTCGTGACGAGATCGTGCGTGCCCCCGTAGAGCGTGTCCTGGAAGAGGACGTGGTCACCCGCAC
The DNA here is from genome assembly GCA_029259655.1 of Planctomycetota bacterium. Lineage (GTDB taxonomy): Bacteria > Planctomycetota > UBA1135 > UBA1135 > OFTM220. The sequence continues at coordinate 12,219 of JAJDET010000107.1, forward strand.
TGGCCACGGTGAAGAGCGCCGTGGAGATGGCGGCCATTCCGCTCGCCGTCACGAGCGCGTCCTCGGCGCCCTCGAGCGCCGCGAGCTTCGCGTGGAGTACGGCGTGGTTCGGCGTGTTGTTGAGCCGGATGTACTTGAGGTCGTGGTAGTCGTCCTCGCCCTCGTACAGGAACATCGCCGACTGGAACACGGGCGTGACGATGGCTCCCCCGATGCGGGGAGAGGGAGCACCGGCGTGGACGAGCTTTGTCTCGATACTTGCGGAGTCGCGCATGAAATCACCTCGCAGCCGTCGTACTCCGCGAGGACGCCGGGTGTCAACGGAGGTTCACGCCGCCGACGACACTTCACGCGAAACCGATTGGACACAATCGCGGCGAAACCGTCGTGGAGGCCGGCCGTCCTCCACCCTGCCACGGGCGCGGAGGTCAGCACCCCATGATCTCACCCCTCGAGGATCTCGGTTCCGGTGGCATCATCGGGTCGGGCGCAAAACGCCCGGCCCGATGACTCTCCGCGAGCCGGTACGGGCTCGCTCACCCCGCCGCCCGCTCCTTGCGTCCCGACTTCCGCCAGCGGTTCTCCACCAAGGTCGGCTTCTTCCGCTTCGGCGGCTGCGGAGGCGGCTCCTCGCCACCCTCGAAGAACGCGGCCTCTCCCCCCATGTCCATCGACTCGATCAGCTGGTTCTTCCCCTTGCCGTACACGTGCACGCCGCCGAAGCGCTTGCCGAAGATCTGGCCGAGGTTGAGCACGCCCAGCTTGAAGTCGTCGAGCATCCCGTAGCCCGACACCACCGCGTGCTGGTACCAGAGGAACGCGAGCAGGATCCAGTCGTAGACCGGGTTGCGCGGCAGCTTGATCAGGCGCCGCACCATCGGCACCCCGAACGGCAGGTACACCGCCAGGTTGAAGAGCTTCTGGAGGTTGACGACCTCGCGCAGGTCGTCGCGCTTCATCTGCGAGTCGAACTGGAACGACGGCCCGATGTCCTTGCCGATGTCGACCCGATCCTCCTCGAAGTCCTCGCGGCCGAGCTGCGTGGACTTGTACGGGCGGTAGATCAGCACCGTGCAGCCCTGGGGCAGGAGCCGGCGGTTGGCCTCGACCGTGGCGAACATGTCGTCCAGGGTCTCGGCCGGCGAGCCCATGATGTTGTTCGTCCGATAGGTGATCTTGTGCTTCCGGATGAGCTGCGGGATCGAGTAGACGATCTCGTCCGTGTAGCCCTTGCCGTAGACCCGCGTGCGCACCTCCTCGATGCCCGACTCGAGCCCGAACTGCACGGACTTGCACCCGGCCCGAGCCATGTGCCGGACGTCGTCCTCGTTCAGGTAGTTGATGTTGACGTTGCAGGCGAACGGCATCCCGACGCGCTCGGGCCACTTCTCGGCGAACTCCTCGAGCCAGCCGTGCTTCATGTTCAGCGCGGCGTCGCCGAAGTTGACCATGCGGAAGTTCGGGTACCGGGCGAGGATGTCGTTCATCTCCTCGCACAGGTAGTCCACCGACTTCGTGCGGTTGAACGTCTCGTTCTTGCCGCCGGTGACCCACTCCTTCTTCATCAGGCCGACCGAGCAGTACGTGCAGGAGTTCTGGCACCCGCGGCTCGCGTGGACCTGCATGACGCGCTTGTTCTGCAGGAACCCGTACTTGTAGAAGATGTCGGCGTCGGGGAACGGGAGCGCGTCGAGGTCCTGGATCGCCGGCCGGATCGGGTTCTGGAACGGGACGCCGTCCTTCAGGTACCCGACGTTCGGGATGTCCTCGATCGAGCGGTTCGCCTCCCAGGCCTCGACGACCTCGAGCATGGCGTACTCGCCCTCGGCCTTGATCGTCGCGTCGATCATCTCCTCGTCGCGCAGGAGGTCGATGTCGAAGGACGGGTGCGGCCCGCCCTGGACCGTACGCAGGTGCGGGAGATCCTTCTTCCAGCGCTCGATGTGTCCGTACGCCCAGGTCTCCTGACCGGTCGTCGCGTACATCCCGATCACGTCGGGCCGGAAGTCCAGCACGGCGCCGTGGAAGTCCCGCTCCAGTGAGCTGATGAAGCAGTCGGTCTGGTGACCGTGCTGCTTGAGCGTCGCCGAGAGCACCTTGATGCCCTCGAACTCGTGGCAAGTGGTGACGATGAATGCGATTCGGGCCAAGCTCGATCCTTCTGGGTCGGCAAGGGTGCCGTGCCCGGCGGGGGTTCTGCCAGGTACGACGAGGAGGTGAGGAACGCGGTTCGGAGGGAACCGCAGAAGCGAATCGACGGTCCCAATCTAACGTAGACGCGAGGGGCCGGGGTATCCTGGCTCCCGGGAGCGCTCGGGACCCCCCTCACCTCACCCTCCCCCCGGCACTCCCCCACGGAGAACCATGCTCCGAACTGCCCTCGTCCAGACCTATCACCCGTACACCCAGTTCACCCACGTCCACCCGCTGGGGGTCATGATGATCGCCGCGGTGGCCCGGGAGGCCGGGCACGCCGACTGCCACATCCTCGACATGAAGGTCGAGGACTGGACGCCGGAGCGCTGCGTCGAGGAGCTCGAGCGCATCCGACCCGACGTCGTGGGGCTCTCCGCCATGACCTACGAGGCGGGCTGCATGCACGAGGTCGCGAAGCTCGTGAAGGACCGCATGCCGGGGACGACGGTCGTCTGTGGCGGGCCGCACCCGAGCGTCGCGGACGACGACGTGATGGCGGACGCGAGCGTCGACTTCGTCGTGCGCGGCGAGGGCGAGATGATCTTCGCCGACCTGCTCACCGAGCTCGACAAGGGCACGACGGACTTCTCGGACGTCGCGGGCATCAACTGGCGTCGCGACGGCGAGGTCGTGCGCAACCTCGACCGGCCGCCGCCTGCCGAGCTCGACGAGATGCCGTTCCCGGCCTGGGACCTGATCGACCACGCGAAGTACTACACCGTCCCGCGCGGCGGCGTGATCTACGCGCACAAGGAGTTCGCGACGATGTTCTCGTCGCGCGCCTGCCCGTGGCGCTGCACGTACTGCCACAACTCCTACGGCAAGACGTTCCGCGAGCGCTCGGCCGAGCACGTCCTGGCGGAGATCGACCTGCTCGTGAACGAGCACGGCGTGAAGGAGCTCGTCTTCATGGACGACATCTTCAACTTCCGTCCGAAGCGTGCGAAGGCGATCGCGCAAGGACTGATCGACCGCGGCTACGACCTGAAGCTCACCTTCCCGAACGGGTTCCGCGGCGACATCCTGGACGAGGAGCTCGTGCAACTGCTCGTGAAGGCCGGGATGTACCGCTGCATGATCGCCGTGGAGAGCGCGGTCCCGCGCATCCAGAAGGTGATGAAGAAGAACTTGAAGATCGAGAAGGTGAAGAAGATCGTGGAGTTCACGGCCAGGCAGGGCGTGATGGTCCACGGCGCCTTCATGCTCGGCGTCCCCTCCGAGACGAAGGAGGAGATGGAGGCGACGATCCGCTGGGCGGCGGAGAGCCACTTCCACACGGCGGCGTTCTTCCGCGTGATCCCCTTCAAGGGCACCGAGCTCTTCCAGCAGGTCGAGCACGCCGGCTTCGACCTCCCCACCGACTGGTCGGCCTACGAGCCGTACGAGACGGACATCAACCTGTCCAAGGTCGACGAGGTCGAGATCATGCGCCTCAACAAGGGCGCCTACCGCAGCTTCTACTTCAACCCGAAGCGCCTCTGGCGGATCTTCAAGCTGATCCCCAACAAGAAGACGATGCTGCCATTCCTGACGCTGCTCTTCGCCCGGAGGGCGTACGCGCGGTAGGGGAATGGAGGAAGGGGCGGTGCGAGTTGGCCCGGATGCGATCGGTCTTGAACTGACTCCATGCTCTTCAAGCAACGCTTCCACGTAGGCATCCGCGGCGGTTCGATCACGCGCACCTTCCGCACCTGGAAGACGACCAAGGTCAAGGCCGGCGGTACCTATCGCCTCGGAGCGAGCGGCGCGATCGAGGTGAAGAGCGTGGACCTCGTCGCGCTGGGCGAGATCACCCAGGCCGACGCCCACCGCTCGGGCTTCGCGGACCGGGACGAGCTTCTTGCCGAGCTCGCGCGGACGAGCGACAAGAAGCTCAACGCCCGCACGCGCGTCCACCGCGTGAACTTCCGCTTCGCGGACGTCGCGGACCCGCGTGTGGCCCGCCGCAAGGACACGAGCTCGTCCGCCCTGGACGAGGTCGCCGCGCGCCTCGAGAACATGGACCGTCTCTCGAAGCGCGGGGCGTGGACGACGAAGGTCCTGCAACTGATCCGCGACAACCCCGAGGTCGCCGCGTCGAAGCTCGCGCCGCGCCTGAAGCGCGAGACGCGCGCCTTCAAGGCCGACGTGCGCAAGCTGAAGGAGCTGGGCCTGACGGTGAGCCACGAGGTCGGCTACTCGCTCTCGCCACGGGGCAAGGAGCTCCTCGCGCGGCTGGAGTCTCGCTAGCCCGCATCCCTCACGGGGTCGTGAGCCAGAACGCCTCGAGTCGGTTCCTGCTGGTGCTTTGCGCGTGCCGGCCCCGCAGTCGACCTTGAACAGGTCGTCGAGGACGCCGGTGCGCG
>JAJDET010000108.1 GCA_029259655.1 Planctomycetota bacterium
TGCGTATTTCGGACCATCGTGAACACCTAGATCGGTGATCGTGAACACCCGCCGCGACCCAGCTCGCGGGTGGCTAGATCGGTGATCGTGAACACCTCGATCGGAGTCATGAACAGCTAGATCGGCCATCGTGAACACTTCGATCGGTGATCGTGAACGGGGCAACCTCCCCCCAGTCGGGGGAGGAAGAAGTGACGCTGGACAGGCCGGCTGCGACCGAGCCTCCCGCAACAACGGGGGGCACGATGTCAGGCCAGAGGCTGTCCATGCACAAGACGCGCGAGATTCTGAGACAGAAGTGGGCGTTGGGCCGCAGCCACCGGGAGGTGGGGCGTAGCCTCGCCGTGTCGTTGGGCCTGGTGAGTTCCACGCTCGGTCGTGCCGAGACCGCGGGGCTCTCGACCTGGGAGGGAGTTGCTGCGCTCTCGGACCGGACGCTCGAGACGAAGCTCTACGGCCCGGGACGAACTGCGACACGACCTCGTCCGGATCCGGTGTGGATCCACACGGAGCGACAGCGCAAGGGCGTGACCCTCGAGCTGCTTCACCTCGAGTATCTCGAGGCGCAGCCGGACGGCTATCGGTACACGCAGTTCTGCGAGTACTACCGGCGTTGGTGCAAGCAGAAGCGCCTGTCGATGCGCCAGGTGCACCGCGCAGGCGAGAAGCTCTTCGTCGACTATGCGGGCCACAAGCCGAAGATCGTGAACCGCATGACCGGCGAAGTGCACGAGGTCGAGCTCTTCGTCGCGACCCTGGGTGCCTCGAGTTACACGTACGCCGAAGCAACCGAGAGCCAGCGCGTGGCGGACTTCGTGGCCAGCCACACCCGTGCGCTCGCGTTCTTCGGCGGCGTTCCCGAGCTCGTCGTTCCCGATCAACTGAAGAGCGGCGTCACGCGGGCTTGCCGCTATGAGCCGGGCGTGCAGCGCAGCTACGACGAGTGGAGCCAGCACTACGGCACCACGATCCTGCCGGCGCGCCCCCGCAAGCCGCGCGACAAGGCGAAGGTCGAGGTGGCGGTGCAAGTGGCCGAGCGTTGGATCCTGGCGCGACTGCGCAACGAGACGTTTTTCTCGCTCTTCGAGTTGAACCAGCGGATCTTTGCGTTGCTCGAAGACCTGAACGATCGCCCGATGCGCGCCTATGGCCAGAGCCGCCGCGAGCGGTTCGAGGAACTCGACCGTCCCGCGCTCGCGCCGCTACCGGTCGTGCCGTTCGAGCTGGCCGTGTGGAAGCACGCGAAGGTGAACCTCGACTACCACGTCGTGCTCGATCGGCACTTCTACTCGGTCCCGCACCCGCTGGTCCACGAGCGCGTCGAGCTGCGCTCCACGGCAACCACCGTGGAGGTGCTCAACAAGGGCCAGCGCGTGGCGGTTCATCGTTACGACCCGATGCCGGGGACCTACACGACGGTGCCCGCGCACATGCCGAAGGCGCACCAGAAGCACCTGGCCTGGACCCCGACACGGCTCATCACCTGGGGCCGCTCAGTGGGACCGGAGACGGAGATCCTGGTCAAGCGGATCCTCGCCGATCGTCCGCACCCCGAGCAGGGGTACCGCTCGTGTCTTGGGGTCCTGCGACTCGCAAAGCAGTACGGCACTGCGCGGCTCGAGGCTGCCTGCAAGCGCGCGGTCTCCGTCAACGCGCGCTCCTACCGCCACGTGCACTCGATCCTGAAGAACGGTCTTGATCGGATGGCCCTGGCAACAGACGAAGAACAGACCCGTCTTCCGCTCGAACACGAGAACGTTCGCGGCGGCGACTACTACAACTGAAGACCCAAAGGAGAACGACACGATGCTCGCACAACCTACCCTCGAGCAGCTCAGCGGCCTGCGGCTCCATGCGCTATCCCGCGCATGGCAGGAACAACTGGAGGATCCCGGGATCGGCGACCTCGGCTTCGATGAACGGCTCGCGTTGCTGGTCGATGCCGAGTGGACCGATCGCCAGAACAAACGTCTGGGCCGCTTGCTTCGAGAAGCCAAGCTGCGACTCGCAGGCGCCTGCATCGAGGACATCGACTACGCGCACGAGCGCAAGCTCGACAAGGCCGTCGTACGACAGCTGGCGGGAGGAAGCTGGATCGAGGGCCACCACAACGTGGTCATCACCGGGGCGACGGGAGTCGGGAAGACCTACCTCGCGTGTGCCCTCGCGCAGCAAGCCTGCCGGCTCGGCTACCGGGTCCTCTACCGTCGCGCGCCCCGTCTGTTCGATGAACTCGCGCTGGCGCGCGCCGATGGCACCTACCCGCGGTTGCTCGCCCGCTTCGCACGGATGGACGTGCTCGTGCTCGACGACTGGGGACTCGTACCCGTCAAGGACATCGAGCGTCGCGACCTGCTTGAGATCATGGAGGACCGCCACGGGCTCCGGTCGACTGTCTGGACCAGCCAGATCCCGGTCGCCCAGTGGCACGACCACGTCGGCGATCCAACCATCGCCGACGCCATCTGCGATCGCCTGCTCCACAACGCCCACCGGATCGTGCTACAAGGACCGTCCCGGAGGAAGGGGAAGACCCAAGGAGACTGAAACCGAGCCAGCGTTGCTCGTCCCGTTCACGATCACCGATCGGGGCGTCCACGATGGCCGATCTGGCTGTTCACGATCAACCGATCTAGCTGTTCACGATCACCGGAATGCGCAGTCGGAGGTGCCCGAGGGTATCCGGAAGCTCGAAGAGATGGGATACGACGGTGTGATGACGGCCGAGACCGCCAACGATCCGTTCTTTCCGTTGCTCCTGGCCGCCGAGCACTCGACCCGCATCGAGCTGATGACCTCGATCGCGGTCGCGTTCGCGCGAACGCCGATGACCCTGGCGAACATCGCCCACGACCTGAACGCCTACTCGAAGGGTCGCTTCATCCTCGGACTCGGGTCGCAGATCAAGCCGCACATCACCAAGCGATTCTCGATGCCCTGGTCGAGTCCGGCCGCGCGAATGGAGGAGTTCATCTCTGCCATGCGCGCGATCTGGGCCTGCTGGTACGAAGGCGAGCCGCTCCGCTTCGAGGGCGAGTTCTATCGCCATACGCTGATGACCCCGATGTTCACACCGACGGACAAGGAGTACGGAGCGCCCCGCGTCTTCCTGGCCGCCGTCGGGCCGCTGATGACGGTGGCCGCGGGGGCGGTGGCGGACGGTGTCATCTGCCACGCGTTCACGACGGAGAAGTACCTCCGAAAGGTCACGCTCCCCGCACTCGAGCGCGGTCTCGCCCGCGGCGGTCGCAGCCGCGAGGACTTCGAGATCACCTGCCCGCTCTTCGTCGTCACGGGCGAGAACGAGCGCGCCTACGAGGCCACGCGCTCCGTCGTGTGCAAGCAGATCGCGTTCTATGGATCGACTCCGGCCTACAAGCCGGTGCTCGACGTACACGGGTGGGGCGGCCTGCAGGGCGAACTCAACGCGATGTCCAAGCAGGGCAAGTGGGACGAAATGGGGGAGCTGATCAGCGACGAGATCCTCGAGGAGTTCGCGATCGTGGCGACGCCGAAGGCGCTGCCCGGGGAGCTCGAGAAGCGCTTCGGCGGTCTGCTCGATCGCGTGACCTGCACCTACGGCACCCTCGCGGACGAGGATCAGCGCGAGCTGATCGCGTCGCTCCGCAAGATCGGCTGAGGAGGCCCCGAGCCGCGCTCGCACCGGCTCCGAGCCCCGAGTCGAGGCCCCGGTCCGGGGTCCCGGCGGGGACGCGCGCGCCATCCGCATCCCTCACAGCCGGCTGTGTCCGGCAGTCAGCGGTCGCTCAGCTCCCTTCAAATGGGGGAAAGAATCCCCATAAGTGCCCCATCGGCGTCTAGAATCGACTCAGGGGTGACCTGAGGGAGTTCTCGATGCCGTTGCGATCCGTTCTCGCTGGAGCTCCCGCCGGAGCCGTGCCTTTCTCGAATCCCATCGCACGGAGTTCCCGCGTTCGGTCCCCTGCGCCGTCCCGACCCGGTGTGCAATCGGAAGGAACGTGGCATCGACGTCGGCGGGCTTGCGCGCGGTTGGGAGGGTTGGGAGCCACGGCGATCGCGCTGTGCGCCTTCGCGCTATCCGCCCAGGCGGATCAGTCGCCGATCCAGCCCAGCAACGAAGTTTCCATCGACGGGGCCGGCGGTCTGATCGATCAGCTCTACGGACTCTCGAACGTACAGCGCGTCGAAGACTTCAACGCCTCTCCCAACGATCAGATCTGGGTGATCCTCGGCGCCAGCCAGGCCACGGCGCGCGCGCGCTTCGCGGGGCTGGAGCACGAGTTCGGCGTGATCCAGGG
>JAJDET010000109.1 GCA_029259655.1 Planctomycetota bacterium
CTTCGACCCGTCCGAGGTGGAACCCGTGCGCTGGGCCGAGTCGGTGCGCGTTCCGACACTCGTGATGCACGGAGGGCTCGACGCACGCATCCGCGTGGACGAGGCGCGCGCGGTCGTGGACGCCGTGGAGGGCGATGTGCAGTTCCACGTGTTCGCCGACGCGCGCCACGCGCCGATCCTGCCCCAGGCGCGCGCCGAGTGGATCGAGGTCATGAAGGCGTTCCTCGCCACGCGGGAGCCCGTCGGAGACTGACGCGATCCGCGTCCCGACCTAGAATGCTCCTCTCGAGACTCGTCTCGGGAACGCTCGCTCGCATCCACGACAATCCAGAGGGAGAGAATCGATGAAGCACATCCGTGCATCCGTCGGAGTTGCGCTCGTGATCGCCTCCGCAGTCCAGGCCCAGGACCCGTCCGCGTCGAACGACACCCGGATACTCAACCTCACGGGCGAGGGTCTCGAGTACCACAGGAAGAGCTACATCCTGCTCGGCTCCTGGGATCGATCGCTTCGGGATCGCCCATCACCCGTCATGGGCGGCAAGAACGAAGAGGTCGAGATCAAGTTCCAGCTCAGTGTCCGATACCCGTTCGCCCAGTGGAACAACGAGCAGGACCACGTGTTCTTCGCCTATACGGCTACGTCTTTCTGGCAGGTGTACGACACGAACGACTCGTCACCCTTCCGCACGACGGATCACGAGCCGGAGCTGTTCTGGGAGCGAGAATGCACCGCTGAGCTCTCGACACGCGTGGGCGTGGTGCACGAGTCCAACGGCGAGAGCGGAATCGAGAACCGGAGCTGGAACCGGCTCTACGTCGAAGGGCTCTACACGGGGTCGGAGGGAGAGCCGGACGGCGAAGGAGCCTGGGGCCTGTTGCTGAAGGCCTGGCACGTCTTCGGAGAGGCGACCGAGAACGACGACATCAAGGACTTCATGGGCCCGTTCGAGCTCTGGGGCGAGTACTCACTCGGGACTGAAGAGGAACCTCGTCGCTTCTCGGCGATGCTGCGCAACAACCTCTGGCTCGACGACGACAACCGCGGAGCCTTCGAGCTCAACTACACGCACGGCTACGGCGAACACGTGCGCATCCTCTTCCAGTACTTCAACGGATACGGAGAGAGCTTGCTCGACTACGACGAGAACGCGAACCGCTTCGGGATCGGCCTCGAGTTCAGCTCCTGAGCCGCCGCTCGAGGAACGCTCGCTCCGCGGCGTTCTCGGCGAGCCCGATCGCTCGTCGGTACGCCGCGTGAGCCTCCTCCTCGCGCTCCAGCCGGCGCAAGAGGTCGGCGTGGAGAGCGTGCAGGTAGACGTATTCGTCGAGGTCACGCCCGGCGCGCAGGCGTTCGACGATCGCCAGCCCTGCTTCGGGGCCCTCCGCCATGGCGACCGCGACCGCGCGATTGAGCTCGACGACCGGCGACGGCGTGTGTTCGAGGAGCGCGTCGAAGAGGAGCACGATCTCGCCCCAGTTCGTGTCATCGGGTCCGTGCGCGCGCGCGTGCGTGGCCGCGATGGCGGCCTGGATTTGATAGGGACCGGGCGCTCCGCGTCGCAGGGCGCTCTCCAGCACGGCGAGCCCCTCGCCGATCGCGGCGCGGTCCCACAGGCCCCGGTCCTGTTCCTCGAGCACGACGAGCTCGCCCCGCTCCGAAAGCCGAGCGTCGCGTCGCGAGTCCTGGAGCAGCATCAATGCCAGCAGCCCAGAGACCTCGGGTTCGTCGGGGAGGAGCTCCAGGAGAATCCTCCCCAGCCGGATCGCCTCGCGCGCGAGCTCGCGGCGCACGAGGGCGTCGCCGCGAGTGGCCCCGTACCCCTCGTTGAAGACCAGGTACACGACGGTCAGGACAGCAGGCAGACGTCCGGGCAGGAGCGCGGCGGGCGGAACGCGGAAGGGGATGCCGGCCTCGCGGATCTTGCGCTTCGCGCGCACGAGACGCTGGGCCATCGCGCGCTCGCTGACCAGGAAAGCCCGGCCGATCTCCGCTGCCGTCAGCCCGAGCAGCGCGTTCAGGGTCAGCGGAACCTGCACGTCGCGCGCGAGCGCGGGATGACAGCACGTGAACGCGAGGCGCAGGCGGTCGTCCTCGTGGGGAAAGTCATCGTCCGGGAACCCGACCATGTGATCCTCCTCGGTCCGCGCCTCGGACCCGAGCTCCTCGAGCTTCGCTTCTCCCGTCCGTTCGCGCCGGAGGCGATCGACGAGCCGGTTCCTGGCCGCCGTCGCGATCCACGCCGCGGGTTTGTCCGGGACGCCGTCGGCCCGCCAGCGCTCGAGCGCCGTCGCGAACGCGTCCTGAAGCGCTTCCTCCGCCAGCTCGAAGTCGCCCGACCGGCGGATCAGCGCGGCGAGGAGTCGACCGTAGTCCGAGCTGTGGACACGCTCGAGCAGATTCCTCACCGCGACCAAGGCCGCAGTCCTACGCCGGGTGCGTGGACTCGTCGCAGTCCATCTCCCAGATGGGCCGGACCTCGACCGAACCGTACGCGGCGGTCGGGATCTTCGCCGCCCATGTGATGGCAGCGTCGAGGTCGGGAACGTCGATCAGGTAGAACCCGCCGATCTGTTCCTTGGTCTCCGCGAAGGGTCCGTCCGTGGTCACCGTGTCGCCCTTTCGGACGCGCACTGTGGTCGCCGACGAGATGGGCTGCAGCCGCTCCGAGGACTGCATCGCGCCGGACGTCGCGAGCTCCTCCGAGAACGTCCCGTAGCCCTCCATGAGCTCCCCCATCGCCTCCGGGGACATCTTCGCCTCGAGGGCTTCCTCGCCGTAGATCATGAGCAGGTACCGCATCACTCGCTCCTCGCCTTTGGTCTCTGGACTGGTCGCGGCCGGACGCTCCGGCCTTCACCCTCCCCGACGAACGGGGAATCGCCGACTCGACACGCCTCCGGAGATTCTCGCAGGTCGAGGGCGCGACGGGACTCTCAGTCCAGGAGTCGCGGCCGGACCACCGTGACCAGCTCGGCCGAGCTCGCCGCGATGCGCCCCCAGGCCAGGTCCGTCCGGAGCACGGCCAGCGCTGCGGTCGGAAACGGCTTCTGACCCGGCTCCGGAGTGACAGGGGACCCCGACAGGAACTCCGTGAGCTCCCACATCCCCGGGTAGTGTCCGACGAGCAGCGCCGTCGAGGCGTTCGGGAGCTCGGAGACGATCGTGAGGAGATCCCGGACGCCGCCGCCGTAGATGCGTTCGTCCCAGACGATCTCGGCGTCCTCGCGGCCCGCCGCGTCCAGTACGAGTCGGGCGGTGTCGGCTGCGCGGCGCGCCGGAGAGCACACGACGCAGTCCGGCGAGTCGAGGTTCTCGCTGATCCAGCGCCCGAGCCGGGGGGCGTCGCGCTCCCCGCGCGGCGCGAGCGGGCGCTCGAAGTCGGACTGCCCCACCGCGGCCCAGGAGGACTTCGCGTGGCGCATCAGGAGCAGGGTCCGGCGCCCCTCGTCGCGGCTGGTCGTCATGGGTCGAGAGCATGTCAAGACGAGGCGAATCGAGCGAGCGAGCACCCCTCCGAACCGCTCTACTCCTTAACAATCCGGGAGCTCTGGCCCCGGGAGCCCTCGTCGAGCGCGGTGGTAAACTGAGTCTGACGGCTGCGGCGGCGAATGAACCCCGGACAGAAGAAGACAGGACGCGTCCGCCAGCTCGAGGCGGAGCTGGGCGAGGAACTGGGCTCGAAGGGAGTGGAGAGCCGCGTCCGGAGCGCGAGCGTCGAGAGCGCGATCCGCCCTCCCCCGTGGCCGACCGAGCCGGCGAGAACGCCGGCCGACCGCGGACCCGCCCCCGACGCCACCACCGAGCCGGAGACGTCGCGGCCCGAGTACCACCTGAACCGCGAGCTCACCTGGTTGAACTTCAACTTTCGCGTCCTCCACGAGGCCGAGGACGCGCGCACACCGTTGCTCGAGCGCCTGAAGTTCGTCTCGATCGTCAGCTCGAACCTGGACGAGTTCTTCATGAAGCGGATCGGCGGCCTGAAGCAGCAGGTCGGCGCCGGGCTGCACAACAGGACCGTGGACGGGCGCACGCCTGCGGAGCAGATCGCAGAGTGCTCCGCTCTCGTCCGCGTCCTGGAGCTGCGCAAGCGAGCTGTCTTCCTGGAGCTGGTGGACCGTCTGGCTGAGAGGGACATCGTGATCACGGCCTGGGATGACCTCGACGACGAGGACCGCGCCGCGCTCCGCGATCACTATCTCGAAAACATCTATCCCCTCGTCACTCCGCAGGCCACGGATCCTGCGCACCCGTTCCCCTTCATCTCGAACCTCTCCCTCAACCTCCTGGTCACGCTGCGCTATCCGAAGGACCCTTCGCTGTCCCTCGCGCGTGTGAAGGTGCCGGTCGGCGCCGGAATCCCCCGCTTCGTGCGCATCGGGGACAAGGACCGGTTCATCGCGATGGAGAGCATCATGTCGAACAATCTCGACCTGCTCTTCCCCGGCATGGAGATCGAGAGCTGCTCCGCGTTCCGCGTGACCCGCAACGCAAACACGGAGCGGGACGAGGAGCGAGCGGAAGACCTCCTCGTGCTGATCGAGAGCGAGCTGCGCGACCGCAAATTCGCGCCGGTAGTGAGGCTGGAGGTCGACGAGGACATGGCTCCGTCGCACCGCGCAATGCTGGCCGCGGAGCTCGGGCTCGACGAGCAGGAGGACGTCTTCGACGTCAGGGGCCTTCACGACCTGGGAGACCTCACGGAGCTCGCTGCGAGCTCCGATCCGGATCTGCACGATCCGGCCCACCACCCGATCGACCATCCCGAGCTGACCAGCGATCGCAACGTCTTTCACGTCATCCGCGAGGTCGGTTCGATCCTGCTGCACCACCCCTATGTGTCGTTCAGGACCTCCGTCGAGCGGCTCCTGCGCGAGGCCAGCCGGGACCCGAAGGTGCGCGCGATCAAGATGTCGCTGTACCGGACCTCGGCGGACACCAAGGCGATCAAGTACCTCATCGATGCCGCGCTGAACGGCAAGCAGGTCGCGGTCATGGTCGAGCTCAAGGCTCGCTTCGACGAGGAGGCCAACATCCGCTGGGCGAGCCGGATGGAAGAGGCTGGGATCCACGTCACGTACGGTGTGATCGGCCTCAAGACGCACTGCAAGGTGATCCTCGTCGTGCGGCAGGATCACGACGGGCTCCGGCGATACGCGCACGTGGGTACGGGGAACTACCACGCGGGAACTGCGCGCCGGTACTCGGACCTGGGCCTCCTCACGTGCGACCCGGAGATCGGCAAGGACCTGACCGAGCTCCTGAACTACCTGACCACCGGCTACAAGCCGCGGCGCAAGTACCACAAGCTCCTCCCCGCACCGAAGATCTGCAAGGCCGCCCTGCTCGAGCGGATCTCGCGCGAGATCGACGTGCACACGGCGGAATCGCCGGGCCGCATCCAGTTCAAGATGAACGCGCTCGAGGACCCCGACATCGTGCGAGCGCTGTACGACGCGTCACGAGCGGGGGTCCAGGTCGACCTGCTCATCCGCGACACCTGCCGGCTGCGACCGGGGATCCCGCACCTGTCCGAGACGATCCGCGTCGTGAGCCTCGTGGGCCGGTTCCTCGAGCACGCGCGCGTCTACTACTTCCAGAACGGCGGAAACGAGGAGTACTACATCGGGTCCGCGGACGCGATGCAGCGCAACCTCAACAGCCGCGTCGAGGTCCTCGCCCCGGTGGAGGGGGGAACCCAGCGGGAGGAGTTGCGCTTCCTTCTCGACGCACAACTCGCCGACGTGCGAAGTGCCTGGGAGATGCAATCCGACGGAAGCTACGTGCAGCGGACGCCCGCGAGCGAGGAGGTCGCCAAGAGCTCGCAGGAGCTCGTCATGGAATGGCACGAGGCGCGCCTGAAGAGCGCGACTCGCCTGCGCAATCGCAAGCTGCGCGGTCCCGACCGGCGGAACATGCGCAGCTCCGACTAGCCAGAGCGTCAGACGGCTTCGGACACGCTCGAGAACTCGAAGCCCGACACGCGCAACGCGGGGACGACGGAGCTCGTCCCCCTCGATCCGCGCCCCGCGACGCGCACGGCGCGCGACATGGCTTCGACGTTCTTCAGAACGCGGACGGGGCTGTCGTTCCAGCGGAAGTTGTTCACCGGATAGGCGATCTCGCCGTTCTCGATCCAGAAGACGCCGTCGCGTGTGAGGCCGGTGTAGGAGAGCGAGCGGGGATCCACGCTCCGGATGTACCACAGCGAGGTGACGAGAAGGCCTCGCTCGGTGGACCGGACGAGACTCTCGAGCGAACCGGCCCCACCCTTCATGAGGACGTTGGAGCTCCCGGCGACCGGCTCGACTCCCGCCGTGCGCGCCCAGTAGCGCGACGTCGCGAGTGCTCCGACGGTACCGTCCACGATCCACCCGACGCGGCGTCGGGGTAGCCCATCGGACGCCCACGGGCGCACGGGAGCGAGCGAGCTCGCGGGATCGGACGCGATGGTCACGGTTCTCGGGAAGAGCTCCTCCCCGAGGCGGGTACCGTCGGACGTCCCGAAGTAGCTGCGCCCCTCGTCGGCGCCCCTGCGGTCCATCGCACCGAGCAGGAGTCCCACCATGCTCGCCACACAGGCGGGTTCGAGGATCGCGGGGTATTCGCCCGGCGGGAGCTCGCGCGGCTTCGCGGACCGGCGGCCCTTGTCGATCGCAATCCCCGACCGGCCGACGTAGTCGAGCTCGGAAACGTCGTTCGATGCGTCGTTCGCCCAGCCCGACCCGGTTCCGTCGGTGGTCCGGACGGTCTCCGTGAACGCGGCCGTCGTCGAGCGGTGATAGCCGAAGAGTCCGGTAGAGCTCCCGAGGCACTCCACCCGCGCGTCGGAGCGACTGAACCCGGCCGCAACGAGACCTGCCTCGCGCGCGTCGCGGATGGCGAGCTCGGAGCCCGCAGCGATGTGCTCCGGGGCGTTCCTCGCCGTGGTGTTCGACCAGGCCTCGACTCGTTGGTAGTCCTGCGGCCCGAGACCCTCGACGAACTCCGGATCGGGAGGAGCGAGCCCGGCGATCTCCTCGGAGCGGCGCACCGCCCGCCGGAGACTCCCGTCGTCCAGCTGGTTGACCGAGGCAGTTCCGGACCTAGTTCCCACGACGCTCGTCACCGAGACCGTATGCGAGCGGACGTTCCCGCTCGTAGACGGTGTGTTGCGCGCGAACCTCAGGTGCGTCGTCCGCTCGTCCCTCAGGGAGACGCGCACCTCGTCCGCACTGGAGAGCTCGACGATCCGGTCGACCACCGCACGACATTCCGCTCGTGTGAGCATCGCCACCCCCTCAGACCTCGCGACCCGTATTGAGAACGTTGATCTTCCTGAAGCGAGCCGGAGAACAGCCGTGGCTCACGCCGTTCGACTGGCCCGGCTCACCCTTTCCGTCGTAGAACGACCCCCCGACCCAGTACTCGGTCTCGTCACAGATCCTGTCGCACGCATTCCAGAAGTCGGGCGTGCGCGCCTGGTAGGCGACGTCCTTCAGCATTCCGACGACGCGACCGTTCTGGACGCGATAGTAGGTCTGTCCGCCGAACTGGAAGTTGTACCGCTGGTGGTCGATGCTGTAGCTCCCTCGACCGAAGATGAGGATCGCCTCCTCTGTGTCGGAGACCAGGTCCGCGAAAGAGAGTCTCTGCTTCCCCGGTTCCAGGTTGATGTTCGGCATGCGCTGGAACGGGACGTCGCGCCAGCTCTGGGCGTACGAGCAACCGTACGAAGCCGGCCGCCCGAGGAGCGGAGCCTGATCGCGTGTGATCTGGTAGTCGACGAACATTCCGTCGCGCACGAGATCCCACTCGGTCGTCGGGACGCCGTCGTCGTCCCAGGCGCAGGTCGCCAGTGCCCCCTTGTGCGTCTTCTCGGCCCCGAAGCTGACGATGTCGCTCGCCAGGCGGAACGACCCGAGCTTGTCCGGCGTCAAGAAGCTCGTACCGGCGTAGTTCGCTTCCATCCCGAGCGCTCGGTCGTACTCGGTCGGGTGGCCGATCGACTCGTGGATCGTCAGCCACAGGTGCGACGGGTGCAGGATCAAGTCGTACTGGCCGGGTTCCACCGACGGCGCCCGGTGCTTCTCGAGCACGTCCTCGGCGGCACGCTCGACGTCGTCCAGCCAGGGGTAGTCTTCGACGTACTCGTAGCCCGTTCCCTGGGGGCTGGCGAAGGAGTTGCGGGTCTCGAAGCTCCCGCGCTCGCGATCGACGGAAGTGACCTGGAAGGAGGGGTTGCAGCGGTGGAGCGTCTGCTCGACGCAAGTCCCCTCGGTCGTGGCGAGCAGCTTGTGCTCACGCACGAAGTCCATGGAGGAGCTGCAGAACGAGATCCCCTCGTGCGCGAGAGCGGCCGTGTTGATGCCGATCATCGTCTCGACCTTCTCGGCCAAGGAGACCTCGAACGGATCGGAGCGGATGGGCGTGCTCCAGACGCCGACGACCGCGTCGACGGGAGCGAGCTCGACCGGCTCTCGCTGGAGGCGGGCGTTCGCGCGCGCGATCGAGACAGCTCGACGGGCGACACGCGCGATCTCGTCGCGTTCTACGGTCGGGCTGGCCGCGAAACCCCACGTCCCGTCGACCAGCACGCGAACGCCGAAGCCGCGGTCCTCGGAGTCATTGATCGAGCTCACGCGCTCTTCGCGGGCGAAGATGCGTTGCCTCCGGTAGTCGGCGATGCGGCAGTCCGCATAGCTCGCTCCGGCGCTGCGTGCCTCGTCGATCGCCACGGCGGCCAGGTCGGCGAGAGTGAAGTCCGGCTCGTTCCCGATGATGCCCCAGCTCGGCCTTCGGAGAGCCGTCGAGCAGCCGCCGAGCGCGAAGATCGAGGAGGCCGCCGTCGCCTGCAGGAAGTCACGTCGTCTCATCGTCATTCTCGAAAGGGTGCCGGCGGACGATCGTAGCGAGTTAGCCTGTCGACGTGATGAAGCGCCCCTTTACAGCACTTGCCCTGGCTCTCTGCGTTGGGGGAGCGTCGGCGGAAGGGGCGGATCCTCCGCGGTACCTCCGCCTGGTCGAGGAGGGAGACGTCATCGGGCTGGAGCTCGCCATTCGGCGCTTCGCCCCGACCCATGGGAGTGGCCCCCATGTCTTCCTCGCCGCGGCGATTCACATCGCCGAGCCGGCCTACTACGCGGCCCTCCAGGAGAGACTCGACGCGCTCCCGCTGGTCCTGTTCGAGAGCGTGAAGCCGCCGGGAACGGGAGACCCGCGACACGACGTGATCGAGCTCACCGACGCGCATCGGGTCGCGATCACGCGCGGGCGGATTCGCTTCATGGCCAGCGCGATGTATCGCTATCGCGCTCGAAAAGGGAACTGGCCGGGCGACCTCGCCGAGCTCGAGGCCGGACTCTCGAGGGACGTCGCGACGCTCGCCCGGAACGCGCGGCTGGACGGCTGGGGTCGTCCGCTCCGGCTCGCGGCCGCGCCGTCCAGGACGAAGCGCCCCTTCGACGTGCAGAGCCTCGGCGCGGACGGGCGGATCGGAGGAAAGGGGCCCGACTCGGACCTGTGCTTCGCGGACCAGGACGAGCTGGAAGCGGTCGAGCGCGGGGAGGGCGGCGGGATCCAGCAGGACCTGGCCGAGGCCCTCGGGCTGGTCTTCCAGCTCGAAGCGATGGACCACTCGGGTGAGAACTGGAAGAACAGCGACCTGTCCATGGACCAGGTCGAGTCGAGGCTCCTCGGCTCGGGCGTCGAAGCGGACGAGCTCTTCGCATCGCTGCGCGGGAGCTCCTTCCTGGCCAAGGCCGCCGGCTTCACGCTGAAGCTCCTGACGCGGTTCTCCTACGGGTCGGCCGCGCTGAAGATCTTCGGCCTGGAGATCCTGGGCCGGGCCGACGAGATCCTCGAGAGCTCACCGATCGCGACGGACGAGCTGTTCGCCGTCCTGATCGAGGACCGGAACCGCGTCGTCCTGGAGGATCTCCGGAAGGTCGTGGACGACGACGGACACCGGACGGTCGGTGTGATCTACGGCGCCGCCCACATGCGCGACCTCGAACGGGCGCTGGTGGAGGAGCTCGGCTACGAACCCGTGAGCGAGGAGTGGTTGCGAGCCGTCACCGTCGACACGACCGAGCTCGGAATCGACCCCGACGACGTGCGCTGGATGCGGCGCACGGTGCGCACCGCGCTCGACCGGCAGCTCGGGCGATAGTTCCGGGACAATCCCTCCTCGGGATTCCCGGATCGAAGCAGGCGTTCGCTACTCGGGAGTGTCTGTTCTCCTCCGCGGCGATATCCTCCGCCCCATGTCACCCGCTGACCGCAACCCGCAAGCCGAACAGATGGCGGACGAGTCCATGGTCCGCAATCTCGCGGCCCAGGCCCGCGCGATCTGGCCCCAGGAGCGCGAGCTGATCCTCCGCTACGGGCTCGAGGATCCCCGGATCCTCGACGTCGCGTGCGGGACGGGCGAGATCACGGCGCGGCTTGCGGAGCTCTTCCCCACCTCGACGCTGGTCGGGATCGATCTACACGAGGAGCACCTGGTCGCAGCGCGCGGGCGCTCCGCGAGCTCGGGCGATCGCGTCGTCTACCGTCGCGGCGACGCCTTTGCGTTGGACGAAGAGGACGCGAGCTTCGATCTCGTCGTCTGCCGCCACTTCCTCCAGGCTGTACCCGAGGCCGAGCTGGTGCTCGCCGAGCTCGTGCGCGTGACCCGACCCGGCGGTCGCGTCCACGTCGTCGCGGAGGACTACGCGATGATGCACTTCGACACGCCCGACGTGGACACCGACGACTTCTGGCGCAGGGGCCCGATCACCTTTGCCGGCAAGACCGGGAGCGATCTCCTCTCGGGGCGGAAGATCTTCGGCCACCTCTGCCGCCTGGGGCTGGTCGAGGTGTCGGTCGACTACGTCGTGATCGACACGCTGCGGGTGCCCCGCGAGGACTTCGCGGAGATCTGGGCCGCCTGGCGGGACGGGTATTCCGACGCCATCGGGGATCACACGGACCTGTCCGCGGACGAGGCCCGAGCGGCGTTCGACGCGATGATCGAGGCCATCCGGCGTCCGGACGGCTACGGCGTCTGGCAGCTCCCCGTGATTAGCGGGAAGCTGCCGTAATATACGGATCAGTATATTTCCGGGGTCACTCCCGGCCCACCAGCAGCCGGACCATCTCCCCCAGGTCCAGGATGGTCGGGACCGCGGGGTCGTTGGAGTTCAGCGTGACGTCCCCGATCTGGAGGTTCTCGGCCGCCTGAGTGGCGAGCAGAATGTGGCCTCCGACCGTGTCGAGCGCCTTGTTGCGGAGCTCGTCGCGCAGGGCCTCGGCCTTGGCGAGTGCCAGGCCTCCCTCCGCGAGGAAGGTCACGTAGTCGGCCTCCGCGTTCGAGCGCGTCGTGCGGTCGTAGACCTCGGCTTCGCCCAGGATCGTCGCGATCGCGATCTCGTTGTCGGAGCGCACGTCCTGCAGGAGCTTGTCCCACCCGGCACGCTTCTCCTTCTCCATGGCCTCGGTCTCCTTGCTGATGACCCCGGTCACCTGCTCCTGCTTCTCGACGCGCTCGCTGGCCGACGCCAGGAGCGCCTTCTGGTTCGTGAGCTGCTTCTGCTGGAGCTTCACCTCGTACTGCTCCGGGAAACGGACGGCGCGGATCAAGAGGTCGAGGGGCTCGACGTGGAAGGGAGCCATGGCGGCCGTTAGCACGGGGAGCGTCGCCTCCGAGCGCGCGAAGCGCGTCTTGGTGCTCGTGAAGTCCTCCGAGCGAAGCTGTGCCAGCTCCTCGCGCAAGACACTCTCCACGGTGGACGTGACGCGGTCGCGATACTGATCGCGGTAGCCGTCCACGATGATCAGGTGTCCCTCTCCCTCCTTGATGCGATAGGTCACCGTGACGTCCACGTTCGCCAGGTTGTTGTCCTTCGTCCGGATCTCGAGGTTGGGCCGCTCTTGTGTCGTCGCCCGTGTGATGTTCGACGAGAACGTCAGGAAGTGCGTCCGCTTGTCCAGGAAGATCCAGCGGTGATACCCCGTGACCCCCAGACGAAAGCCCGTGTCGTAGTCCTTCTTGACGACACCCCCACCCCACTGAGCGATCTTCACGCCGATCGTGGCGGGGGGAATGCGCTCGAACAGGAACGCGATGGCGAGCACGGCGACGAGGCCCGTCACCACCAGAATGACGACAGTCTTGGATGCGCCCCTCATTGGTCGTTTCCTCGCGTAAGGGCGGCCTCGTCGACACGCGTCGACACTCGGCTCGCCGTCCTCTCGTCCACGTGTTCTAGCCGGCGCGGTGCAGCGTCTCGGCTGTAGGGCAGCAGCGTGAACCGGATGGTCTGCAGCTTGCGGATGAGCGCTTCGCGCACGATCACTTCTCCGCGTTCCTCCAGGGCCTCGGCCTTGGCGACGAGACCCTCGGCCTCTTTGGTGAACTTCTCTGTGAGGCCACGAGCTTCGGCGATCATCTGCGCCCGCTGGGCCTCGCCGCCGGCACGCCGCTCGATGGCGTAGGCGTCGGCGGACTTCTTCTGGCGAATGGCCTCGCGCTCCGAGTCGATGCGATTGCGCTCCAGGTCACCTTGCAGGCTTCGCATCTCGATCTCCTTCTCCTTCTCGACGGCCGCGAGTTGCCGGTCGCGTTCGCGCAGGAGCTGGTCTTCCATCGCGACGAGACGCTCGACGTCCTGGTCAGCGACCTTGCGGTCCTCGATCGCCTGCTCGTAGACGTCGTCGAAGCGCGGCTTGGGCGTCACGATCTGGATGATCTCGATCCCGTGCGGTCGCAGGAGGTCGTTCAGGCGCTGCTTGCTGTCCGTGGTCGCCACGCCGTACGTGGTCGGGTTCGCAACCTCCTCGGACGAGTAGCGACCGAACTCCTCGCGCAGGATCGACCGCGCATAGGCCCGGATCCAGATCCCCTTGAAGAGGTCGCCCGGTCCCGAGTCGTTCAGCACCTCGCCCGCGTCGCCGGGAACGAGCCGGTACTGGATCTCGAGCGTGTCGAAACGGAAGTTCGATCCGTCACTGGCCCGCACGCTCAGCAGCGGGACGTGGTTGTTGGATAGGATCTTCGTCCCCTCCATAAGGAACTTCTGCGGGCTCTTGTCGAACAGGAATACCTCTTGCAGGAAGGGCAGGTAGAGCTTGAACCCGGGCGTCGTGGTGACCTCCATCCCTTCCGAGCCCCCCGAGATGTAGCTCACCGTCACCGCGACCTGGTCGTCGGCGACGGAGACGATCCCGAGCTTGCCCGAGACAGCCATCAGGAGTCCTGCGAGCAGCACGGTGACGGCAACGGCACCGGCCGCCACGACAAGCGCGGGGAGCTTCCCACCCTTGCCGCTCCCGGCGGTCTTTCTCTTCTTGGGCGGCCAGCCCTCGGGCGAGACCGGGTCCACGTCGATTGTCTTCATGATCCTCTCCTGGTGATCGGGGCGCCGCGCCCGGATTGGACGAGAAGGGAGCGGCAGGGCCGCCATGCTACGCGGCTCGCCCTCCTACCCGACCGTGGAGGAGCCATTCAGGCCGTATTGGCCCGCAATCGTGGCGGAAGCCGGCGTCAGTCGACTTCCCAGGTGTCGCTGGAGTAGATGAGGTCCGCGAGCTTCCCGCGGCCCTTCTTCTCCGTGGCTTCATCGACCTGGCGACGAACGTCGTGCTCGAAGACCGGGGCCTCGACCTGGCGTAGGAGCCCGATCGCGTTCGGCATGTCCGGATCCTGGTCGAGCTGGGCGAGCAGGAAGGCCTTCGCGGGCGACTCGAGGTGAGGATCCCAGACGTCGGCGTCCTCGGCGGACACGCGCTCGACATGGAACTCGCGCAGCCGGAGCCCCTTGTCCATCTCCGTCCCGTAGACCATCGGCTGGCCTGCCTGGAGGTTGATCGTCCGCTCCTTGCGCACCTTCTTGTCGTAGATCTCGTCGAACGCGCCGTCGTTGAAGATGACACAGTTCTGGTAGACCTCGACGAACGCGCAGCCCTTGTGAGCGGCGGCCTGTCTGATCGTCTGGTTCATGTGCTTGACGTCGTTGTCGGGCGTGCGAGCCACGAAGGTGGCTCCGGCGCCGAGCGCCACCGACAACGGGTTGAACGGCCGGTCCACCGAGCCGAAGGGCGTCGACTTCGAGCGGTGCCCGATCGGTGACGTCGGCGAGTACTGGCCCTTGGTCAGCCCGTAGATCTCGTTGTTGAAGAGCAGGATCTTCACGTCCACGTTGCGCCGCAGCACGTGGATCATGTGGTTCCCGCCGATCGAGAGCCCGTCGCCGTCACCGGTCGCGAGCCAGACCGAGAGCTCCGGGTTCGCCGTCCGGATGCCCGTCGCGAAGGCCGGCGCGCGTCCGTGGATCGTGTGGAACCCGTAGGAGTCGACGTAGTACGGGAAGCGACTGCTGCAGCCGATGCCCGAGACCCACACGAAGTTCTCCTTCTTGATGCCGAGCTCCGCGAGCGCGGCATAGGCGGCGTTCAGGATGGCGTAGTCGCCGCACCCGGGGCACCAGCGGACCTCCTGGTCGGATTTGAGGTCCTTCTTCGTCAGTTTGGACTGAATCATCTCAGCTCTCCAGGATGCCCGTGATCTTGTGCATCAGCTCGGTCGTGGTGAACGGCTTGCCCTGAACCTTCGGGTAGCTGTGGAACGAGTGGCTCTGGTACTCGCTGCGAAGGATGCGAGCCATCTGCCCCATGTTGTACTCGGGTACCAGGATCGCCTTGTAGCGGCTGAAGATCTCGTCCAGCCCGGCCGGCAGCGGCCACAGGTGTCGCAGGTGCATGCGCCCGACGCTCGCGTCCTTCTTCTGGAGTCGATCGACCGCGCCGGTGATCGCGCCCAGAGTCGAGCCCCAACCGACGACCAGGAGGTCGCCCGACTCGGGCCCGAAGACCTCCGGCGTGGGAATCGAGTCGCGCACCGCCATCACCTTGTTGTGACGGAGGTTCGTCATCAGCTCGTGGTTGTCCGCGTCGTAGCAGATGTTCCCCGTCAGGTGCTCCTTCTCGAGCCCGCCGATGCGGTGCTCGAGACCGGGAGTCCCGGGCTTCACCCACGGACGCGCGCCCTTCTCATCGCGCGAGTAGGGCTGGTAGCCCTCCGGGTCGGTCCGGAACTCGACCTCGAACGGCTCGAGGTCCTCGAGCTTCGGCAGTCGCCAGGGCTCGGAGCCGTTGGCGAGGTAATTGTCGGTGAGCACGACGACGGGCGTCATGTACTGCACGGCGATCCGGCAGGCCTCGATCCCGATGTCGAAGCAATCCGAGGGAGTGGAGGCCGCGAGCACGGGCATCGGCGCCTCGGAGTTCCGCCCGAAGACACACTGCAGGAGGTCGGCCTGCTCGACCTTCGTCGGCATGCCCGTCGACGGGCCCGCGCGCTGGACGTCGATGATGACCAGCGGCAGCTCGACGGCCACGGCCAGCCCCATGGCCTCGGTCTTGAGTGCCAGGCCAGGCCCGGAGGTGGCCGTCATCCCCAGGTACCCGGTGTACGAAGCGCCGATCGCCGCGCAAATCGCCGCGATCTCGTCCTCGGCCTGCATGGTGACCACGCCGTAGTGCTTGTAGCCGGAGAGCTGGTGGAGGATGTCGGAGGCGGGCGTGATCGGATAGGCGCCGAGGAAGATGTCGAGACCGGCGAGCTCGCTGCCCGCCATGAGCCCCAGGCCCAGCGCGGGGTTGCCCATGATGTTCCGGTAGGTGCCGGGCGGCATCACGTCGCAGGCCGGGACCTCGTAGCGCCCCTGGAACATCTCGTGGATGTCCCCGGCGTTGAAGCCCGACTGGAGCGCCTTCTGGTTCGCTTCGACGAGCTCCGGTCGCTTCGCGAACTTTGTCGCGAGCCAGTTCATGGTCGGCTCGAGCGGCCGGCTGTACAGCCAGTACATCATCCCCAGCGTCCAGAAGTTCTTGCAGCGCTGGACGTCCTTCGCGGACAGCGGGGAGTCCTCGAGCGCCTTCTTGACGCGCTCGTTGATGTCGATGGAGATGACCCGGAAGCCCTCGAGGGAACCGTCCCCGAGCGGGCTCCGCTCGAGCTTCGCCTTCTTGAGGTCGGTCTCCTTGAAGTTGCCGGTGTTGACGACGACGATCCCGCCCGGTTTCAGGTCGCTGAGGTTCACCGCCAGGGCGGCGGGATTCATCGCCACCAACACGTCGGGCGCATCCCCGGGCGTGTGGACCTCGCTCGAGCCGAAGTGGATCTGGAACCCGGACACGCCGGGTCGCGTGCCGGCGGGTGCCCGGATCTCGGCCGGGAAGTCGGGTAGCGTCGCGAGGTCGTTCCCGACCCCGGCAGAAGTCCCGGTGAACTGGTTCCCGGTGATCTGCATGCCATCGCCGGAATCGCCGGCAAAGCGAATCACGACGCTCTCTTGCTGCTGGAGGGGCAGCTCGGTGCCGATCTCTCGTGTCATGACGGAGGATCCGACCGTTGGGCGGGCAGGAGCCCGTTTTTCGGTGGTTTCGAGGGTGCGTAGACCCCCTGAGAGCCCGCCTGGACGGGCGAAAATCGCGAGCGATTCTGCCACGGAGGTCGGTGCTTCGCACCTCCGCGGTACTACTTCCATCTATCTTATCGGCTCCGCTTCCGACACCCCCAACCCAGCAGCCCAGACATCCTCGATGCCCGACGCCCTGTTCGCCTGCGCGCTCACCACGGAATCCGAGAGCGATCGAGCCGAGAGCCAGGTGCGTGAGGAGCTGGCCGAGCAGCTGGGCGGTCGAGAGCCCGATCTCCTGGCCGTCTTCGCCACCCACCATCACGGACCCGCGCTGGAGGGGTTGGGGCAACGCCTCCAGGAGGGGCTCGCGGCCGGAACCGTCATCGGCTGCACGGGAGAGAGCATCATCGGACGCGATCGCGAGGTCGAGGGAAGCGCCGGGCTGTCCGCCTGGGCCGCCGTTCTCCCCGGGACCGACGTGCGCAGCTTCGAGGTTTCCGCGATCCAGGGCCCGGAGAACAAGCCGATCCTGTCGGGGGAACCCACGATCCGCGACGCCTCGCGGGCCTCGGTGGTGCTGCTCGCCGATCCCTACACGTTCCCGGCGGACGCCTTCCTGACCCAGATGAACGACACCTGGCCGGGGGTGCCCGTCGTCGGTGGGATGGCCAGCGGGGGAATGGGGCCGGGCCAGAACTTCCTCATCACGAACGGCGGGCTCCTCGAGGGGGGCGCGCTGGGGGTGGTCCTCGAAGGGGACATCGAGGTTCGGTCGGTCGTGAGCCAGGGCTGCCGCCCCGTCGGGGAGCCCTGGGTCGTCACGTCCTGCGAAAAGAACCTCGTGAAGAAGCTCGGCGGCCAGCCCGCGCTGGAGGCCTTGAAGGACACGCTGCTCGGGCTCCCCCCCACCGAACAGGAGCTCCTGCGCCGCCAGCCCTTCGTCGGTCTGGCCATCGACGCCACCAAGAGCAACTTCACGCGGGGCGACTTCCTCGTCCGCGGCATCCTGGGACAGGGGCCGTCGAATTCCCTCTACGTCGCCGACCTCGTGCGCCGCGGACAGACCGTCCAGTTCCTCGTCCGTGACGCGACCTCGGCGGGCGAGGACCTGCGCCAGCTGATGGTGACCCAGGGAGGGGGAGCCCTGACCGGCCAGGCCAGCTCCGCGGGCGCGCTGCTCTTCAGCTGCAACGGGCGCGGATCCCACATGTTCGACGAGCCCGACCACGACGTGACTCGTGTGCGTGAGGGGCTCGCGGTCGAGCTCCCCGTGGCGGGATTCTTCGCCGCGGGCGAGATCGGTCCGGTCGGCGGCCGGAACTTCCTGCACGGGTTCACGGCCTCGGTCGCTGTTTTCCGGCCACGCTGAGCGCCGGTGGAGAATCGAAGCGTAACGGGCCCCAAACGGTAAGGCGGGCAGTAGGCTCCCGGTCATGGCCCTCGCCGCGCTGATCCTCTCGGTTCTGGCACTGATTCTGGCGCTGCGTGCGAGCTCGATCGCCGGGCGGCACGCACAGGCCGTGGAGGACGTGGAGTCGGACGCGCGTCGTCGCATCGACAACTCTCGCGAGGAGCTCGACGGCGAGCTCGGGACACTTCGCGAGATGGTCGCGATGATGGCCGATGGGCAGCCGCTCTCGGGCGAGATGGTTCGCGAAGGAAGGCTGTGGCGCGACGTCCTGCCGACCGAGGCGGCCGAGCTCGTAACCCGCGGTGGCGTGCGAATCGTGGACGTGCGTTCGCCCCAGGAGACGGCAGGTGGCGTCATCCCGGGAGCGATGCTCGTCCCGATCGACGAGCTCGAGGATCGGGCGCGCGAGATCCCCCGCGACGGTAAGCCGACGGTCGTCTACTGTGCGGGGGGAGGTCGTTCCGCTGCAGCCTGCGAGTATCTCTCGCGCGAAGGCTGGCTCGGCCTCATGAACCTGCAGGGTGGAATCTCATCGTGGACGGGCCCGACAGCTGCGCCGTCCTGAGCCCCTACTTCGAGGAACCTGGGGACATGCCGGAACTCATGACTGCCGAGGAGATCGAGCGCGAGCTCGCGTTCGCGATTCACGTCGCCGACCTGGCCGGCGAGCGGGTGATGCGCCTGCGCGACACCGGCCGGTGGGAAGGGAAGATGATGGCCGACATCGGCGATCAGGCCGCCGACGGATTCCTCCAGGGATACCTCCGCGGCCGCTACCCGGAGGACGGGATCCTCTCCGAGGAAACGGGCGACTCCGCAAAGCGTCTCTCGAAACAACGCACCTGGATCGTCGATCCGCTGGACGGAACCAAGGAATACAGCCAGGGGCGCGACGACTGGGCGGTTCACGTCGCGCTCACGATCGACGGTCGTTGCGCACTCGGAGCGGTGGCGCTCCCGGCCCAGCACATGACCCTCTGGGGTGTAACGGTGCCGGGCCACGAGCGCTGGGGACTCGAGGGGGAATCCGGTGATCCGGTGCGCGGAGAGTCGAAACCGCCCGAGGGTCTGCGGGTCGTCATGAGCCGCAGCCACACACCTCCCTGGATGGAGCGCTTCTGCGAAGTGATCGGCTCGACCGAGAACGTCCGTTGCGGCAGCGTCGGCAACAAGGTCACACGACTCCTGCTCGGACACGCAGACGTCTACGTGCACAAGGTCGGACTCAAGGAGTGGGACACGTGCGCTCCCGAAGTCGTCGCGCGATCGCTCGGCTGGAGCGTCTGCAAGCTGCGGGGCGAGGAGCACCGCTACAACCGACGCGACTACAAGAACAACGAGCTCGTCGTGTGCCGGCCCGCGATGCGCGATCGCGTTCTCGCTGCACTCGGTGAGTGCGGAGCTCTCGCGGACGATTGAGGGGGTCGGAGAGCGGGACGCGTTGACAGAATCGCGGCCTGCCCATAGGGTCGGGCGCCCCTCCGATGCTCAGATCCACCCTCACCTCCATTCTGGGCGTCTGCATCGCGACCCTCGCGTCCGCGCAGAGCCCGACACCGGTCGATCCGGACCTCATCGGTCCGCCCCTGCTGGTCCCCCATGGCGTCGTCTCGCAGCGTCTCGCGGGACGCCCCCTGGCCGGCTATCCGCACTTCGAGCACACGCGCGCGTTCCACGAGACTACGTCCGTGTGGTTCGCAGTCGACCTGACGAGCGCGACCACGCTCACCGAGGGCGCCTACACGGTGTACGTGACCGAGCACCGGACACCGGCCGAGTGGGGCGCAGACCCGGTGCTGGTCGACACACGGGGTGCGCCCCAGGTCGTGGTGCTCTCCGCAGCGACGATCGCCGACAACGTCGTCGAGCTCGACACCGGCACGCTCTCGGGTGACGCAGGCACCGTGTTCGGTCGGGGCTACGACGTCGTCATCGACGTCGACGGCGACGGGAGTTTGGCGGGAGGAGACGTCGTCGACGGCTTCGGGAGCGAGGCCGGGTTCTACGTCATGAGCGATCCGCTGGAGAACGGTCCGCTCGCGGTGACAGAGGCTCTCTACATTCTCCCCGGCCCCAACCCGGCGTTCCGGGGCGAGAACACGTTCTATCCGACGGACATCGCGACCATGGGCGAGCTGCCGCTCGTCGTCGTGAGTCACGGGAACGGCCACGACTTCGAGTGGTACGACCACATCGGCGTGCACCTGGCGTCCTGGGGTTTCGTGGTGATGAGCCACGAGAACAACACGGGTCCGGGCATCGAGACCGCCTCGACGACGACCCTGCAGCACACCGACCAGTTCCTGGCGAATCTCGCCACGATCGAGGGCGGGATCCTCGCGGGACACATCGACGTTCGACGGATCATCTGGATGGGTCACAGCCGTGGCGGCGAGGGGATCGTTCGAGCCTACGATCGCCTGGTGGACGGCGACTTCGTCCCCGTCAACTACACGGTGCAGGACATCATCGGTCTCTCGAGCATCGCGCCCACGACCTTCCTCGACGCGGACGAGGCGAGCCCCCACGGAGTCGACTACAGCCTCTGGACCGGAGCATCGGACTCGGATGTCAACGGGTGCCCGAGCTCACCCGTGACACGGACGTTCCTCCTCCACGAACGCGCGACCGGCGATCGCTTCGCGATCTACTATCACGGCGCGGGGCACGGAGTCTTCCACAACGGGAACGCCTCCAACTTCGCCACCGGCCCGTGTCAGATCTCGAGAACACTGACTCACGAGCTGATGCGGGGGTATCTCCTGCCGCTCGTGAAGCACTGGGCGGAGGGCAACGTCGCGGCGACCGACTTCCTCTGGCGCCAGCACGAGGCCTTCCAGCCGCCCAACCAGACGCAGGACGCCTGCATCGCCGTCAGCATGACCTACCAGCGACGCGGCGTCGCGAACTTCGTGCTGGACGACTTCGAGACCAACCCGGCGACCACCATCAGCAGCTCGGGCGGCGGCGTCTCCTTCTCGGTGACGGAATTGACGGAAGGAACCTTCCAGGACCCGGACAACAACTTCACGCACCTGCCCGTCGAGGCGATGAACGGGATGACGCACGCGTCCTCGGACACGCCCGAGTCCGGGGTGGTCTTCGTCTGGCGCGCGCCGCGCTTCATCGAGTGGGAGGTCGTCCGCGGAAAACGAGACCTCACGCGGTGGCGCTGGTTGTCGCTGCGGGCCGCTCAGGTCACGCGGTCCACCGAGACGGACGCGTTCGATGGTGACTCGGTCTTCACCGTGAGCCTGCGCGACGTCCTCGGGAACACGAGCTCGATCGACATCGGCCTCTACGGTGGCGGCGTGGAGGAGCCCTATCAACGGACCTCGTGCGGCCAGGGCGCAGGCTGGGCCAACTTCTTCGAGACGATCCGGATCCCCGTCGACTCGTTCGCGACGGACGGAGCGCTCGACCTGACCCGCATCGAAGCCGTTCGCCTGGATTTCGGCCCCTCGTTCGGGGACGACCTCGGGCGGCTCGCGTTGGACGACGTGGAGTTCGTCAATGGGTGATTCGCAACGAAGGAGGCGCTCCCTGATCGCGGTCGCGGTGGCCGTTCTCGCAACGGCGGCTCTGGCCGCGGGCGGCGTCTTCACGCGTGGACAGGACAGACAACCGGTGAAGACGCGTGACGACGGCGGAGTCCACGCCATCCTCTGCGCGATCCGTTTCGATCTCACCACGCCGTACACCTACGACTGGAGCGCGGAGCGAGCGCTCGTGTCCGAGGGCTGGCTGGTGGTCCTCGACGTGGAGAGAGAGCTCGTCCGCCCCCGCCAGACGGCGGAGCCCGTGCTCCAGATGGGCACGGAGACCCTCGAGCGCGTCAACCGCGGAGAGCTCTCGGGCCACCTCGTCGCGATCGTCCCGAAACCGATCGACCTCGAATCCTCACCGGCGTTCTTCGGTACGCCCGATCTGCCCGAGCGGGTGGACGGACTCTCTCGTGGGCGGGAGCTCACGAGCGCTCGCGCGCGCGGCATCGCGCCGTTCACGCCCGAAGCCGTCGCGCTGGCGATCGACTGCGGTGGTGGACCGGTCGAGCTCGCGGATCAGGGCCAGCTCCTGGAGCTCGCCGCACAGTGGATCCTCGAGTACGCGCCAGACGAGGACCGCCGCGCGTTCCGGCTGCTCGGGATCCCGACGTCGCGCTAGCGCGGACTATTCATGACCACGCGGACCGAACACCACGAACGGCCGGCTTCGCCGGCCTTTCGGCCCCTGCCGGCACCTTACACGCCCCGGCGTCCTCGACGACCCGTCGAGGTCGCCTGCGGGGCCGGCACGCGCAAAGTACCGGCAGGAACCGAATCGAGGCGTTCTGCCTCGCGGCTCATGAATAGTCCGCGCTAGGAAGCCTCGACGCCCGCCAGCTCGATGAGGCGGTCGAGGACCCTGCGCAACTCGCGGCTGAGACGGGGGTCGATGCGCTTCTCGAGCGCCTCGACCTTGCGCGTGGCGATCTCTAGCGTCCCCTTGCGGCCGCCGCGGAAGTGGCTCCACACGCCGTCGGGGTCCGTGGTCTCCTCCAGCTCGACGCGCAGGCTCTCGAGATTGTGGAGCTGGTCGACGGCCTTGATCGTGACAGCCTCGGCCGACATGCGGGCGATGTGCGCGATGCCCGTCTCCTTGCGCTCGCGCCAGGACTTCGTCTTGTCCTCGGTCAGCTCGTCGACGATGCGGGCCACGTGCTCCCCGAACTCGCGCTCGACGCGCTCGAGGTCCCAGCTCTCGCAGTCCTCGATCGTGTCGTGCAGGAGCGCCGCCACGATCGACGATTCCTCCATGCCCCGGCGCGCGAGGATGAGCGCCATGTGGACGGGATGGACCGCGTACGGGGCTCCGCCGTCTCCCTTGCGAACTTGACCCTCGTGCGCAGTGACGGCGGCCGTGATCGCTCGCTCGATGGCCCGGAAGTACACGGTCTCAGATCGTGACGCCGAGCGGCTTCAACGCCGCCGCACCGATGATGATCGAGTAGACGGCCACGCCGACCATCAGCCCGAGGGGACCGTCCGGCATCCACCAGTACGAGCGCATCGGATAGCCGCCGGCGATCGAGATCTTCTCGAGCGAGGTCTCCGCGGCGATCGTCGGTTCTGCGGGCCAGAGCCACGCGTTCCAGAAGTCCCCCACGCGGTCCGGCTGCATCCGGCGGGGTGCGTCTTCGGGGTCTCCGATGGCGACGGGCTTCACGACGTCGATCTCCCCGCCCGTGAAGCCGAACCTGAACTCCCACACTCCCGCGGGCGCGTCGTGGACCGTGATGAAGGCCCGACCCTCGCCGGGCGTGCGGACCACGGTGTGGTTCTCTGCCGTGAGCCAGTCCGGACCCTCGACCACGAGATCCTCGGCTCGCCGGGTGCCGCCCTCTTCGAGCTCCACGACCAGCGTGAAGTCCTCGCCCTCGGGCAGCGGCTCGAAGCCGTAGCGCACGGCGAACTGCGAGATGAGCAACACGAAGGGCGGCAGGAGCGGGAGGATCGGCAGGAAGTTGAGCCCGAGGTACTGGAAGTTCCGGAGCAGAATCTTCCCGACGGCCGCGCCCACAACGGTGAGGTCGTCCTGGTAGATCCGGATCTCGATCATGTGACCCTTGATCTTGTCCTTGGTGTCCGCGATGCGCTTCTGGGAGCTGATGTACTTGAACAGCACCAGGCCCAGGACGCCGGCGACGCCGCTCACGATCACGATCGCGATCTCGAGTCCGAGGGGCTCGAGGACGACCATCATGAGGTCGAAGAGCTTCGTGGAGATGGAGTTGACCAGGTTCATGACGAGGGGGGGGGTCTCTTGTCGCCCTTGTGCGCTAGCTGATGTAGCCGAGCCCGCGCAGCTTCTCGGTGATGTCCTCGTCGGAGCCCGTGTCCTCGAAGTTCGCGAGCTCCTTCTCGATGATGTGCGTGATGAATTCCTCGTGCGAGGCATAGCCCGCGACCTCGGCGATCTGCTTCACGCGGTCGATGAGGTCGGGGTCGAGCTTGATCTTGTTTCCGCCGCCGAACATGGCTGCTTCTCCTTGTGTTACGTGGGTATCAGTCGGCCAGCACGGGGTGCCCGTTCATTCCGGGTCCGGGCTCCACGTCGTACCGATGGAGGATCTCGACGGTCAGGTCTTCGAGCGCGTGCGAGCCTTGCCGCACGGGGCGGTTCGAGATCAGGATCCCGCCCACCACGTCCGGCGCCATCAGGTGGCTGCCGTTGAACGTGCCGCCGAGGTTGTCCTTGAGAATCTGGTTCGGGACGCGACCCTCGGAAGAGGCGTCGGAGTTCCCGTATGCGTAGTTGTAGCCGACGAGGATGTCGGGCGCCTCGGGGACGCGTGAGCCCTCGTAGATCTCCGTCGCGAGGTCGGCGCGCAGGACGACCTGCTCGCCGTTCTTCGGGTCGACAACCGCCTCCAGCTCGCGCTTGAGCTCGGCCAGCAGCGCATCGGCTTCGGCGCCGGGCTTCACGATTCCGGACTCGTCGACGTCCTCCGTCGCCGGGTCGTCCAGCTCGCGTCCCGCGAGGTTCAGGTACAGGCCGTTGAAGCCCATCCCGTAGGCCCGTGTCTTCGTCCAGTCGACGACCATCGGAAGGTAGGTCTTGCGGAAGTCCGCGTGGTCGCGCGGGAGCTCTCGCTCGGCGTTCTCCTTCAAGACCAGGTACCCCTTCTCGAGGAGCCAGGTGTTCAGGCTGAACTCGCGGCGGTAGGGCGCGAACCCGTGATCGCTCATCACGATGTAGGTCGGGTCGTCGCCGAGCCGCTCTCGCAGCTCACCGAGCACAGGGTCGATCTTCAGGATCACGTCGAAGGTCGTGTCCTTCCACGTGCTGCCGCGACGACCGGTCCACTCCTCGCTCGAGCGCGCCGCGATCTCGGGGTCGTGGTGAGGGTGCTCCGGGTCTCCGTGGCGCCACATCATGTGGCTCGTCAGGTCGACCGTGGAGAAGTAGAAGAACAAGAGACCGCCGTCTCCGCTCGCCTCGTAGCGATCGAGGGCGTAGTCGAGCATCGCGAGGCGCTCCTGGTAGACGAGCTCGACCTGCTGCGCGAACTCCTCGACCGTGAGGAGATCGCGCTTGAGGCTGTTCACGTCCTCCGCCATGCCCTGCGTGTAGTAGCGCCCGATCCGGTGCGCGAGGTCGACGCTCGCATCGTCGGGAGCGGAGACGGGCATCGCGGGGCCGAGCGGATCGATGTTGACCGGCGACGCGTACAGCACGAACGGGTCGAGCGAACGCAGGTAGAAGCGGACCATCCCGGGAAGGTCCATCGCGCCGAAGTCGAGCGGGACCGTCATGTCGAAGACGACGGCGATCCAGTCGCTCCACTCGCCCACCTCGAGGGCCACCGATTCCGTCCCCGTGTCGACGGCGACGGCGTTCGCGTCCCGATCGATGTAGATCTTCAGCGGACAACGCGTGAGCGGGTCTCCCTCGCGGAACGCGTTCGGGGGCCCGGTCAGGAAGGTGTCGATGCGACCACCGAACTCCTTCACGACGCGCAGCTTCGAATACGTGGAGGTCGCGCTCGCGAGCGCGTCGTCCGTGTACATGGTGCTCTCCCCGTAGGCCGAGTCGAGCGCCGGCGTCATCATCCCGGGGAACGAGACGCCGTGCGATCCCTCGACGGGGAAGTTGATCGGCATGCGCCAGAGGTCGGCGGGCACACCCTCGCGCTCCAGCAGCTTCCAGAACGGGGTGCCCGTCCGGTTGCTGGGCGCTTCCCCGCCGGTCGGGAACTTCAGGTCGCCCCACAGATGGATCTCGCCCCCGTGCACCTCCTCGACGGTCGATGCCGCGGGCAGGCGTGTCTCGCGGTTGCGGTGGATGAAGTCGAAGATGCCGTGCCCACCGGGATCGAGCCCGGTGATGAAGTTCGACCAGGCGACCGGGCTCTGGGGCGGCGTCGACGTCCCGAGCTCGTGGATGCCGCTCTTGTTCGCGATCCACTGGAAGTTGCGTGTGCGGTCGGGGAAGCGCTCGATCGTCTCCTTGAGGAGGTCCGGGTCGAGCCC
The DNA here is from genome assembly GCA_029259655.1 of Planctomycetota bacterium. Lineage (GTDB taxonomy): Bacteria > Planctomycetota > UBA1135 > UBA1135 > OFTM220. Next base: position 25,807 of record JAJDET010000109.1, read on the forward strand.
GTCGATGCCGAGCACCACGACGCGCTCATACTTCGGTGTCGGCAACTCGTCGCGCGCGCGCAGCGCGGCACCGGCGTGGGGGTCGGCGACGGTCCGCGGACTCCAGACGACCGCCATCGGCATCCCGATGAGGAGTACGAGCGCGGGGTAGACGGTCCAGCGGGGGAGCTTCACGAGGCCACGGCCGCCGCTTCGCGAGGTTGCGACGTCTCCTTCACCTTGCGGTCACCGAACAGGGGCGCACCCTGCATGTACTTCGGGATCGGAACCCCGAACAGGTCGAGCGCCGTGGGCGCGATGTCCATGATGTTCGGCTCCTCGGTGTTGACCTCGCGGTTGCACCAGAACACGCCGGGCACGAGCCGTGGATCGACGCAGTGGTCGCCGGACCACGACTTCGTGTTGTCCGTGAAGATCTCCTCGGAGACGGCGCCGGTCGCGCAGTCCCACGAGTGGCGGAAGCCCTTCTCGTAGCCGACGAGGATCTCGGGAGCCATGTCCGCGTAGGGCCCGTCGTGGAGCTTCTTCGTGAGGAAGGCCTCCTTGACGACGCTCTTCCCGTTCTTCGGATCCGTGAGGGCCTCGAGCTTCTCCTTGATCTCGGCCGAGAGCGCTTCGAGCTCCGCGCCCTCCTCGACGATCCCCTGTGCCTCGCGCCCCTTGCGGTTGATGAAGATGCCCGTCAGGCCGAGCGTGAAGGCGCGCGTCTTCGACCAGTCCACGTTCTGGAACCAGTCGCCGGACGTGTTGCCCTCCTTCAGCACGAGGTAGCCCTCGTCGCGCAGCCAGGAGTTCAGGTTGGCGCCGCGCGTGAAGTTGCAGAACCCGTGGTCCGAGATGACCATCAGGATCGTGTCCTTCTCCTCGCCGATCTTCGCCCGGATCTCGGCCAGGAAGTCGTCCATCCGCTTGTAGACGTCGCGGATCGTGTTCTTGTACTTCTCGACGTCCTTGCCCTCGTTCGCCGGATGGTCCGGGTCGAGGTAGCGGTAGAACATGTGCGAGACGCGGTCGGTCGTGTCGAAGACGACCGTCACGAAGCCCTTCTTCGTCTTCTCGATGACGTCCCAGAGCTGCTTCTTGCGCTCCTCGAAGATCAGCCAGGCCTGCTTGAGGAAGGCCTCCTCGTCGACGACGCGCTCGTTGAGCGCCCAGGTGTCCTCGGCCAGCCCGAGCGTGGCGTAGGGCCCCTGCAGCTTCGCGAGGTAGATCGAGTAGACGAACGGGTGCGAGATCGGAATCGCCGGGCTGCCCGGGTCGATGTTGATCGGCGTGCAGTAGATCTCCACGTTCTCCTCGTCCCAGGTCTGCACGTAGAGCCGCGCAATGCCCTGGACTCCGTCGAAGGGGATGACCATCCACGGCGTGTACTCGCGATAGCCGACCGTGTGCTCGTCCGAGCCGACCACGAAGGTGACCCGTCTGGTCTCGTCGTCGAACTCGGCGGTGAAGGGGCACTTCATCGGGTGCTTGTCCTTCCCGGCCGGCCCGGTGAGCTTCGACTCGACGAGGTCCCCCTTGCGGCGGATCTGGTATTGCTGCCCGCCGATGTGCGTCCCGGCAGGACGCGACTTCGTGGAGTAGAACGAGAACGAGCCCTGCGTGCCCTGGATGTCCGGCACGCACATACCCGAGAGCAGCGTTCCGTTCTTGAACTTCTGCGGCGGGAAGGTGATCGGTACGCGCACGATCGAGGACCAGACGTTGCTCTGACCGAGGAGCTTCCAGAAAGGCTGGCTCTTCTGGTGCGACTTGTAGGACGCCTTCTGCCCCATCGGGACCTTCGCGAAGCCGAGGTTGAGCGTCTTCGGCAACGTCTGGATATCCGCCGACGAGAGCGTCGGCATGTAGGTGCAGGGGTCGCGCGTCAGGAAGTCGTAGATGTTGTGCCGCGAGGCGTCGACGCCGGTCGCGTAGCTCGACCACGCGACGGGCGAGATCGAGGGATAGGCGGTCTTGAGCTCGCGGAAACAGCCCTGCTTCGCGAGCGCCGCGAAGTTGGGCATGAGGCCCTCGTCGCCGAACCGCTTCGCGAGGCCCGGGTCGAAACCGTCGAGCCCGACGACGATGCAGCGCTTGACCTTCGGCTTGTTCGGGTTGCGGTGCGTCGCGAGGCGCACCACGGCCTTCAGGGGCCAGAGCAGCACGATCCCGATCGCCAGGAAGAAGGTCCCGATCAGGACGAGCATGCTGCCCGCCGCGGCGAAGCCGACGCCCGGCCCGATGTATGCCAGGGCGGGGCTCGAGGTGACGACGGCGGCCGCTCCGGTGAGGAGGACCAGACGAACGGTGCGCTTCATGCTCGGAATCGCGGGTGGGTCCCGCCGCTTCGACCCATTACTGGACAGGGAGGGTACCCGACCGGCGGAAATGGCCTGCCAGATGGGGAGAGGGAGAGGAGATAGCGGGCCTCGTGGACCAGGGGGATCCGCGCACCTCATCGACGAGGGCGGGGCTCGGTCTGGAGACCCTCCCGTACGGTCCACGAGGTACCGAGCGGGGAGTTTGCAGCCGGGGATTGTACGGCCTCCGAGGGCGAATGGTGGGCCCGGCCCGCCCCCTCCTGGAGGGTCCCCTGAGCCCCCCCACCGGTCCTGAGGCCTCGGTACCCTGCTCGGACGCCATCACGACGTCTCGCCGCCGATGACGCGGGACCAGGTGTCGACCCACGCCGCGGCGAACTCGTCCTCTCCCAGACCGGCCGGCGGAGCCCCGTAGACGGCCTCGTCCTCCACGTAGTGGACGAGGGAGCCGAGGGCGATCGCCGCGATCCCACGTGCCGCCGCATCCGGCCGGCCGTGATTGCGCAGGAGCTCGCCGAAGACGCCCTCGGCCTGGTCGTAGCCCCGCACGATCAACCGCTCGTGCACGCGGGCGAGGAGGTCCGGGAAGCGGTCGCCATCGCGCACCAGGATCCGCAAGAGCGGCTGCTGCGCGCGCAGGAACTTCAGGGCCCAGCGGACGACGAGGGTCAGCTCCGCGCGCAGGTCGCCGAGGGGCAGGAGCTCGGTCAACTCGGCGAAGCCGTCCAGGCCGGAGGCTTGCGTCTCCACAGCGACGTGGAGCACCTCGTCCTTGGACCGGAAGTGGCGGTAGAAGGCACCGGCGCGGGGGGTGAGCCCCGCCGCGGCCTCGATCTCGCCCACGGTGGTGGCACGGAAGCCCCGGCTCGAGAACAGCTCGAGGGCGCTCGAGAGGAGCCGGTCACGGGTGCCCCCGTCGCGGGGGCGGGCCTCGGAGCCTCCTGCCACGCGGGATATCGTATAGTAATCGCCTGCTTACTTGGAGGCACGAGCGCATGCGAACCCTCATCGATCGCGAGTTCGAGGTGGCGGCGAGTCGGGACCGCTGCTGGGAGCACCTGTCGAGGATCGAGGCCTGGCCGAGCTGGGCGCGGCACATCCGGTCGATCGACGTGTCTCCTCCGGGCGCCCTGACGGACGGCACTCGAGGACTCATCCGGCTCCGGAACGGCGTTCGCTCGAGCTTCCGGATGACGGAGCTCCGACCCGGCGAGCACTGGCTCTGGGAAGGTGCCTTCCTCTGGCTCCGCGTGCGCTACGACCACGCGTTCGAGCCGGTCTCACCGGAGCGCACGCGGATTCGCTTTCGCGTGGACGTGGACGGTCTCGGCGTCGGCTCCCTCGGGCGACTCTTCGCGAAGATCTACGGCGCGAACCTCGACCGCGCCATCCCGAACCTGATCGCGGAGCTCGAAGGTCAGTAGCGGTCCGGGTCGAGCTCCTGCAGCACCTCGATCAGGGCGCGCGAGGCGTGCGAGAACTCGGCGACGAGCCGGGTGTCGTCGTTGCGGAAAGTCAGCGAGTCGACCAGCTCCAGGCCCGGAGTCCCGGGAGCCTGACAGCGCGCGAAGAGCTCGGCCAGAGCGACGCCGCCCTGCAGGACCTGGGCCACGTCTTCGGCGTCCTCTCCATCCCTCAGGTCGAGCGAGAGAGAGAGCTCCAGCACGCCTTCTTCTTCCGAGGCGTCGAAACGCATGCCGCGCACCATGTCGTTCACGGTGCTGACCGGAACGAGGTCGTGCAGCCCGGCGAGGCCCTCGCTCGCCTCGGCGTAGAAGAAGGAACCGGGCGCGGGGCGAGCCGCGATGTGAGCTTCGTCGGCGTCGGCCAAGCTCTCGGAGTCCCCCGCGAACACGCTCACCGCGTCGAGCAACCGGGACCGGTCGTCGCACAGCAGGAAGAAGTGCTCGTCGCCGCGCTTCGCATCGTAGGCGTAGACCTCGATTCGGTCGTCCTTCGTCCAGCCGCGCAGGCGCACGCCGTCGACCTCGAGGAACACGTGGTCCTCCTCCTCCTCGGCGCGATCGAGCGCACGCTGTGCGGCTTCCGCACGCAGTGCGAGTAGTGCCACCGCTTCTTCCGGGCGGTCCCCGAACGCGAAGACCGTAATGGAGAGGAGATCCTCGAGGGGGTCGAGACCGAGCTCGTCACGCATCTCGTCGAGCTCCAGGACGTCCTCGGCGCCGTGCTCGCGGGCGGCCTGGAAGAGCTCCGTCCGTAAGAAGTGCTCGACGTCGAGGTGGGCGATCCAGCGCGTGCTCGCGGGAACGAGGTCGCGGTCGAGGCCCCCCGAGAAAGCGGGCGCGGCGAACAGAACGAGGATCAGGGCCGGATAGGCGTGCTTCACGGGGGTTTTCTCCGTGCGGAAACGGGGTGTGCGAGGAGTCCTCGTACGAGGGCACTCGGCGTCATTTCCGGGATCGTCTTCGAGTTGCGCTGACTCCTCGAAGAGACAGCCCGATCGCGACCGTCGCCCCGAGGACACACGGGAACACGCGACATTACGCGGGACCGAATGTCGGACCCGCGGCCCGCGCTTTGCAAGCCGAGTGCTCCCCCTGCCCGAGCCTCTCCCAACCGGAGCCCCGACATGGACCTACTCACTGCCGCCGCCGTCTGTCTCCTCCCGCAGCTCCCGCAGCTTCCCCAGGACACCCAGGATCGCGGCGACGTCCCGGTCACGATCAAGGAGCTCGACGTCGAGGACGCCATCCGCGAGTTTCAGGAGTTCCGCTCCCGATTGGTCGACTTCCAGGGAGAGATCGGCGAGGGGCAGCGTGTGGCGCGCGAGACGAGCGAGATCCTGGAGGAGCTGCGCGCGGGGGCGAACCCTGAGAACGACTTCAACGAGGGGCCGATCCTCGAGGCCATCGAGAGCTACGTCGACGGAATGCTCTCGAAACAGGTCGAGCTCGTCGACTTCCTCGAGTCGCAGCGCTACCGCATCAGCTACTACGCGAACAAGATGGCGTCCTCTATCCGGCCCGAGGACATCGCCTTTCTGTTCGGGACCGAGGAGCAGAACGACGCTGCCATCGCGAACCACGTCCAGTCGCTGGACTCGGCACAGCGCCAGATCGCGAACTTCGTCGACGCGCTCCCGGATGAGGAGTTCGATCCCGAGAGGTTCCAGCCGCGCCGGGGGATGCCGGCACCGACGCGAAAGAGGCTCGACGCCCTCCTGCTCGCCTACCAGCAGGAGCGCAACGGGCTCGACCTGGCGAAGAAGCGACTCCAGCTCGTGCGGACCGCGTCGCGCCACAGCGCGGGGCTCGCCACGGGAGATCTCGATTTCTCGTCCGAGCTGCTGGTCGGACAGATGTTCGGAGCGCTCGACCGCGTTCGCCTTCAGATGAGCATCGACCTCGTCTACCTCGAGCAACTCCTCGGGGGCTATGCGCGGAGCTCGCGCACGCAGGAGATCCTCGACGCGTTCCAGGCGCTGATCGAGCTCCAGGGAGACCTCGAGGGACCCAGCCCTGAGCTCTCGAGCGTCATGGACTGGCTCCAGGACTCGAGCGCCCGGCGCATCGCGCTCTCCGCGGCCGGACTGGAACGCCCGGGACTGAAGGCGCCGCGCTACAGCGACCTCCTGCGCGAAGCCTACGAGGGCGCGCGTCGCATCGAGCAATAGACCCAACGGACAACGGAGAAAGAAACCATGCTCACCATCCTCATGTTCGCGGCGGTTGCCCAGGCCGTCGACGGCGACCCTGCCGCTGAAGGCTCGAGCTCGTCGGTCAGCGCCGAAGCGCTGAGGCAGCGCATCCACGACATGCGCATGAACCTCCTGATCGGAGGAGATCGCGTACGTCAGGCCGAGGGAGAGGCCGTCGCGTTCTACCGCGGCAAGGTCGACGCCGTCGAGTCGCGGATCGACTCGGTCGCGATCGACCTGACCGAGAAGCGGGCCTCGTACGATCTCGCGCTCGAGCGGACGCTCGGCGGTCCCGACCCGACGACTCGCACCGTCGCCATGAGCCGTGCCGCGTCGCTCCGGACGGAGATCGCCTCGCTGGAGGGAGAGACCGCGAAGCTCGACGCCCGGCGCTCCCACCTGCTCGAGCTGATCTCCGCGGTCGACGATCGCGACGAGGAACGGGAGCGACTGGTCACGCAGATCGAGACCGGACCCGAGCTCGACCCGGGCTTCGCCTTCGCCGTGGGAACGGTGGGACTCGCCCCCGCCGCGCTACCGGTCGAGTCGACCTCGCCGCTCGACGACGACGAGCTCGTCCGCGATCTCCTCGAGCGCGATCCGGTCGGGGCTCGTCGCATCCTGTTCGAGACCGACCCGAGAGGGTACTGGGAGAGGTTTCCGCTACGCCCTCCGACGTCCGCGCTGCGCCGCGCCTTCGATTTTCCTCCGCCCGACCTCCCGGGTCGTCGCTAGGAGGTAGCGGGTGTTCGCCGAGTACTTCCGCGCCGGAGGGCCGATCATGTACGCCGTGTTCGCGGCGTGGGTGGTCGTCCTCGCTGCGGTCCTCGACCGCGCGCTCTACGCCGTCGGAAGGATCCTGCGCCGTCCGCTCGGCAAGGTCGATCGACTGCTCGAGGGTCGGCGCTTCTACGACGCCCGCGTGATCTTCCTGCACGAGCGCGAGCTCGCGGGCCGCGGGCTCGCACGCATCGACGCAGTCAGCCAGATCGCGACGAGCATCGGTCTGTTCGGGACGGTGCTCGGGATCGCCCGGTCGTTCTTCGCGCGCGGAGTGGGAGCAGGAGTGGCAGCGCCCGAGGTCCTCGCCTCGGGACTCTCCACCGCGCTCTTCACGACGATCGCGGGGCTCGTCGTCTTCTTGCTCGGCCAGGCCTTCCTGATCGGCTACAGGGAGTGGCTCGCGTTCGACGAGCGCAACCTCTCCGAGCGCCTCGAGCTGGAGGACGTACGGTGAAGTCCAGCGGACTCACACCGCTCCTGGACACGCTGTTCCTCTTGCTCTTCGCGCTCCTGGCCGTGTCGGAGGCGCGCAGCCAGACGCGCCTGGACGAGGTGCACGTGCGCCTGCCGGAGATAGAGCCGGGCGAGCCCGAGACGAGACCGAGTACGACCGCCGTCGCGATCGACGTCGACGCGGACTCGCGCGTGATGGTCTCGGGAGCCGGCATCGCGACGCGGGAGGAGCTCGACCGCGCTCTGGCCGTGGCGCTCGGCGACGCGCTCCCCGAGGAGGTCTCGGTCGAGATCCGCGCGGACGCAGATGCCCGTCACGGTGTGACGGTGGAGCTCTTGCAGCATCTGCGCCTCGGCGGATTCGCGGACGTGCGCATGACGGCGCTGGGCGTGTCCGATTCCGCCGGCGGGTTCGGGGGGAGGAGCCCGCGGTGATCTCGCTCGTGCGTCAGGTCGCGCTGCTGGCCGCCGCAGCGGTGCTCTCCTGGTGGCTCTTCCTGTGGAGCCCCGAACCGCTCATCGCGCCGGCTCCGCACGACCGAACGGCGCCGCCCGCCGTGGTGACGCCGCGGCTCGAGCTCGCGCGACCCGCGACTCCGCCGGCCGCCGAAGAGATCGAAGCGGTCGTCGCGCCGGAGGCACCGCCTCCGCCCGAGGTCGGCGCGCCGGAGGGCTCGGAAGACGCGGCGCTCCCGGCCGTCGCGCACGCCGAGCCCGAGCCCGAGCCCGCCGCGGAGAACTCACGACCGAGCTCCGAGGAGCTGATGGAGGACGACGACCTCATCGCCGACGCGAACAGGGAGTTCACGGGTGAGCTCCGACACGGCTTCGCGACGGTGCTGCTCGCGGCGCCCGAGGAGCAGCTCGACATCGCGCGCTTCTTCGGCGAGGAGCTCGTGCTCGTCCCGCGCGAGGCGCTCGATCCCGATGCCGACCGCCCCCACTACTTCCGCCTCTCAGCGGACGGCGCTCCACGGGTCGAGACCGTCGGCGACCGGCCGCCGCTCGAACGCTATCGCCAGTACCGCGACCTCTTCGACTACGAGTACGCGCGGTTGCCGGCCGCGCTGCGAGAGCTCCGCAGGAGCGTGCTCACGCGCAGCGAAATCTACGTCTTCGCCGCGCTGATCCCGGCTCGCGAATGGGCCGTCGTCGTCGGCCGCCGCCGCGAAGCGCTGGCCGCGAGCGGCCGCGAGGTCGACGACGTGCGCCGCTTCGTCCTGCGCTACGAACGTCGCGCCGACTCCGGATTCGACGTGCGCGTCGAGGAGATCGTCTTCAGCGACGGCACGCGTTTTCATCCGAACTCCGAACGGGCCGAGGAGGCCTGACGCCATGAGAACCACGACTGTGACCGTCCTTGCCTGTCTCGCGCTCGCCGCCTGCCGCACCGTCTCCTCTCCGCCGGACGAGATCGGACATCAGATCCTCACGGCGCTCGGCGAGGACCGATCCGGCGATGCGGCGCGTGCTTTCGAGCGCGTCGAGGACGAGGCCGACTACCGCGAGCGCATCTACCCCGTGCTGTACGACGGTGCACGCCAGAGCTACGCCGCGGGCGAGCTCGACGACGCGCTCGAGGTCCTCCGCTTCACCTCCGCGCGCTACCCGGACGGGACGTCGGTGCGGGTGGCGCTCGCCTACAGCCTGTTCCTCGAATACGCCGAGTCGCCCGGCGCCGGGCTGCGGCGCGAGCTCGACGGGACGCTCGCCGAGCTCCGCGGCCGGGAGGTCGCGCTCCCGGCGTGGGTCGACCTGATCGACGCCCAGCTCGCGATCGACGAGGAACGCCCGGGCGAGGCACGCGAGAGCTTCGAGCGGTTCGTCGCCGCGTGGGACGGCCGGCCCGAGTCGATCCTGGGCTACGTGGAGGACGTCGGGCGCTACCTGGCGTCGCACTGAAGGAAAGAGCCATGAAACGCACGATCCCCGTTCTGCTCGCTGCCCTGACCGTCGCCTGCGTCTCGGTCCGCCTGCCGACGACGACCTCGACGCCGTCCGGCGTGGATCCCTTCGTCGCGCGTTCGGTCGAGCGTCTCGTGGAGAGCGCCTCGCTGCGCGTCGACCTCTCGACCATGCGGCTGTGCGTCTTCGAGATCGAGGCGGAGCTCGCACCTCCGGACGGCCGCACGGCGCGCGCGGACCTGCGCTGGACCGCGGCGCCGAGCACGGACGCGTTCGAGGACGAGGTCGAGGGTCAGCTCGTCGCCGCCCTCGCGGGTCGCGTGCACGTCTTCGACGCGGAGCTCGCGGGATCCCCCGACGTCTCCGATGCTCCTCGCGCCACGTCGCTGGCGGAGGTCGCCGCCGCCGGCGCGACGCACGCGCTCCTGGGAACGATCGAGCAGCGCGGAGAGGAGCTGCTCTTCACGGTGCGCGTCGTCGACACGCGCACGTCGCTGGTCGTGGCGGCGGACCGCACGCTCGTCGACCTGGACGAGCTCGGCGAATGGACGCGCGCCGTGCTCGCGGGCCGCACGCCGGTAGCGGACGTGGACGCCGCGCACATCCCCCTGCCGAGTCCGATCGCGCCGCCGGAGACGACGCGCGGCCCCGAGCCCACCGCGCCGTCGCCCATCGCACAGGCTCCCGCTCCGCAGCCCACGGATCCCCCCTCCTCCACGCACAAGAACGTCGTCGCCAAGCGCAGCGAACCGGCGGTACTCCAACCGCCCGCCGCGTCGAGCCTCAAGCCCGTCCGGATGAACCGCGGTCCGATTCCCGGCCCGTACAAGAAGCGCCGATCCGCGGCCGAGTCGCCCAAGGCTCCGGAAGGCCCCGCGGCCCAGTGGCTCGCGCGACTGGGTCGCCGGATCGAGGCGCCGGACCGGGACTAGCTCGGCGCGGGTCCGTGCTTCAATACCCCAGGGTGAGGTCCAGCGCGTTCAAGAGGACGACGGTCTCGGGCGCGACCTCCAGCCGGATTCCCTGCGCGTAGAGCGTCGTCCCGGCGAGGCTCGGGTCGGAAGGCAGCGACACCCGATGCCTAGCAAGGGAGATGTTGAAGGTGAAGGGAGGGAAGATCAGGGGCTCCCCGCTCACCGGATGGATGAATCCGGACGTGGGCCCGCTCCCGAACTGGATGACCGTCGCGAACGTCGCGGATCCGACCGATGGCGCAACCTGGATGGTGGCCCTCCAGTTCGATCCGAGCACCGGATCGGTCCTGCAGACGAAGTCGATCGGGTTGACGTCGGAGCCGTTGCGGACCGTGCAGGACGCGTAAGGAGGCAGATCGAACGCGTACGCGGCCCCGGCGGCCTGAGCGTTGTCATCGCTCTGGTTGCCGTCGACGCCCGTCGCGTTGCTGTCCTCGAGGTACGCGCCGACCACGACGACGTCCTCCGACACGGCGACGGACTCGCCGAAACGGTCGTTGGACCCCGTGTTGGAGGCTTTCAGGTAGGCCCGCTGGCTCCAGGTCGATCCCCCACGTCGAAACAGGTAGGCAGCCCCGGACCGCGCCAGGAGGTTGTTGAACGGGTCTCCGTCGACACCGGTGGCGTCGCTGTCCTCGGAGGTCGCCCCGACAACGAGTGAGTCCTCGTGGATGGCCAAGGCGTCACCGAACAAGTCGCCCCCGCCGTTGTGGGAAGCCTTGAGATAGGCCTGCTGGCTCCAGCCGGAAGCGCCGCGCACGAAGAGGTAAACCGCTCCCGAATTCAACGAGCCGTTGCCTTCGCCGCCGTTCACTCCTGCCGCGCTGCTGTCCTCGCTCGAGGCGCCCACGGCGATCGTGTTTTCGGAAGCTGCGACTGCGATACCGAAGAAGTCCCCCGCCTCGGCGTTGGAAGCCTTGAGGTAGGCCTCCTGCGTCCAGGTCGTGCCGTTCCGCACGAACACGTACGCCGCTCCGGCATCGGCCGCTCCGTCGTCGAGCTGATCGCCGTTCACGCCGGTGGCGCCGCTGTCCTCGTGCCTCGCTCCGATGACGACGGTGTCGCCGGAGACGGCCACCGAGAGACCGAAGAAGTCGTTCACGTCAATGGTCGAGGCCTTGAGGTAGGCCTGCTGGCTCCACGTCGTTCCGGTCCGTACGAACACGTACGCCGCTCCAGCGTTCTGGACGCTGTTGTCGGTGGGATCGCCGTTCACGCCCGTTTCGCCACCGTCCTCCCACGCAGCGCCGACCACGATGGTGTCGCCCGAGATCGCCACGGACCCTCCGAAGTTGTCACTGGCGTCCACGGCGGGAGCCTTGAGGTAAGCCTGCTGGCTCCACGTCGTTCCGGTCCGCAGGAACACGTATGCCGCGCCCGCGTTGCCGGTGCCGTCGTCGGCCTGATTTCCGTTCACGCCGGTGGCACCGCTGTCCTCCAGCGAAGCTCCGACCACGATCGTGTCCCCGGAGATTGCGACAGACTCTCCGAAGCGGTCGAACGTGCCCGTGTTGGATGCCTTGAGGTAGGCCTCCTGGCTCCAGCTCCCTCCGTTCCGAACGAACACGTAGGCCGCGCCGGCGATGCCGGAGCTGTTGTCGGTCTCGTCGCCGTTCACCCCCGTGGCGTTGCTGTCCTCGTCCTCCGCTCCGATGACGACGGTGTCGCCGGAGGCTCCCACGGCGACACCGAGCTGGTCGCCCGCGTCCGTGTTGGATGCCTTGAGGTACGCCCGTTGCACGACCGTGTCCGAACTGGCCGATCCGACCGGGTGCAGGACGACGAGCACGAGCGCAGTGCAGAGAGCGCCATTCGACTTCGAGGATCGCAGCATATTGACTCGCTCCTTTTTGCGCAGGTTTGGACCCAGTGTACACCCTTCCGAGAATCCGGGATTCGCGTGGGGACACCCACCCCAACCGTCGCTGACGCATGGAACTGTTCCGCGGAATCCGGAGAAATGTGCCCGCGAGTCAGAATCCAGGCCGCGAAGGGCGGGAGGAATCAGAACCCGAGTGTGAGATCCACCGCGTTCAGCAGGACGACGGTCTCGGGCGCTACCTCCAGCCGGATTCCCAGCGCGTAGAGCGTCGTGCCGGCGAGGCTCGGATCGGATGGCAGCGACACCCGGTGCCTGGCGAGGGAGATGTCGCTGGTGAACGGGGGGAAGATCAGTGGCTCTCCGCTCACCGGATGGACGAACCCGGAAGTGGGCCCACTCCCGAAGAGGATGACCGTCGCGGACGTCGCGGCTCCGACCGAGGGCGTCACCTGGATGGTGGCCCGCCAGTCCGAGCCCAGGATCGGATCGGTCCTGCAGACAAAGTCGATCGGGTTGATGTCGGAGCCGTTGCGGATCGTGCAGGAGGCGAGCCGGAGTGGAGCCAGGTCGAAGGCGTACGCCGCGCCGGCGAACGGGTGGCTGTTGTCGGCCTGGTTCCCGTTCACACCGTTTGCGTTGCTCTCCTCGCTGGGGGCTCCGACCGCGATCACTCCGGCCGAGACCGCCACCGAAGTGCCGAAGTCGTCGCCGGGATCGGTGTTCGAGGCCTTGACGTAGACCTCCTGGCTCCAGCCGGCACCGGTTCGCACGAACACGTACGCCGCTCCGGTGCTCTTCTCGCCGGGGGAGCCGACCACGACCGTGTCGCCGCTCGCTGCGACCCACCGACCGAAGGAGTCCCCGATATCGGCGTCGTCAGGCTTCAAGTAGGCCTGCTGCGCGACCGCGTCGGTCGCCAGCGCGGAGTGCGCGGCGTCCCGCGCCTTCCGGATGCCGGACCAATCGTCGGCTGCGAGGCCGGGCGGAACGGAGGAGTCCTGCGCGTTCGCCGTGCCGACAGTCGGCAAGAGCAGGATCGCGAACCCGAGCGAGAAGACACGCCTCGACACGACGATCGTCGAAACCATTGCGGTACCCCCTGGTCCCTACCCTTGCCGACTCGACGCGGTTGGGACCGACCCGAGCGAGGGAACGAAACGAGCCCCGGAGAGGCGTGCTCTCCGGGGCTCGTTTGCTCGTTGGTGAGGTGCGGGCTCTACGCCTTCTGCACCTGGCGGGCCGGGATGAGGCCCTTCTCGTGGAGGTAGTCGAGGACCTTCTGGGCCGACTCCTCGATCGACTGGTCGCCGGTGTGGACCGTGACCTCGGCCTTCTCGGGAGCCTCGTAGGGATCGCTGATGCCCGTGAACTGCTTGATGATGCCGGCGCGGGCCTTCTTGTAGAGGCCCTTGGTGTCGCGCGCCTCGACGACCTCGAGCGGCGCCTCGACGTAGACCTCGACGAAGTGCGCCTTGCAGTTCCCGCGCATCTCGTCGCGGATCGCAGCGTAGGGGCTGATCGCGGCGGTGATCGCGATCACGCCGTTGCGCGACAGCATGTTGGCCACGTAGCCGATGCGGCGGATGTTGGTGTCCCGGTCTTCCTTCGAGAAGCCGAGGCCTTTCGAGAGGTTCTCGCGAACCTCGTCGCCGTCGAGGCACTCGACGAGGCAACCCATCTCGGTGAACATCGGGATGAGGTACTGCGCAAGCGTGCTCTTGCCCGCGCCCGAGAGCCCCGTGAACCAGAGCGTGAAACCCTTGTGATCAGACATTCCTTCGTTCCTTCTTGAGTTCGTGTGATTTCGCGCTCTGACTAGCGGAGCTTGCCCTCGAGGTACGGAACCTCGAAGCACTTCTCGTGCATGATCGGGCCGTGGCCGAAGTAGCCGGCCTCGCCGAAGAGCTCGCCGTGATCGGCGGTGACGATGATGTAGGTGTTCTCCGGAACCATGTCGTACAGCTTCGGGAACACTTCCTTGTCGAGATAGCGAACAGTGTCGATCTGCCGTTCGCGCAACTGGTCCAGCTTCTCCTGGTCGAAGAACTGAAAGTCCTCTTCAAAGGTCGGCGCGTCCGCGTCGACCTGCTGGTTGAGCTTCTTGAAGACGCCGTTGACCCCGCTGATCCGCGGCCACATCGAGGAGTCCTCGTTGGGCTTGGCGTAGGGGTAGTGCGTCTCGCCCACGTTCACCATGTAGAACGACGGGCGATCGGAGCTGAACTTCATGGTCGGCAGGATGGCCGCCATGTCGTTGTGGCTGTCCATCAGCTCGAAGCTGTCGAACATGCGGTTGATGCCGGTCTTCGGATTGAGAACCGGTAGCGACACACGCGCGTTGGTGTCGTAGCCGAGCTTGTTCCGCAAGAAGTCCGGCAACCACAGGCCGGGCACCATCGCGCCGAAGTCCACGGACTTCTCCTTCGAGCCCAGGCGCATGTTGTAGTTGAAGAAGTCCTCCTTGTAGTACTCCGACGCATACACGTTCTCGGGCGACGTGTGCGGAAGGAGTCCCGTCAGGAGGTTGTAGTGCGACGGCGCGGTCCAGGACGCGTACGTGAAGCGCTTCTCGACCTTGCCCCCCGACAGCTTCGTGATGTTCTTCGGCTCGGCCGCCATGAACGAGTCGTAGCGGCACGAGTCGAGGATCACGATGATGAAGTGGTTGTCCGCCTGCGGCTGGGGATGCGGAGGCATACCCGGCCTGAAGACGGGCCGCACGGGCGGTCGCGCCGGCGCTTTCTTCTTCTTGAAGGCGTCGAGGAGGCCCATGGCTAGCCGTTCTGCTTGGAGTAGTACTCGGCCAGGATCTCGGCCGTCGACGGACGCATCACGCGCTCGTCGGGCAGCTCACCGGCGCCGAGGATCTCGCGCATCTTCGTTCCGGAGATGTTGACCGCGGTCTTGTCCTTGTTCTCCTTCACGAGGCCCACGCGGCCAAGCTCCTCGAAGAACGCGGCGAAGCCGACGTTCACGGTCTTGATCGCGAGCTTGCCCTCGAGCTTCTCGAAGATCTCCTGCGCGTCGAAGTCGCCCCAGATCGCCGTCTTGTCGTCGAACGGCGCGTCGGCGTGCTTGCGGCCGATGATGAAGTGGGTGAAGCCCAGGTTCTGGCGGTAGACGGCGTGCATGATCGCCTCGCGCGGACCGCCGTAGTACATGCGCATGTCGAGGCCGACGAGCGCGACGGCAGCGTCGAAGTCCTGGTTCTTGGACTTCCAGAGCTCTTCGTCCTTGTCGCCCTGGCCCAGGAAGTGCTCGTCGACGAGCCGCTCGTAGGTCTTCATGCGGATGTCGGCGGGGACGTCGTCGCCCTTGAGCTGACCGACGAGCGGGTTCAGGATGACGCCCGTCTTGCGGCCGGTCTCGCGCAGGATGATCTCGGCGCCAAAGACGAGGGCGTACTCGTG
This sequence comes from Planctomycetota bacterium, assembly GCA_029259655.1. Taxonomy (GTDB): domain Bacteria; phylum Planctomycetota; class UBA1135; order UBA1135; genus OFTM220. The sequence continues at coordinate 41,115 of JAJDET010000109.1, forward strand.
GGCGCGGTGCAGCGGGTTTCGCGTCTGGAACCCTATCGACTGCTCCCAGCCCTTCTCCTCGATCAGCTTGCGCGTGTCGACCGGCGACATCACGCGAGCCGCGAAGGGGCGCTGGTCGTCGAACGGCGCGAGGTGGATCTCGCCGCCGACGATCTTGCCGCGGGTGTCCTCGGTCCACAGGCGCGCGCCGGGGTGATCGGTGCGCTCGGTGCCGTAGCAAGCCTTGACGAAGGCCGTCTTGTCCCAGTCGAACGTCGAACGGACCTTGATCGTTCCGAAGACCTTCCCGTCGCGCGTCAGCGCGAGCGAGTCACCGATCTTGCACGTCTCGGCCTCGGCGTCGGTGATGGGAAGGATCGTGGGAATGCCCCACGCCCACCACTCACCGTTTCGCTCGATCGCCGCCTTGTGCAGCACGTTGCTGTAGTCCGCCTCGGTCATCGGACCGTTGAGCGGGCTGAGCGTGCCGTCCGCGATGCGGTAGAGCGTGGTCTGATCGATCTCGGTGACCTCGATCGCCGCGAGCTTCGACCAATCGGGGTCGACCTTGTCGACGATGCGGTTGACGGGCCGATCGAGGCCGCCGTGGACGGGAGCGAGGTTGCTGGTGGACACGGGCATAATGGATGGGTGGTCGGGTAGGGGTCAGCGCGAGCGGGTGGGTGGAAGCGGTGCTCGAGGACGGGCGCTACAGGTAGCCCAGGTTCTTGAGCTTGCGTTTGACGTCGTCGAGCTCGTCCTGGTCGAACTCCCGGATCTCTCCGTTCTCCTCCGCATCCCCCATCAGGTCCCGCAGGACGTAGACGATGAAGTCGGTCGGCGAGTTGAAGCCCGATCCCTCCACGACCTGCTGGACCTTGCGGTACAGCGGGCGGGGGATCTTGACGGTGACCTTGCTCTCGCGCACGGGTTGGACGGGTGGTGGAGTCCTATGGCAGCGGCCCCGTGAGTCCAGGCTCCGATCGGAGCCTTCGAGACCGGCGGAGCCGCGACGACACTCCGATGGTACTCCAATCGGAGTGTCATGGGAGCCTCCTTGAGGGTTTCGGGGCCCTCCCTGCCGAGGAGGCTCCTAAGAGAGCCCATTGCAAGGTCTTAGGTTCAGCGGGGGGCCCGAGGCTCGCGCGCCCGTCCTCGGCACGTAGCCGACGCGACCCCGGAGGCACCCCATGAGGCTCTCGATCCCGATCCTGCTCGCTCTGCTGCCCGCTCTCGCCTGCGACTCCGCCGATGTCACGACTCGCCTCGACGCGGGTTACGCGGCCTTGAATTCGGCGGATGGGGAGTCGGCGCTCGAGCACTTCGAGGCCGCCTACGAAGCCATGGAGAACGCTCCGGAGGGCCAGCTGCACTTGCGAGCGCTCCTGGGACTCGTCGAGGCGACCGCCCTGGCCCGGCCGGAGAGCGTCGAGGGCACCTGGCTGACCCTCCACCACCACCACCCCGAGCTCCTGGAGCCGCGCGACTACATCCACCTCGCCTCCAGCCTCCTGGAGACCGAGGCCAGCCGTCACGCGGCGACCGTGATGGACCTGGGAGTGAAGCGCTTCCCCGACGACCCGGAGCTCGCGGAGCTCGAGGCCCGCCTGGCGAGAATCGTCGCCCGCGGGGACGACCCCGAGCTGGCGGGCGACCTGGACAAGCTGGGCTACCTGGGAGGCGATTGACCGCCCGACGCGGCGCCCGCGGTTCGGGTATCCTTGCGATCCTTCTCGATCGCACCCGCAGTGCTTCGGAGACAAGAGACATGCGCACAAGGAGTCACTTCGCCCTCGCCCTGGCCCTCACTCTCGCAGCGTGCGGCGGGGGAGGATCGGATCCCGCCGCCGCCAACGAGGAGGGCTACGCCGCCCTCGGCTCCGGCAAGTACGCGAACGCGGCGAGCCACTTCCAGACGGCTCTCGACGCGATCGGGAGCGACACGTCGAACGCCCAGTACCTGCGGGCTTCCATGGGTCTGATCGAGACGAACGTCCACGTCGATCCCGAGCGGGCCAAGGACGACTTCCTCGCACTCGCCAGCGCCAGCCCGCAGGTGAATGCGAAGGACTACAGCCGCATCGGCGGCATGCTGGCGGGCGCCAAGCAGTTCCAGCCCGCGATCGCCGTGGTCGACGCAGGCATCAAGGCCTACCCCGAGACACCTGCGCTCGAGAAGATGATCGAGCAGATCTCGGCCGACGCGGAGAAGTCCGGCGACGCCGAGGCGATCAACGCGCTCAAGGGACTCGGCTACCTCGGCGACTGATTCGAGCTCTGCTCGAGTCGGAACGAGCTGAGGATCAACGCCCCGCGGGCGTGAACGCGGGTACCCGGGCGGCGGAGCAGAGCTCCTCGTCACCGAGGGCGCCCGTGAGCAGGAGCGTGGAGAGCCTCCGCTCGGGGACACCGCGCCAGACCTCCTCTCCGCCGACCTCGACGGTGACCTCTTTCTCCAGGTCGAAACGCCCGGGGTGCAAGAGGATCCAGAGCCCCTCGAGCGGCCACTCGGATTCGACGCGCACGCGGTTCCGCTCCACGACCTCGGCAACGACGACCGCGCCGGCCTCCGGGCGCTCCCAGAAGAGCCAGTAGAACTGGCGTTTCCAGGCGAGCTTCGGCTGCCACACGATCTTCTCCGGGTGGGCGTCTCGCTCGAAATCGGCGAGCGCGGCGAGCCAGTCCTTGCCCCCGCCCGGCGGATAGGAGTGGCCGTGTCCGTCCACCTCGATGTACTCGAAGTCCTCGTACCCTCCCCACTGCGCGCGAGCCTCCTCGACCTTCTTCACGGCGGCGCGGTTCGCGTCCGGGGGCACCTGGGGATCGTCCGCGCTCTGGAAGACGCGCATCGGGACGTTGCGCAGATTGGGGACGACACCGGCCTCGATGTCCCACACGACACCGTGTTCGTTCGTGTAGGGAGTCGGCGCGCCCGCGGCAGGGCCGAGCGCCGCGACACGATCGGCGTGGTGGGCGCCGAGCGTCCAGGAACCGAACCCACCCATCGAGTGGCCCGCGAAGTACACGCGGTTCGGGTCCACTCCGTAGGTGCGGCGCGCGCAATCGACGAGGTCCATCACCCACTCCTCGGTGCCCGACGTCGTCCAGCCGTGCTCGGTCTTCTCGAGGACCTCGGGGAAGATCGCGACCCACTTGCGCTTCTTCGCTGCGCTCGAGAGGAAGCCCGCGGCCTCGCCGCAGTCTCCGGAGCCGACCCCGCCGCCGTGCATGCCGATCAGCAGGCCCTTCGGCTTCTTCGTGACCCCGCCGATGATGTAGAGCCCGCGCTTCTCCTTCTCCCAGAAGTGCTCGCGCCCCGTTTTCTTCGGGAGCCGACGGCCATTCCCCCACGCGTCGAAGACGCGCTCCCGCCAGCGCTTCGCCTCCTTCTCCGTGAGCGGCTCCGGCGCGAGCCGGTCGACTTCCTCGAGGATCCGCGCCCGTTCGTCCAGGCCCGTGTGGTCGTCGAGCTCGAGGTAGCGTTCGATCCGCGCCTCGATCTCCTTCACGACCTTCTTGTCGAGGTCGAACGCGGGGACGGCGAGGACGAGGGCGAGGACGAGGCTCATGCGGGGCTCCTCCGGACGAGGGGCCCCGATTGTAGAGCCGAACGCGGGGGGGCGGTCGGAGTCGTCCGCCCCCGCCTGAGATCACATCGAGAGGTAGTCGCCCTCGGGCAGGTCCAGGGCGTGCTTCTCGAGGTGCTTGGTGATGTGCTCGAACGCGTCGTCCACCGAGTCGGTCGAGAAGAAGAGGTCGGTGTCCTCGGCGCTGATCGTCCCCCACTCCTTCATCGGTCCGAAGTCGAGGATCGCGTCCCAGTAGCTCTTCCCGAAGAGCACGACCGAGATCTTCTTCTTGATCTTGAGCGTCTGGACGAGTGTCACGACCTCGAGGAACTCGTCCAGGGTGCCGAAGCCGCCGGGCATCACGATGAACGCCTTGGCGAGGTACATGAACCAGAACTTCCGCATGAAGAAGTAATGGAACATGAACGACAGGCGGCGCGTGATGTACGGGTTGTCGTTCTGCTCGAAGGGGAGCGAGATGTTGAGGCCGATGTTCTCGCCCTTCGCCTCCGACGCGCCGCGGTTCGCCGCCTCCATGATCCCCGGACCGCCGCCCGAGCAGATGACGAACCGCCTCTCGGTGCCCTCCAGTGCCTTCGACCAGAGCGTCAGGCGCCGCGAGAGCTCCCGCGTGGCCTCGTAGTACTTCGAGAGCTCGAGGGCCTTCTTCGCCTTCTCGACGCCCTCGCCGCTCTTCTCCGCCTCGGCCAGCTTCTGCTCGGCCACGTCCTTCGGGAGGACCCGCGCCGAACCGAACACGACGATCGTGTCGCGCACCTCGAGCTCCTCGAAGCGACTCTCCGGCTCGACGTACTCGGAGAGGATCCGCAGGGCCCGCGCGTGGCGGCTGTTGAGGAATCCGGGGTTGTTGTAGGCCTTGATCGGACGGAAGCGGCTCTGGCTCATTCCCCCTTGGTAATCGGGGGAGAGCGGCTATACCAGCCCAATCCGGAGCTCGTCGCCGTGAACGAAACCGCCGAACACATTCGGATCCCCGTCGCGGGGACGACATGCCGGGGTTGCGCGAGCCCGATCGAGCGCGCACTCGGGCGCGTGGAGGCGGTTCGGACCGCGCGTGTCCACTTCGGATCTCGCGTCGCGACGCGAGAGCTCGACGGAGCGGGGATCCGGGAGGGTTAGCCCTCCTCGTCGTCCTCGCGCGTCTTCTCCTGCGCCTTTCGGAAGAGATCGTCGAGGTCCTTCGGGCGCGACTTCTCCTTCGAGAGCGCCTGGTCGAACTTGTCGGTTGCGCTCTTCTCGCGTCCCGAGACGCGCCCGAGCGCGTCGTCCCAGCGCTCTTCCTTGAGCACGGGCTTGCCGGTCTCGTCGAGCTCACCCTCAGGCGCCCAGCGCAGAACCTTCCGGGTGCGCACGTCGATCGATAGGTGGCTCCTGCAGCACGGGCAGGCGACGTCGATCTGCTTCGTCTCCATGAGAGCATCGTAAGACGGGCGCGAGCCGAGATCCGCGAGATCCGGGTTCACGCCGAGGCCGTTCGAGCGTCTCCTGGGTCCAGAACGCGGCGGTTCCCGCCGAGGAGACCCTCATGTTGAAGATCCTTCTCCCGCTCGCCGGCCTCGCTCTGCTCGCCCGCGCTCCGTCGCCGTGGCGGGTGGTCGAGCCGCTCGCTCCAGACCGCGCCGTCGAGACCCTCTTCCCGGAATCGACGCTGCTCTACGTGGAAGGCGCCGGCCTCTCCGTACTCCTCGGCGAAGGAGCGGCTCACCCCGCGGTCGCCCGCGTCCTGAGCTCGCCGATCGGCGCGGCGCTCGGCGGAGAAGCGGCTCTCGAGGCGGCCCTGGAGCCGGTGGATCGAGCGCTCGGCGGCGACGCGCTCGCCACGCTCGCGTCGCTGTCGTCGCGGGGCGTCGCTCTCGGCGCGACACCGCGCGGGAAGAAGCCGGCCTTCGCGCTCGCGATGCTCGGCGACGACCCGGCGCGAACGGGGGCGATCCTTCAGGCGGCGCTCGATCTCGCCGCGGAGAAAGCGGGCTTCCCGAGGGCCTTCGAGAAGCCGAGCGAACACACGCTCGGCGCTCAGGTCTGGTACGTCGGCGACGAGCTCGTCGTCGCCCGGCGCGACGCGCTGATCGTCGCCGGGAACGAGGGAGGCTACGTGCGCGACGTGCTCGCGCTCGCGGCGAACGCGGACGGCGCGGGTCTGGCCGGGACGAGCGGGTTCCGGGACGCGCACGACGCGCGGCCGAGACGCGCGCTGCTGTGGGCGTGGGCGGACGTCGAGGGACTCCGCGCCCTGCCCTTCGGGAACGGGAAGAAGCTCGCGGCGCTCGCCGAGGTTCCGGCGAAGCCCGAGGTCCAGCTCCTGCTGGGCACGGGCGTCGCGGCCTTCCCGACGGCGCGTACGGTCACGGCCTCGCTCGAGCTCGACGCGGATCGCTTCGCGTTCTCGCTGCGCGGCGACGGAACCGACGAGATGCGGCTCCTGCGCGAGCGGGCAGGCCAGGAGGGAGCACCGCTCCCCGCTCCGACCACCGACGACGTCGCGACGGCGGTCTTGCACCGCGACCTCGCGGCCGTCTTCGAACACCGCGCGAAGCTGTTCCCGGCCGACGTGCTCCCCCGGCTCGCCAAGCCCATGTCCGAGCTGGCCGTCCTGTTCGGCGGCCGCGACCTGTCGGAGGACATCCTCCCGCACGTCGGACCGTGGATCACGCTCGTCGCTCGCGACGTCGCGTTCGACGAGGGCGCCGTGCCCGAGATCCGACTGCCGGCGCTCGCGGGGATGTTCCGGCTCGAGGGCGAGGAGGTCGGGCCGCGCCTGACCGCCGCGTTCCAGTCGCTCGTCGCGATCAGCAACATCGAGCGCGCACAGCAAGCGAAAGAGCCGTTGCTCCTCTCGCTCGTGCACGAGGGCCCCGTCTCGGTCACGCGCGCGGCCTTCCTGGCCCCGCGCCAGGGCGAGGGCGTGGACATGGCCTACAACCTCGAGCCCGCCTGCGCCCAGGTCGGCGACGTGTTCGTTCTGGGCACGCACGAGGCGCTGGTGCGGGGGCTCGTGCGCCAGCTCCTGGACGGCGACGTGCGCCGGTCCCCCGGCGGAGCGGAGCGAGTTGTCCTCGACGCCGCCGCGATCGCGCGCGGGATCGCGGACAACCGCGAGGCGCTCGTGATGGGAACGGTCCTCGAGGAGGGCAAGACCTACGAGGAGGCCGAGGGCGACATCGACGGACTGCACGCGCTGGTCGAGCTCTTCTCCCGCGGCCGGATCGAGCTCGAGCAGGTCGAGGACGAGATCGCGTTCTCGGTCGAGCTCTCGTTCGACGACCACGACCGGGAGCGGATGCGGTGAGGCGAGGCGTCTTCGAGAGCTGGCGCCCGAAAGGGGGCGACTGGGATCGCGCGGCCGCGACGCACCTCTTCCGGCGCGCGGGGTTTGGCCCCCGTCCGGGCGAAGTCGAGCGGGCGCTCGCCGACGGCTTTGAGACGACCCTGGAGCGCGTCCTCGCGAACACGGCTCACGACCGCCGCCTGCGGCGCGGCGCCCACGCGCTGCTCGCAGCGGGGGACGTGGAGACGCTCCAAGGCTGGTGGGTCTCGCTCCTCGTCGACGACGGCGCGCAGCTGACCGAGCGGATGTGCCTCCTGTGGCACGACCATTTCGCGACGTCCGATGCCAAGGTCGACGACGTGCGGCTGATGCACCGCCAGAACGAGATCTTTCGCGAGCTGGGGCTCGGCGACTTCCGCGCCATGCTCCACGCGCTCGCGAAGGACCCGGCGATGCTCGTCTGGCTCGACGGCAACGCGAACAAGACGGGCAGCCCGAACGAGAACTTCGCGCGGGAGATCATGGAGCTCTTCTGCCTCGGCATCGGGAACTACACCGAGCGGGACGTGCAGGAGGCCGCGCGCGCGTTCACGGGCTGGGGAACCGCGGGGCGCTCGTTCGAGTACCACGCCGAGAATCACGACGCCGGGGGCAAGGAGATCTTCGGGCGGCGCGGGAACTTCGGCGGCGAGGACGTCGTCGAGCTCGTCCTGGCCCACGAGGCCTGCCCGCGGCACGTCGCGCAAAAGCTCCTCGAGGAGCTCGTCCACCCGGAGCCGACAGGCGAGGAGGTCCAGTCCCTCGCCCGGTTCCTCGTCTCCAGCGACTGGGAGATCGGGCGCGCCGTCGAGCACGTCCTGCGCTCGGCCCTCTTCTTCTCCCCGCGCGCCCGCCGCTCGCGCATCGCGGGTCCGGTCGAGATCTCGGTCTCGACGGTGCGGGCGCTCGGTGCGCGGGTCGCGCCGGTGCGCGTCGCGCGGACGGCCGAGGAGGGCGGCCAGTCGCTCTTCCGCCCTCCGTCCGTGAAGGGCTGGGACGGCGGACCGTCCTGGATCCAGGCGAGCTCGTGGATCGCGCGGCACAACGCGCTCGCGGCTCTGGCGGGCGCGCACGGCGGGGGTTCGGACGAGGCCGAGGTCGACCTGCGTGCGGCGTTCGGCGGACCGGAGTCCGTGGGCGAGGTGCCCGGGGCCGTCACCGAGCACCTGCTCCCGGACGGGGTCGACGGCGGCTACTTCGACGTGCTCGAGCGCACGGCGCGCGCGGCGGGCGGCATGGACGAGGCGCTGTCGCTCGTCACCGCGCTCGTCCTCACGTCACCCGAGTACCACTTGATCTGAGGCACGCCATGGCGAACACCCGACGCGAATTCCTGGTGAACGGCCTGTGCGTGACCGCGGCGGTCCCGTTCCTGTCGAGCTTCGCGCTTCCGCGCGCAGGAGGCGGTGAGCGCGTGCTCGTCGTCGTGCAGCTCACCGGCGGGAACGATGGCCTGAACACGCTCGTGCCGCACCGCCAGGACGACTACTTCCACCTGCGGCCGACACTGGCGCGACCGCGCGGCGGACTGCACGCGCTCGACGACGACCACGGGCTCGCGCCGTCCATGAAGGGCCTGGCCGAGCTCTTCGCCGAGGGGAAGCTCGCCTGCGTGCACGGCGTGGGCTCTCCGGTGCCGGATCGCTCGCACTTCCGCTCGATGGAGATCTGGCACACGGCGGACCCCGACGGGCCCGCCGGCGACGTCGGCTGGCTCGGGCGTCTCGGTGATCAAATCGCCGAGCGGGATCCGACCGTGCTCTCCGCCGTGCATGTCGGAGACGAGGATCTGCCGCTCGCGATGTGGGGGCGCAGTTTCCGTTCCCCCACGGTGCGCGACCCGCAGGGCTTCCGGTTGCGCGAGGTCGACGCCGCGTTCGAGCGCGGGCGCGACGAGCTCGTGGGCCGCCGGAGGAGCGACGGTGGCGAGGGCGTGCTCGGTTTCCTGCGCGGTGCGGCGCGCGACGCCTACGGGGCGGCGCGCAAGATGGAGGAACTGGCGGCGAGGAGCTCGCCCGTCGAGTACCCGGGCACGGGGCTCGCACGGAAGCTCGAGCTCGTGGCCCGGCTCGTGTCCGGCGGCTTCGGCACGCGCGTCTTCCAGGTCTCGCTCGGCGGCTTCGACACCCACTCGCGGCAGGCGGCGGTGCACGACGCCCTGCTGGGCGAGGTCTCGGGAGCGCTGACCGCGTTCCAGCGCGACCTCGAGCACCAGGGCGTCGACGATCGCGTCGCGACGCTCGTCTTCAGCGAGTTCGGCCGCCGCGCGCAGGAAAACGCGTCGCGCGGAACGGACCACGGGGCGGGCGCGCCGGCGTTCGTGATCGGCGCGGGAGTGCGCGGCGGGCTGCACGGGGAGCTGCCGCGGCTCGACCGGCTCGTGGATGGGGACGTCCCGGGTACGACGGACTTCCGGAGTATCTACACGGCGCTGGAGCGCGACTGGATGGGGCTCGCGCCCTCGACCGGCGTGGGAGCACTCGAGCTCTTCGTCTGAAGGCCCCTCTCCGGCGTCAACTACGGCGTCAGTCACTTTACACCACCCATCCCCGAGAAATCGCATTCGCTCGCAACGATATTGCGCGGGGATGGGTGGAGTAAAGTGACTGACGCCGTAGTTGCGGACGCCGTAGTTGCGAAGTCGCAGTAGAATCCCCGCCCTCCACCATGATGAGGACGACCATGCTGATCCTGGCTCCGATCTTCGCCGCCTGCGTGACGACCGCGGGCGCGGCGACCTCCGACTTCGACGCGCTCTTCACCGGGCGCACCCTGCGCTACGACTACAACCACGCCGGGACCGCGACCGAGGAGCACATCGCTCCGGACCGCTTCCGCCTGGAGGGAGAGTGGCCGGGAAGCCGCACGCAGCTCGTCGACGAGACGAACATGGGGAAGTACATGTTCCTCGTGGTCGACCCGGGGACCAACCGCACCATCTACTCGCGCGGGTTCGCGAGCATCTACGGCGAGTGGGAGACGACCGGCGAGGCGAAGGAGTCCTGGCGGGTGCTCCACGAGTCCCAGCGGTTCCCGGAGCCGCGCATGCCCGTACAGGTCGTCCTCAAGAAGCGCGCACCGGACGGGACGTTCCGCGAGCTCCACTCGACGACCGTCGATCCCGCGAGCCGTTTCGTCGACCGCTCGGCCGTGGCGCCTGCGGGCGACGTGTTCACCGTCCACGAAGGTGCGCATCCGTCGCGAGCCGTCGACCTCCTCCTCGTCGGCGAGGGCTACACGGCGGAGCAAGGGGACAAGTTCCGGGCCGACGTCCAGCGGCTCGTCGACGAGTTCTTCCGCTGGGAGCCCTACCGCTCACGGAAGTCGGCGTTCAACGTCCGCGCGCTGCACGTGCCGTCGGCCGAGGCCGGGATCAGCAACCCGCGCCAGGGCGTCTGGCGCGACAGCCCGCTGGGGCTCTCCTTCAACGCGTTCGACAGCGACCGCTACGTCCTGACCTATGCCAACGCCGCGCTGCGCGAAGCGGCGGCGCTGGCGCCGTACGATGCGCTCGTGCTCGTGTTCAACGACCGCAAGTACGGCGGCGGCGGCATCTTCAACCTGTGGTGCACGACGGCGGCCGACTCGAGCCAGGCGGACTACCTCTTCGTGCACGAGTTCGGGCACTCGTTCGCCGGGCTCGCCGACGAGTACTACACGTCGCAGGTCTCCTACGAGGACTTCAACCCGCCCGGCTACGAGCCCTGGGAGCCGAACGTCACGGCGCTGCTCGACCCCGAGAACATCAAGTGGAAGGACCTGGTCGAGGCGGGGACGAAGCTCCCCACGCCCTGGGACCAGGCGGCCTACGACGAGGCCTCCTACGCCTACCAGGCCAAGCGGCAGAAGCTCCGCGCCGAGGGCGCCTCGGAGGAGGTCATGGAGGCGCTCTTCGACGAGGTGAAGTCGATCACGAAGCCCATGCTCGAGGGCCAGGACCACTTCGGGCGCGTCGGCGCCTTCGAAGGGGCCGGATACCAGGCCAAGGGGCTCTTCCGGCCGGAAGTCGATTGCATCATGTTCACACGCAACCCCACGGTCTATTGCAAGGTGTGCACGCGGGCGATCGAGCGGGTCATCGACCTCTACGCCAGGTAGAGGGGGCTTCAGTACCGGGCGGGAGGCGGCCGAGGTAGACGGTGTGAAGATCCTTCTGCTCCAGGCGCGGTCGGCCGACGACCCCGCGAAGCTCCAGGAGCTGCGCTCCTTCGCCCTGAAGATGGACCTCGAGGAGGAGCAGGTCGTCCCGCACGACTTGCTCGGCGGGCCGCCGACGCTCGCCGAGGTTCGCGCCCACGACGCGATGATGATCGGGGGCAGCGGGGACTACTACGTCTCCAAGGGCAACCTGCCCCACGCCGATGCTTTCTCGGACCTCCTGCGCGAGGTGGTCGAGATCGGCCACCCGACCTTCGCGTCGTGCTTCGGCTTCCAGTGCATCGTCCAGGCCCTGGGCGGCGAGATCGTCCACGACCCCGCCAACACGGAGGTGGGCACGTACGAGCTGAAGCTGACCGTGGACGGTCAAAGCGATCCGTTGCTCGGCGACCTGCCCTGCACTTTCCTGGCCCAGATGGGCCGCAAGGACCGCGCGTCGCGTCTCCCGGACGGCGTGCTGCACCTCGCGTCGAGCGAGCGCGCGCCCTTCCAGGCGCTCCGGATCCCCGGCCGTCCGATCTGGGCCTCGCAGTTCCACCCCGAGCTGGACCGGTCGGAGAACAAGCTGCGCTACGCGCAGTACCTGGACGGATACTCCACGCACCTCTCGCAGGAGGAGCAGGAGAAGGCGCTCAACGGCTTCACGGAGAGCAGCCCGCAGGTCCTCTCGCTCCTGTCGCGCTTCCTCGAGCTGATCTCCGAGTAGCTACTGTCCGGTCAGGACCTGCCACACGGCGTCCGTCACGTGGACGTAGGCGTTGCCCCAGGCGTCGTGACGCAGGAAGCGGACGCGCATGCGCGGCGCCCCGATGAACGGGCGCAGGACCCAGGCGAGCTGGATCGCGACGAACACGTAGAGAACGAGCCAGCCCCGCAGGCACACGCGGTGCTTCGGGTTCTTCGCGATCAGCGGCCGGTAGTGGCGCGCGAGCGTGACCTGCCCCGCGATGCTCGCGAGGGCGAACATCACGCCGTTGGTCACTGTCGCGAAGGGGTAGAAGCTCGACGACACGTACCCCAGCGCCGTCAGGGGCGCGAGGGCGGCGAGCACCACCGCGACCGTGCCCTGGGAGCTCAGCACACCGCGGAAGGCCGCGGCAAAGTCGTCGCGCAGCCCGAGCACGGTGTTGACCATGAAGTAGTTCGGGAGGCAGATCAGAGTCGAGACGACGAGCAGGAGCGGCACCTTCAGACCGGAGTAGAAGGCCTGGCGCGGGCGCCCCGCGAAGTAACCCATGACGCAGCCGTAGGCGAAGCCCGTGACTATCAGGACGAGCCCGATCCGCACCCAGGGCACTCGGCCGCCACCGACGGCGTGCACTCCGGTCCCGCGCAGGAGCGAGTCGACCTCGCCCAGGAGGCGAGAGGCTCGAAGACGCGCCGCGATCGCGGACATGGTCGGCTACTGGAACAGCTTGCCCAGCGCCTCGAAGGTGGCGGCGAAGAAGTTCGACTCGCGCTGCTGGCGGAACCAGGTGAAGGGCAGGCTCGGCGCACCGACGAACGGCCGCAGGATCCAGCCCATCTGCGCGCCGACGATGCCGTAGATCACGAGCCACACGCTGAAGACGCGTTGCGACACCGGCCGCGGCACGCGTCTCTTGACCATCAACGGGATCCCGTCCGCCTCCTCCGTCTCGCGCGGCAGAACTCCCTGAGCGGAGGCCTCCTCGCCGAACAAGCGCGTGAGCGCTTGACGCAGGAACCCCAGCCCGACGAGCCCTGCAACGCCGAAGAAGGCGACGTTGAGCACGACCATGAACGGGTAGCTGTCCGTGCAGAGCGTGAAGAACGCGGTGACCGTGCCGAAGCTCGCGAGCAGCGCCAGGTTCACCGCGACGGCGGCGAGCAGGAGCCGCAGCGAATCTCCGACGAGCAACCGCGATCGCGCCAGCGCCGAGGACACGTAGAGCGAGGGGAACGTCACCAGCAACGTCAGCAGGAAGAGCAGCGGCACCTTCACGCTGCTAGCGAAGACCTGGATGACGCCCTCGCCGCCCCGCATCGTCCACGAATAGATCCCCATGGCGCATCCGTAGAGCGCGCCGAGAACCAGGCTCGCGATGACGAGCGTCCGAACCGGGACCTCGATCTTCCCGATCTTGAGCTGGTCCTCCTGCGTGAACCCGCCGCGCAGGAGCTGGTCCACGTCACGTGCGAAGCGCCGGAAGGACGACTGGGGCTCGGAGGTCATTGGGGCTCTCCTCCTCGGAGAAACGAGACTACTCGCCGCCGCTCGACGCGTTGGAGCCTTCGTCGGGTTTCCCTCCCCGGAGCCCGGAGCAGGAACGCATCCACGCTTGCGGATTCGTGATGACCCGGGCTCAGAGCCCCCGCAACCACTCGGGGACGAAGGACGCGTTCTCGGGGTGCTGGAGGACCTCGTCCAGCGACGCCACGAGCTTGTCCCGATCCCGCGGAAGGTTGCCGGCGAGCGTCAGGTAGTTGCTGGCGTGGTTCGAGCGGAAGATCGAACCCGAGAGCTCGGTCGTCGCCAGGAACGCGCGCAGCTCGGCGGCGAGCTCGATCGGAGTGAGGTGGTCGACCTCACCGCGCGCGTCCTGCTCGTGGAGCGGCGTTCCCTCGACCGGTGTCATGACCAGCGTGCTGACGAAGCGCGGCGCGATCGCATTGACCACGCGCGCCGATTCCCGGGCGTGCTCGAGCGAGAGCTCGCGGCCGCCGGCGCCGAGCAGGATCATCGTCGACAGCTTCACGCCCGCCTCGTGGGCCTTGTTCGCGACGCGCACCATCTCCGCCGCGTCGACGCCCTTCACGAGGTCCTCGAGCACACCGTCGTGCCCGCTCTCGATTCCCAGGTAGTAGAGGGTGAGGCCCTTCTCGCGAAGCTCCGCCATCTCCTCGACGCTGCGGACCTGGAGCGATTGCGGCGACGCGTAGCACGAGACGCGCCGGAGGTTCGGGAAGGCCTCGTTCAGGGCGTCGAGGATCTTCACGAGGAAGCTCTTCTTGGCGACGAGCGCGTCCCCGTCTGCGAGGAAGACCTTCTGGACCGAAGGCCCGGCCTCGTCACGTGCCCAGGCGATCTCGCGCTCGAGCTCCTCGAACGGCCTCACGCGGAAGCGCTTGTCGCGGTACATGCCGCAGAACGTGCACTCGTTGTAGCTGCACCCGATCGTCGCCTGCAGGATCAGGCTCTGCGCCTCCGACGGCGGTCGGTAGAGTTGCCCCTCGTAGTGGATCACGCGCCCATTCTATCGTGACGTTCCCGAACGGCTTCGCCCCCCCGCCCTTCGTTCCTCACCCGTTCCTGCGGCATTCCCACGCGCAGACGATCGCCGGAGGTCTCGGGCGACCGAAGCCGGGCGCGGTGGCTCGTACGGAAGAGCTCACGAAGTTCCGGATCGACGACGAGGTCTCGCTCTCGGCGCTCTGCAACTGGCAGCCGGAGCGCAAGACGAGGACGACGGTCCTCTCGATTCACGGGCTCACCGGCGACGCGCGCAGTTCCTACATGTACGGCGTGGCGGAGAAAACGCTGGCCGTGGGCATGAGCTCGGTCCGGCTCAACCTGCGCGGGTGCGGCGATTCGGAGGAGGCGAGCCCGACGATCTACAACTCCGGCGTCTCGGACGACGTCCGGGCGGTGCTTCGGGAGCTCGGAGGCTCGGGGTTCGAGCGCGTCGTGATCGTGGGCTTCTCCATGGGCGGGAACATCGCGCTCAAGCTCGCGGGGGAGCTCGGCGCCGGTGCGGGGAACCTCCTGGGCCTGACAGCGATCTCGCCGCCGATCGACCTGGCTCGCTGCAGCGATGCACTCGACGCCACGGCGATCAACCGCTTCTACCAGCGGACCTTCATGAGGGACCTGCGCCGGAAACTGCGTCACAAGCACGTCCACCATCCCGAGCGCTTCCCGATCGACGGGCTGGACGAGGTCCGGTCCCTGCGCGAGTTCGACGATCGCTTCACGGGCCCGCTCGGAGGGTACGGGGACGCGGCGGGATACTACGAGCAGTGCAGCGCCGCGCGGTTCCTCTCCCGTGTCGCCGTCCCGGCGCTCATCGTCCAGGCCAGGGACGACAGCTTCATTCCCTTCGAGCCGTTCGAGGACGAGGCCGTCTCGGCGAACGCCGGAATTCACCTGCTCGCGACCGACCGCGGGGGCCACAACGGGTTCGTGGCGACCCGTCCGGATCGATCCGGGGTCCCGAGCGGATGGCACGAGCGGGGCCGGTTCTGGGCCGAGAACCGGGCAGTGCAGTTCGCCCTCCATCTGGAGCGTGCGGAGGCGCGGGTGCTCTGACTCGAGGGCTGGAATCCGCGCCCGGAGATACGAAGAGAATCCAAGCGTCAGAGGCTGCCAGCGGAAACGGACCCGTTGTGGGCTTCCCCCCTCCCCTCTCCTCCTCCTGGGGTGTCGGGCCAAGCGCCCGGCTCAGGGAAGCACAGTTGGTAGACTCTGACGCTTCTCCCCACCAAAACGCCGAACTCGACTCACGCCCCAGGAACGATGCCCACGTCCGAAGAAGTCATCACCGAGCTCAAGCAGATCTTCGACCCCGAGATCCCCGTCAACATCGTGGACCTCGGCCTGATCTACGACGTCGAGATCGAAGGCACGAACTGCAACATCCGCATGACGCTGACGTCCCAGGCCTGCCCCGCAGCCCAGAGCCTCCCCGACGAGGTGAAGCGGCGCGCCAATGGAATGGACGGCATCGCGGACTCGAAAGTGGAAGTCGTCTGGGAGCCGACCTGGAGCCCGCAGATGATCTCGGCCGAGGGCCGCGCGATCCTCGGAATCGAAGACGAGTAGCCGACCGCTACTGAATCACGTCCATGCTCCCGGCAGGACCCGGGGGCGCAGCGTTCGGATTCGTCTTGAGCTCCTGCTTCCAGGAGACCATGCGCGCCTTGGCGGACTCGGCCTCCGCCTCGTCGATCATCCCCTTGCGCTGGTAGAACATCGAGAGCGATGTGTGCGCGAAGGCGTCCTCGGGGTTGAGCTCGAGGATTCGCTTGCCCGTGGCGATCGCATCGTCGTACCGCTCCGCCCCCATGTAGGCCATGGCGAGCGCGTGGAGCGCGTCCTCCCAGTCGGGAGAGAGCTCGAGCGCCTTCTCGTACTCGACGATCGCCTCGGTGTGCTTCAGCTCACCGAAGAGCTTCAGTCCGTTCTTGTAGTGCTCGACGCGGTCGGCCATCGGGTGTGCCTCCGCCGCCCAGACTACATCACCGGCTCGATGCCGAGCTCCGAGAAGCCCTTGGTCTCGAAGTTCTCGCGAAACATCCCGCGCAGCTTCTCGGCCTGGGCGTCGTAGGCGGCCTTGTCCGTCCAGGTGTTCCGCGGGTTGAGGATCTCCGAGGGGACCCCTGGGCAGCTCTTCGGCATCTTCAGGTTGAAGACCGGGTGCGTCTCGTACTCGGTCTTGCCCTCGTCCAGCTCGCCGTCCAGGGCGGCGTCGAGCAGTGCCCGGGTGTGCTGGATCGAGATGCGCTTGCCCGTGCCGTAGGCGCCACCGGACCAGCCGGTGTTCAGGAGGATGCAGCGGGCGTCGTTCTCGCCCATCTTCTCCGCCAGGCGTTGCGCGTAAACCGACGGCTTCTGCGACATGAACGGGGCGCCGAAGCAGGCGCTGAAAGCCGCCTGCGGCTCCGTGATGCCGACCTCGGTGCCGGCGAGCTTCGCAGTGAAGCCGCTGACGAAGTGATACATGACGTCCTTGCCCTCGAGCACCGACACGGGCGGCAGGACGCCGAAGGCGTCGGCGGTGAGCAGCACGATCGTCTCGGGATGCGGGCCCTTCGCGCCTGCGGCGACGTTCGGGTTGCAGTCGAGAGGATAGGAGAAGCGCGAGTTCTCGGTGATCGACCTGTCCGTGAGGTCGAGATCCTGCGGGTCCATCTCCTCCATCTTCTTGCCCGGAAGCGGGGGCACGTTCTCGATGATCGTGCCCGGCATGGAGAGCGCCGCTGCGATGACGGGTTCGGCTTCCTTGTCGAGGTCGATCAGCTTCGCGTAGCAGCCGTCCTCGAAGTTGGAGATGCCGCCCTTCGTCCAGGCGTGCTCGTCGTCGCCGATGAGCTCGCGGTTCGGATCCGCCGACAGGGTCGTCTTGCCCGTCCCGGAGAGGCCGAAGAGGATCGCGCCGTCGCCGCGCTTGCCGATGTTGGCCGAGCAGTGCATCGAGAGCTCGCCCATCTCCGGCAGGAGAAAGTTCATGACCGTGAACATGGTCTTCTTGACCACGCCGCAGTAGTCGGCGCGACCGACCACGAGGCCGATCTTGTTCTTGAGGTCCATGATCACGGCCCGCTCCGAGAGGGTCCCGTCGCGGTCGGGATCGCAACGGAAGCTCGGAACGTTGAGCATCGTCCAGCGCTTGCCCGCCTCGTCAGCCACCCCCTTCACGTCCTTCGGGAACATGTTGTGCGCGAACATGGCGTGGGTGGCGTATTCGCCGACGAAGCGATACGGCACGGCGTAGGCCGGGTCCGCCCCGCAGTAGACCTCCTTGACGTAGAGCGTCCCCGCCTTCGCGTTGAGGTGCTCGACGACTCGCTTCAGGAGCCCCTGGAACTTGTCCGGGTCGAACTTCTTGAAGTCCTTCTTCCACCAGACGGTGTCCTCGATCTCCGGCCACGCCACGGCGAACGTGTCCTGGACGGGCCGACCGGTGCAGGTGGGGTCGGTGTAGTAGACGAGAGGCCCGTTCTTGCCGAGCTTGGTCGGGTAGGCCTTCTGCTCGTCGTCGGGCCCCCCCTCGCGAACTCGACCGCGGTCGTTGGCGATCGCCTCGTCGAAGAGCTCGTTCTTGGAGAGGTTGATCTTGTAGGTCGCGTTCTCGAGGCCGAGCAGGCTCTTGAGCTCTTGGGCAGTGGTCATGGCGACTCCCGGGGCGTCGGAATCGGGCGGCTCGTGCTCTCCACGCGGCGATCCGGAGAGCGGCAAGGGCGGGCCGCGAAAGGGGGGTTCAGGGGGGCCAAGGGGGGCGGCGACCCCGAAAAACGAAGGCGAAGAGGATACTTGGACCCCCCTGGAGCGACAAGAGCGGGCAGGCCTACACGGCCGTACGGGGGGGCAGCGGGCGCTCGCTGATCGTCACGCCCGTCGTTTCCCCGCGACCGGCCTCGTTCGGGAGAGGCCGAATGGACGCTCTCTCGACCGGAGACGCGCGGTCGGATCGGCCGCGGGACACGGACGCTTCAGAGCTCCTTGATCGTGCGGTCATGAACCGCGACTAGCCTTCGCCGCCAAGATGAACGTCTTTCGACGTTCCCCCCTTTAGCCCCCGCGAAACCTGTCCGTTAAGTGGGGTAGTAGACATGGAAAGGAATCCAGTGAGACAGAAGAACGAGTACGTCTGCCCCCGGTGTGACTACGGGTTGGTCCCCGTCCACGCCATCGAGGGCACTCAGCGCCGCATCATCGCGCTGTCCTGCCCGGAACCGTATTGCGACCACATGCAGCTGGTCACGCGCTCGGAGGCGCGCAAGATCGACGCGAAACGCCTGGGCTACGAGCCCAGCCGTCAGGCCAACTGACGCGGAGACCGAGGGCTCCCCACCCGCCCGCCCAGTGCGATCGGGATCGGGTCGAGCCTGCGGTCAGGCGGGCGCCCGCGAGAAGCGCTCGCGATACCACTCGACGGTCTCGATCAGACCGTCATGCCAGGCGACTTCGGCCCGGTAACCGAGCTCGCGTTCTGCCTTCTCCGGGGAGCCGACGCTGTGGAGGATGTCCCCCGTGCGCTCGCCCACGAAGGCGGGCCGGACCTCGGTCCCGACCAGCTCCGCCATGCGCGCGTAGAGCTCGTTGATCGTGACCTGCAACCCGGTGCTCACGTTGAAGACCTCGCCCACGGGGACGTCCGCCTCGAGTGCCAGGAGGTTGGCTGCGACGACGTTCCGGATGTGCGTGAAGTCCCGGGTCTGCTCCCCGTCGCCGAAGATCGTCGGAGCCTCACCCGAGAGGAGCGCCCGCGCGAAGATGGCGATCACGCCGCTGTAGGG
Organism: Planctomycetota bacterium; assembly: GCA_029259655.1. Taxonomy (GTDB): domain Bacteria; phylum Planctomycetota; class UBA1135; order UBA1135; genus OFTM220. The sequence goes on from JAJDET010000109.1 coordinate 60,126, forward strand.
GCTGTCGTCCGCCTGGCGCGGCCCGAAGATGTTGAAGTACCGGAGCGAGACCGTGCGCATGCCGTGGGTGAGCCCGAAGACGCGCAACAGGTGCTCACCGGCGAGCTTTCCGGAGCCGTAGGGCGAGAGCGGCTCGGGCAGCATGTCCTCGGTCTTGGGGAGCGCCGGCGAGTCCCCGTAGGCGGCCGAAGAAGCGGCGAACACGAAGCGCTCGACCCCCTCCTGTTGTGCCGCGTGCAGGACGTGGACCGTGCCCTGGACGTTGATCTCGTAGCTCTTGGCCGGATCGGCGACGCTCTGGGGAACCGAGACCTGAGCCGCCTCGTGGAACACGCCGCGGACCCCGCGACAGGCGCGCTTCGCGGCCACCGGGTCGGTGACGCTCCCGCGCAGGAGCTCGACCGGGGCACCGCTCCCGTCCTCCCCGACCTCCAGGTGGGCCAGGTTCTCGACCCGACCGGTCGAGAGATCGTCCAGGACCCGCACCCGGTCGCCGCGTGCCGAGAGCGCGGTCGCGAGGTGGGATCCGATGAAGCCGGCTCCGCCGGTGATGAGATAGAGGGCCAAGGGTTGGAGCGCGGCGGGCGGCCGCGCGGCGAGCCATGCTAGGGGCGCAAGGTGCGCGGGCAAGGGGATGCCCGGCGGACGGGTTTCTTCCCGGGCGACGGGCAATCGGGCCCCAGCGCCGGACGGGAGGCCCTTGAACGACCGAAGCCCCGGTGGCCAAGCCGGGGCTTCGAACAGCGATCCAACCTAGAGGAACCTTCAGGAACCTTGATCCTCAGGCCGCCCTACGGTCCCTCGGGGAGGATCGTTTGCGAGCAGAGGCGGAAAAGAAGTGCGGGCCCCGCGTCTCCGCGGGACCCGCACCGCCCCAACAGTTCGGGAGGAAGGATCTCCCAGGGAGCTCTGGGCTCCGGGGGGCCGAGCGGGCTCTCCGGGCGATCCGAACGGCGATCCGATCGGCGATCCGGGCGTCCGCGGCAACCCGGGGGGGCAGCGCTACACTTGCGCCCCCATGCCCCCCACGAGCTCGAAGAAAGGCCGCTCCACGCCGATGATGGAGCAGTACTGGAAGGCCAAGAAGGAGCAGCCCGGGGCCCTGCTCTTCTTCCGCATGGGCGACTTCTACGAGCTCTTTCACGACGACGCCGTCGAGGCGTCGCGGCGGCTCGGGATCGCCCTGACGACGCGCTCGAAGAGCGAGAACCCGATCCCGATGGCGGGCGTCCCCGTGAAGAGCGTCGAGGGCTACCTGATGAAGCTCGTCCGCCAGGGCGTGAAGGTGGCCATCTGCGAGCAGCTCACCGACCCGCGCAAGACGAAGGGCATCGTCGACCGCGGGATCGTGCGCGTCGTCACGCCCGGCACGATCACCGAGGAGGACGCGCTCGACGCGCGGACGCACAACTTCCTGGCCGCCCTGTGGGTCGGGAAGGAGCGCGCGGGGCTCGCCTGGGTCGACCTCTCGACGGCGCGCTTCCGGGTCGCCGAGCTCGCGCCGGGCGCCGTGGCGGACGAGATCGCCCGCATCGAGCCCGCCGAGCTCCTCTGGCCGACCGGCATGGAACAGGCGCATCCCGAGCTCGCGGCACAGATCGCGCCGCGGCTGGGGCCGCGCATCTCGGAGCGCGACGACTGGCGCTTCGGGCACGACACGGCGCGCCGCGTGCTCCTGCGCCACTTCGGCGTCTCGACCCTCGAGGGCTTCGGCGTCGGCGACGACTCCGAGGTCGTTCCCGCCGCCGGCGTGCTGGTCGAGTACGTCGAGGAGACCCAGCGCTCGGCCTGCGAGCACCTGCGTACGATGAAGCGGGTCGAATCGACCGAGCACCTGGTGCTCGACGGTGCGACGCGAGCCTGTCTCGAGCTGACACAGACACAGATCGGCGGGCGGCGTGAGGGTTCGTTGCTCGACGCGATCGACGGGACGCTGACGCCGATGGGCGGACGGCTCCTGAGGGAGTGGCTGCTCGCCCCGCTGCGCGACGTCTCGAAGATCCGGTATCGCCAGGGCGGCGTCGCCGAGCTCGTCGAGAACGTGTTCCTGCGCGACGAGCTGCGAGCGCTGCTGCGCGACGTGCTGGACCTCGAGCGGCTGGTCGCGAAGACGTCGACGGGTCGCGCGAACGCGCGCGACCTGGTGGCGATCGGATGCTCGCTCGCGTCGGCGCCCGTACTCCGCTCGAAGCTCGAGGGGGTCTACTCGAAGGCGCTAGCCGGCATCCTCGAGCGGCTCGACCCGCTCGAGGACGTCGCCGGCGCGATCGCGGGGACGCTCGTCGACGAGCCTCCGATCGCGATCAAGGAAGGCAGCGTGATCCGCGCCTGCGTTTCGCCCGAGCTCGACGAGCTGCGTCAGATCGCGGGCGACGGCAAGTCCTGGATGGCGCGCTTCCAGGCCCAGGAGATCGAGCGCACCGGCCTCTCCGGGCTCAAGATCGGCTTCAACTCGGTCTTCGGCTACTACATCGAGGTGCCGCGCGGCCAGGCGGGAGGCGCTCCCGAGCACTACATCCGCAAGCAGACGATCAAGACGGCCGAGCGCTACATCACGCCCGAGCTCAAGGAGTACGAGCAGAAGGTGCTCTCGGCGGAGGAGCGCTCGCGCGACATCGAGTACGACCTGTTCGTCGCGCTGCGCGAGGAGGTCGCGGAGAACGCGGGCCGCATCCTGGACACGGCGCAGGCGGTCGCGGAGCTCGACGTGCTCGCAGGCCTCGCCCAGACCGCCGCCGACCAGCGCTACGTCGCGCCCGAGATCGACGACTCGGGCGCGATCGAGATCGTCGAGGGCCGCCATCCCGTGATCGAGCAGTCGCCCTCCTGCGACACGTTCGTGCCGAACGACGCGACGCTCGACCACGAGGGGCGGAACCTGACGATCCTCACCGGCCCGAACATGGCCGGCAAGTCGACCTACATCCGTCAGGTCGCGCTGACCGTCTTGCTGGCGCAGACGGGCTCGTTCGTGCCCGCCGAGAGCGCAAAGATCGGCGTGTGCGACCGCATCTTCACGCGCGTCGGCGCCGGCGACGACATCAGCCGCGGCGCGTCGACCTTCATGGTCGAGATGGTCGAGATCGCGAACATCCTGAACAACGCGACGGAGCGCTCGCTGGTCGTGCTGGACGAGGTCGGCCGCGGCACGAGCACCTTCGACGGCCTGGCGCTCGCGTGGGCCATCGCCGAGCACATCCGGCTGCGGATCGGCGCGCGCACGATCTTCGCGACGCACTACCACCAGCTCACGGAGCTCGCCGACCGTCTTCCGGGCGTCGCCAACCTGAACGTCGCCGTGCGCGAGTGGGGCGACGAGATCGTCTTCCTGCACAAGATCGTGGCGGGCGGCACCGACCGCTCCTACGGCATCCACGTCGCGCGCCTCGCCGGCGTGCCGGGCGACCTGCTCGACCGCGCGAAGGACCTCCTGCACCGGATCGAGCGCGAGGCGGAGGGCCTGGCCCCCACCGTCGCGGGCGACGGCCACTCTTCCCGCAAAGAGCTCATCCCGCAGCCGCCCCCCACCCAGCAGCTCACGTTCTTCGGCGGCGGCCCGTCGAAGGTGGAGCAGGAGCTCGCCGAGCTCGACCTCGACGCGCTCTCCCCGATCGACGCGCTCCTCAAGCTGAAGGAGCTGAAGGGCCTGCTGTGAACAGCCGCGTCCGGGGACAGGCGTCCAGCGCAGTCTCGACGAGCCTCACGTCCGCTCGCGCTGCTGCGCCTTCCTGAGCTGGATCTCGCGCCAGGCCTGGACCGGGATCGACGCCCGCTTCTTGGAGCGCGGGGGCGGCATGCCCTCGAGGTACTCGGCGTACTTCGCCGCGACGACGCCCCAGTGGCACTCCTTCTCGACGAAGTCGCGGGCGTGGCGTTCGAGGTCCTCGCGGCGCGTCGGATCGTCACGCAGCTCGACCAGCGCGCGCCCGATGCCCTCGACCTCGCCCTCCTCGAGCGGGACCTTCAGGATGCAGCCGTCGGGGAGCTCGGACTGCTCGGCCGCGTCGGTCGCGATCACGGCGCGGCCGAGGGCGAGCGACTGGAAGATCCCGCCCGACGTCCCGCCCGAGGTCGGACCGCGCAGGTTGATGTTCGCGTCGCCCGCGTGGATCCAGTCCCAGGCATCGTCCTCCGGGAGGTAGCCGGTCACGCGCACGGACCCCTCGAGGCCGTGGATGCGCGCGAGCTCCTGCGGCGACGCCCCCTCGCCCGTCCAGCCGCCCGCCATGACGAGCCGGATGTCGTCGCGCTCGCGCCGCGCTCGCGCCACGCCGGCGAAGACCTTGTCGATGCGCTTGTGCGGCTGGACGCCGCCGAAGCTCACGAGCACGAAGCCGTCGAACCACTCCGCCGGCAGGCCGAGCTTCTTCCGCATCTCGCGCCGGTCCTCGTCCCGCCAGCGGATCTCCGCGCCGTGGTGCAGGACGCCGACGGGCGTCATCGCGTTCCGCTCGCGCAGGATGCGCTGCTTGACGTAGTTCGAGTGCACGATGAACGAGTCCCCGAAGCGCACGACCGAGCGATTGAGCGGGAGCCGAAAGCGGTCGCGCGAGAGGATCACCGGCGCGATGGGGCGGGAGCTCGGGAGCGACATGTCGAGCTCGTGCCAGCCGTCGTCGTCCCGCCACTCGATCTTCTCGACGAACGAGGCGAGCCGTCGCGGGTCCCCGTTCCTCCGCTGCTCCGCAGTCACGACCACGGGGTGGGTGGCGATGCCGAGCACGGGCTCGTCGACTCCACCGAGATCCACCTCGAGCCGCTTGCCGGTCTCCTCACCCGTACAGCGGTGCTGCGCGAGCACACGCTCGCCGAACAGGACGCCGATCGTCCGACCGGGATCGCTCGACACGGAAGCGGCGATCTCGTGCACTCCGCCGGCGGGGATCCGGACCCAGGCCTCGTCGCCCGTCCAGCGGCCAGCGTCCTCGGCAGCGTGCCAACCGGACAGGAAGACGCCGTCGATGCGTGCCAGGTCCGTGGGCGTGCGCTCCGGCGTCCTTCGCTGGTGTCGCCGGTCGAGCCAGTTCCGCGCGTAGATCCGCGCCTGGGCGAGCCCTCCCTCGCGCAGCGCGAGGGCATGGCCCTTGAGCCCGCCGCGCTCGAGCCCCGGATACGCCCGGAGCGCCGCGTCGAACAGGACCCAGTCGTGGAGCATCACGGTCCCGCCCAGCGCGCGGATCATGCGCGGCATGAAGGCGTGGCGCAGCTCGTTCCCGAGCTGGTAGAGGATGCGGTCGTGCTCCTTGGGGTCGAGGCTCGCTGCCAGCTCCTCGTCCTCGCCGCACTCACCTTCCACGAAAACGCGCACGTCGCAGTGCTCGCGCAGGTAGGGGAGCAGATGGCGTGTGTAGTCTCCGATGCCCGAGCGCACCGAGGCCGGAGTGGTGACGAGAGCGACTCTCAAGCGAGTTGTACGGGGCGGCCGGCGCCCCAACCGGGCGAATGCCGGGTCAGACGGTCAGGAGCTCCACTCCCTCCGGTCCGAGATGAATCGTGTGCTCCGTCTGGGCAACCATCTCGTCGTCGTCCTCCACGAGCGGTGGATAGCGGACGAGGGCACCCTGGCGGGCGAGCTTGGAGAGCGTCGCCTCGACCGCATCGCGGTCGAGGTGATTGAAGTAGCGGCGCGCGATCGGGAGGCCGCGCCAGGACTCGATCTCGCGCAGGACGCCGCGGTCGAGCCCCTTCGCGCGCGCCGGAGGTCGGACCATCATGAACACCTCGGCCTTCCCGCGCTCGCGGATGAAGCCGCGGCCGGTACTGGCGAAGGGCTCGATGGCGAAGATCATCCCGGTGCGCAGCTTGCCGCCGCCGCGCTCGGCGTAGTTCGGGATCTGCGGCGGCGTGTGCACCTTCCAGCGCGCGAGCCCGTGCCCCGTCAGGTTCCGCACGGGCTGGTAGCCGGCCGCCATGATCGTGCGCTCGACGGCCGCGCCGATCTCACCCACCTCGACCCCGTCCGCGACGGTCGCGATCGCGGCGGCGAGCGCGTCGGAGGAGGCCTGGATCAAGCGCTTCCAGCGTCCGTCGTCGGAGAGATCGACAGTGCAAGCCGTGTCGGCGATGTAGCCGTCGACGTGGACGCCGATGTCTACCTTGACGCAATCACCGGACTCGTAGGTCACCTCGTCGGTCGGTGAGCTGCAGTAGTGCGCCGCGATGTGGTTGCGGCTGCTCTGGGCCGGGAACCCCGGCTGGGCGCCGCGCTCGCGGATCGTGTCCTCGATCGTCTCGAGCACCTGGCGCACCGGGACCCCGGGACGGATGTTCTCCCGAGCCCATTCGCGGCAGTCCGAGGCGATGCGCCCCGCCTGTCGGAAGCAGTCCAGCTCGAGGGCGTTCACGGCAGGAGGATAAGTGGGCTCGGCCAGGCGGGCAATCCGGACGGGCTCTGCACGTGCTCTACAGCCCTATACTCCGCGACGATGGCCGAGGGGACCCAGTCCGCGCCGCGGCAGCGATGGCGACTCGGCCTGGCCGTTCTGTGCCTGTGTGTGGTCCACGGGGCCTTCCTGTTCGAGACCCTGTTCGGCGGGAAGATTCTCACCCAGATCGACGCCCTGTGCCTCTTCGAGCCGTGGGCCTCGGTCGCGCCCGACGACTTCCGGGCCTCGAACGAGCTCCTGCTCGATCAGTCGATCACGATCCTCCCCTGGCTCGAGTTCCAGCGCGAACGCCTGGCCGCCGGCGAGCTCCCGCTCTGGAACCCCCACAACTTCGCCGGCCAGCCGCTCGTCGGGGTTCCTCCGTCGGGGCTCCTGTGGCCGCCGCACTGGATCTACTTCGCGCTCCCGTCGTGGCACTTCCACGCCTGGCACGCTTTCGGACGGCTCGTGCTCGCGGGGGTCTTCGCCCTCTTCTTCCTGCGCGAGCTCGGGACCTCGCGCGCAGCGGCGACGCTCGGTGCCGTCGGGTTCTCGCTGTGCGGCTTCGTCGTCATGTGGCTCAACCACCCGCATGCGAACGCGGCGATGTTCCTGCCGCTCTTCTTCTGGTTCGTCGAGCGCGCCGCGAACCGGAGGACGGGCTACGCGCGGATCGTCGGAGGCCTCGCGATCCCGGTCGCACTGGCGCTCTTCTCCGGCCACCCGCAGACGGCGCTCCAGGCGCTCCTGGCGACGGGACTCTACGCGTGCCTGCGCGCTTGCGTGGGTCCGCTGCGGCTCTCGGTGCGCGGGCTCGCCGCGCTCGCGGGAGGCGTGGGTCTCGGGGTCCTGATCGCGATGCCGATGATCCTCCCCTTCCTCGACTACCTGCGCGTGAGCATGGGCGCTCGGGTCTCCGCGACGACGCAGCTCGTCAGCGAAGTCGACGCGGCCACCGCCGCCGGGTTCGCCGTCGCCCCCGATCGCTTCGGTCACCCCCAGGAGGGCACCTATTCCGGGCCGACGGGGAACCACCTGAACTACCAGGAGCTGGCAGGAGTGTTCGCCGGGCGCCTGATGCTCGGGCTGGCCTTGCTCGGACTCGCACTCCGCCCTCGCGATCGGAGGGGCTGGGTCTTCGCGGGCGTCGGGCTCCTCGCAGCGCTCGTCGCCTATCAGGTGCCGCCGTTCTACGACCTCATGCGGCTGGTACCGGGCGTCAACAACACGAAGCTCCTGCGGCTCGTGCTCGTCGTTGCCTTCGCGGTCACGGTTCTGGGAGCTCTGGGACTCGACGCGCTGCTCGAGCGGTTCCGGGGGAAACCCCGCCTGACGCTCGCCCTCGCGCTCGCGCTGCCGCTCCTCGCGACGATCGAGCTGTTCGCCTGGGGACGGGGCTACAACCCGGTGATCGAGCGCGATGACCCGACGTTCCTGCCCGCGACGCCGGCGACCGACTTCCTGGCCCGCGACGAGTCGCTCTTCCGGGTCCTCGGCCACCAGGGCTCGACCCTGTTGCCGAGCGCGAACATCTTCCACCGCCTCGACGTGCTGACGGGGTACGACTCGATCGAGTACGCGACGCTGGTGGAGCTCGTCTCGAAGCTCTCGAGCGACCCTCGGGCGGAGACCTTCCTCAAGGAAGCGCGCGTGTTCGACCGGCTCGACCGCCTCCCCCTCGCGAGCCTCCTGAACGTCAAGTACGTGCTGTCGAAGGACCCGCTCCCCGAGCCGCTGGTGCTCGTTCTCGACGGACCGCTACGCGTGTACGAGAACCCGCACGTGCTCCCGCGCGCGTTCGTGGCGCGGGACTGGGTCGTGCTGCCGGACAAGGAGGAGCGCCTGGCGCACCTCTCCGCGACCGACCTCGATCCGCTCGTCGCCGTGCTCGAGGAAGCGACCACGGCTGCCGCCCGCCACGGATTGGACGAACCGCCCGGCGAGGTTCGCCTCACGAGCTACGAGCCGCGCCGGATCGAGCTCGCGGTGGAGATGCGCGAGCCGGGGCTGGTGGTCGTCGCCGACTCGTGGGACGCGGCCTGGATGGCGCGGGTCGACGGTGAGGAGCGGCCGATCGAGCGCGTCGACCACACCCTGCGGGGAGTCTGGGTCGAGGGCGGGTCCTCGGAGCTCCTGCTGACCCACGAACCGCGCAGCTTCACGCTCGGAGCGGGGCTGGCAGGGGTCGGCCTGGCCGCCGCGCTGGTCCTCCTGCTGAGAGCCTCAGGCCGACCCGCGCGGGCGCCCGATGAATAGAGGCATGCGGCTCGCGCTCCTCCTCCTCTCCGCGCTGGCGGCCTCCTGCCAGGTGACGGAGATCCGCCAGACCGCCCGGCCGACGCCCGTGGCGCGCACGGCCCAGGCCGAGCGGGCCTGGCGCGTGGTCGACGACGGCCAGGAGGTCGGCACGGTGGTCCTCTTCCGCAGCAAGGAGCGCGGGGAGTTCTTCAGCGTCCGCAACGGCTGGCACCAGGATCTCGGCATCGTCGACGAGCTGGGACGGGCCTGGGTCTTCCGGCCCCATGCAGGAGACCCTGTGTGGTTGGGATCGGGCACCGTCACCCGCGGCGCCGAGCGCATCCTCGGCGCGAGCGCCGAGTGCCGGTTGGTCGAGGTCTCGCTCGCCGATCTGGAGGCCGTTCCGGCCTCTTCTCCGGCCGCGACCAAGAACCGCTGATTCGCGAATTGCACCTCGCCGGTGCTCGATTCGCGCGGTGCTGGTCGCCGTAAGCACCGCTCTTTCAAGCAGTCGTGGGCCACCGCTACGAGTTCGCTTCTGGTTCCCGAAAATGCGACGTCGAAGACCGGCGGGCAGGGCGGGAGACGCACCGGAAACGGGCTCATGCCGGAAGGGGGCACCGATCGAAAGGGGGGTACGCAGCGGGGCCTCGCGGGGCACCGCGACCACCCCCCCTGCACTCCCCTGAGGGTCCCCATGATCAGGCTTCAAGCAGGCGAGTTCATCGGCTCGTACCGGGTCCAGGACTTCATCGCACGTGGCGGCTTCGCGTGCATCTACCTGGCCGAGGACGAGGCCGGCAACAAGGTCGCCCTCAAGGTCGGCGACGTGGCCGGTGGAGGCCGCTATATCACGCGGTTCCTCGAGATCACGAGCAAACGCTCACCCGACTGGATCAGCCCCGACGAGACACCCGGCGAGGCGATCTTCCTGCGCAACGACGGGCTCCGGATCGACTTCCTCGACCTGCACGAGATCGACGAGCTGATCCAGAACGAGGCCGAGACGTTGCTGGGCGCGCGGCACCAGAACCTCGTGCGAGCACGCGAGGTGTTCGAGCACGAGGGGCGGCCGATCATCGCGATGGACTACGTCCGCGGAAAGACGCTGCGGGAGAAGATCCGCGGCCTCGAGGGGATCCGACTCAACTGGTTCCTGTCGATCATCCGCGCGCTGCGCAAGCTCGAGCAGAAGGGGCAGCTCGCCTATCACGGCGACCTCAAGCCGGAGAACATCGTCGTCAAGCCGTCGGGCAGCGTGGTCATGATCGACCCCGCTCTGCGCGACGCCGAGCGCGGGCTCATCTCGACGACGCCTCACTACAACCCGCTCGTCCTCCAGAACCACAAGGCGGACGTGATGGCGATCGGGGTGATGCTGTACGAGATCCTGACGGGAACACTCCCCTTCGACGAGGTCCCGTGGCCCTACGCCGGTCGCGAGCAAGGCGGTGAGGTCGAGCGCCTGTCGCTCTCCTACTTCCTCTCCTATCCGCCGCCGAAGGACCTCAACCCCAACACGCCCGAGGAGCTCGCGCGGTTGGTCTACTGCTGCCTGACGGTCCCCGACTACGGCCTGGCCGAGCTCGAAGAAGACCTGATCCAGTTCCTCCGCAAGGAGTAGCGGCGCTACCGACTCCTTGCTTCTGCGATCCTCTGCTCCGCCAGCCTCTGAGAGGCGGCCCGCGTCGAGAGGTTCTCGCGCTCCGAGATCTCGAACAGGAGCTTGAGGTTGTCGTAGATGCGGTCGATGCGGCGCAGTGCCTCGGCCTCGTCGTACCCGCCGGGCAGGAGCTCGACACTGACGTTGATGATGCCGCCGGCGTTGATCACGTAGTCGGGCGCGTAGAGGATCCCGAGCTCCCGGAGATCGTCCGCGTGCCGCGGCTCCAGGAGCTGGTTGTTGGCGCTGCCGGCGATGGCCTTGCAGCGCAGGCGCGGGATGGTCTCGTCGTTGATTCCGGCGCCGCGGGCGCAGGGGGCGTAGATGTCGCACTCGACGTCGAACTGTTCCTCCTCGGTGACGACCTTGAAGCCGTACTCCTTCGAGAGCTCGCGCACGCGGTCGACGTTGATGTCGCAGATATAGACCTCGGCACCCGCCTCCTTGAGCAGGACGGCGAGACCTCCACCGACGGCGCCGACGCCCTGCAGGACGACCCTGCGACCGTCGAACGAGTCGGTCCCGTGCACGACCTCGAGCACCGCCCGCATGCCCTGCAGACAGCCGCGCGCGGTGTAGGGCGAGGGGTTTCCGGAGCTCCCGGACTCGCGTGACAGCCCGGTGACCCAGCGGGTCTCGCGCTTCACGATGTCGAGGTCCGGGATCCCGATGTTCATGTCCTCGGCGGTGATGTACTTACCGTCCAGGCTGTCGACGAACCGCCCCATGGCGAGGAACAGCTTCTCGGACTTCTGGGTCTTGGGGTCGCCGATGATGACCGACTTCCCGCCGCCCAGGCCCGTCTCGGCCACGGCCGACTTGAACGTCATCCCGCGCGAGAGACGCAGGACGTCGAACAGGGCTTCGTCTTCCGAGGCGTAGGGCCACATCCGCATACCGCCCAGCGCGGGACCCAGGGTGGTGTCGTGCACGGCGATGATGGCGTGCAGACCCGAGTCGGCGTCCCGGCAGCGGAGCACCTTCTCGTAGCCGTCGACCTGAATCTCGGAGATCTCCATCGGGGCAGTAGCTCCTCCACGGGAAACTCCGGAGCGCGAAGGGGCCTCCCCACCCGCGCGCATCCGAAAGGGCGGAACAGTTTAACGGACGCTCCGCGACCCGTCGAGTGCGACCCGGTCCCGGGGCCCGTCAGGCGGTAAGGAGAGCGTCTCGTTGCCGGCCTCGCCGGCATCCATCTGGATACATGGATGCCTCTTACGCGGCCGAGCTGTCGCCGTCCGGCGACTCCTCCTGCCCGCCCTCGGCCCCCGCCACGGCTCGCGTGTTCTTGCACTCGGGGTAGCCCGAGCAGGCCAGGAACTCCTTCCCCCAGCGGCTGGTCTTGATGACCATCCCGGCGCCGCACTTCTCGCAGGTCTCGTCCGTTTCGCGCGGCTTCTCGCGCAACTCGTCCGGCAGGGGCTTGGCGTTCCGGCACTTCGGGAAGCCCGAGCAGGCGAGGAAGGGGCCGCGTCGAGACTGCTTCACGATCATCTCGCTCTTGCACTTCTCGCACTCGATCCCGGTCGGCTTGGCCACGACGATCTTGTTCTCTTCGTCGACCGAGGCCGTCGTCTTGCACTTCGGGAAGCCCGTGCAAGCGAGGAACTTCCCCCGGCGGCCCGTACGAATGACCATCGGGCTCTTGCAGTTCGGGCAGACGTAGTCCGTCTCGATGACCTCCGGTGCTTCCCGCGGCCCGTCGACGGGCATCGTGTTCTTGCACTCGGGGTAGTTCGAGCAGCCCAGGAACTTGCCGCGCTTGTTGTAGAGGACCGCCATCGGCGACCCGCACTTCTCGCACTTGCGCTCGGTTAGCTCGGGGTTCGCCTTCAGGCTCGGCATGGCCGTCTCGGCCTTCTCGAGGTCCTTGATGAAGGCCTGGTGGAAGTCTCCGACGACGTGCGACCAGGGGAGCTTGCCCTCCTCGACGCGGTCGAGATTCGACTCCATCTCCGACGTGAAGTTCACGTTGATCAGATCGCCGAAGTGGTCGACGAGACGATCGGTGACGATCTCGCCCAGCTCGGTGGCGAAGAACCGGCGAGCCTCGAGGTTCACGTAGCCGCGGTCCTGGATCGTCGAGATGATCGTGGCGTAGGTGGAGGGGCGCCCGATGCCCTTCTTCTCCAGCTCCTTGACCAGCGTCGCCTCCGAGAAGCGCGGCGGCGGCTGCGTGAAGTGCTGGGTCGCCTCGATGCCCTTCGGGACGTGGTCCTGACCCTTGGCGAGTCCGGTGGGCAGCTTCTGCTCGTCATCCTTGTCCGCGCTCTGCGAGTCCTGGGTGAAGACTCGCAAGTGGCCGTCGAAGAGCTGGACCTCGCCCTGGGCGATGAAGGTCGGGCGGCCCTTCTCGTCGCCGGGCCCGTCGACTTCCTTCCCGTGGGTGAAGGAGACTGTCGTGACGTCGAAGCGCGCGGGCATCATCTGGCTCCCCACGAACTTGCGCCAGATCAGGTTGTAGAGCTTGAACTGGTCACCCGTGAGCGCCTTCTTGATCTCGTCCGGCACGTGCGACACGTCCGTGGGACGGATGGCCTCGTGGGCCTCCTGGGCCCCCTTGCTCTTCGTGCGGAAGGCGTTCGGCTTGTCCGGTAGGTAGTCGGGTCCGAAGTGCTTCGGGATCAGTTCGCGCACCTGAGCCAGGGCGTCGTTGCTCACCCGCGTCGAATCGGTACGCATGTAGGTGATCAAGCCCACGAGCCCCTCGCCCGGGATCTCGATCCCCTCGTAGAGCTGCTGCGCGATCATCATCGTCTTGCGCGCGCTGAAGCGCAGCATCGTCGATGCCTTCTGCTGCAGCTGGCTCGTCGTGAAGGGAGGCGTCGGGCGCCGCGTCTTAGGCTTCACTTCTAGCTCGGAGAGCTCGAGCGGATCCTCGCCGATCGAGGAGATCACGGCCTTCGCCATGGTCTCGTCGAGGTTCTTGTCGATCCGCTTCTCGCCGATCCTGCGCAGCTCCGCGCCGAATTCCTTCCCGTCTGCGTCGAGCGTCGCTCCGACACGCCAGTATTCCTCGCTCACGAAGGCGCGAATCTCCTTCTCGCGCTCGACGAGCAGTCGCACGGCCACGGACTGCACACGCCCGGCCGAGAGCCCCTTGGCGATCTTCTTCCAGAGGAGCGGAGAGAGCTTGTAGCCCATGATCCGGTCGAGCACGCGGCGCGCCTGCTGCGCCTCGACCTTGTCCATGTCGAGCTTCCCCGGCTCGTCGAAGGCGCCGAGGACCGCCTTCTTCGTGACCTCGTTGAAGACCACGCGGAAGAGCTTCTCCTCATCCACTCCCAGCGCGGCGGCGAGGTGCCATGCGATCGCCTCCCCCTCGCGGTCCATATCGGGGGCGAGGTAGACCGCTCTCGCGTTCTTCGCCAGCCGCTTCAGCTCGGCGATCACCTTCCCCTTGCCCCGGATCGTCGTGTACTCGGGTTCGAAACCGCCTTCGATGTCGATGCCGAACTTGCCCTTCGGGAGGTCGCGGATGTGCCCCATCGAGGCCTTCACGACAAAGTCCTTCCCCAGGTACTTGTTGATCGTGCGCGCCTTGGCCGGGCTCTCGACGATCACGAGAGCACGCCCCTTGGAGGCTTTCTTGGGGGAGCCTTCGGTGGAGCCCTTGGCCCCGTCCTCGGCGTCGTCCTGTTTCTCGGGTCCTGACATGGCAGCGGTCCTGGTGGCGGGGCACCTTATTCAGCAGCCCGGGCCCGGCGTCAACGGCCGGGTCCTGGACGGGGCCCCCGCGCTCCCCGTTTCACCCTCGCCGTTCTCACGAGAGCTAATGCTTTGTGCCCTCGATAGTTGCGACAGGCGAGGACTTCGAGGGGAGCCCTCCTGGGCGCGACCCTCGCCCGGAGTCCCTAACCACAGGGTCTCCCTGAACTTAGACCCTCCCCGGCGGCGGGCTCGAACCCCACGAGTTCGCCGCTAGTCTCGAAGTCACGTGATCCAGCTCGCCGAAACCCACGAGGCACCCGGACCGGCCCGGCCGGACGGCGACCGGTTCGCGTTCGCGGTCCTCTGGACGACCGGTCCCGACCCGCACCGGGACCGGATCTTCCGGATGCACGCCGAGCGCGATCGCGACGGTACGCGGGAGACCTTCCAGGCGTCCTGTCGTCCTTTCTCCGGTGCAGCCGGGGGAGATCGAGCGACGCGCCGCATGGCGCTCGAATACGGAGTGCACGGAGGCGAGCTCGAGGGCGCGCGCACTCCGGAAGAGGTCTGGCCCGAGCTGGCCGCGTTCCTCGAGGGATTCCCCACGATCGTGCTCGACCGCGCCGACTTCGAGGCCCGGGCGCGAGCGCTCGGCGGATGTCCGGTGCGCTCGACGGTCGGTCTGCTCGAGCTCGCCGAGGTCCTCGCGCCCGGTCGTCTCTCCGGCCTCGGCGAGGACCTGATCGAGCACGTGCTCCCGCGCGGCTCCCGACCGAAACGCGCGATCGATCCCGCCGAGCTGCGCGCCGCGGCCGGAGCGATCGTAGGCAGCTTCCTCGAGCTGGAGCCCGCCGTCGTTGCGCTCGCAGCCCACGGCTACCGCGCCGCGGCCCGTGCGCTGACGGGGGAAGGGAGCGATGAGGCGGCGGCGGCACTCGAACGCATCCTCGCGCTCGCCGACTCACCGGAGGCCTGGTCGAGATCGGCGGACGACCTGTTCCCTCCGCACGCAGGGTTGCGCGAGGGCGCCCTCGCCGGCGCCGTGGCGGAGCTCCCGACGATCGCACACGCCCTGCGCGAGATCCGACCGCGCTGGACGACGCCGGAGCGGGAGACTCCGTCCCTGCCCCCGGACCCGATGGACCCCGCGCCTCTCGTCGACGAGGACCTGCGCAAGCTCGACGAGATCTTTCAGCACCACCTCCCGCGAATGTTCGGCGGCGACTCGTACCGCGAGGGACAGCACGCCGTCGCCCGCGAGGTCGCCGGCAGTCTGGGCAAGAAGGGGATGCTGCTCGTCCACGCCCCGACGGGAACGGGCAAGACCCTTGCGTACCTCGTTCCGGCGGCGATCTGGGCGGTGAAGAACGACGCCCGGCTGGGCGTCGCGACCTTCACCCGCGCACTGCAGGAGCAGGCCATGGACCGCGAGGTTCCGCTGCTCCTGGAGCTCCTGCGGCGAGCCGGCTTCCCCCATCCACCGCGCGTCTCCGTCCTCAAGGGCCGCAGGAACTACCTCTGCTGGCGCGCGCTCGAGCTCTCGGCGCCGGTCGACGAGGACTCCGGAGCGAGCCTCTGGGCCTGGACGCGAGCGGCGCTCTTCGCGGCAACGGACCGCGACGGGGACCTCGATCGGCTCCCGCGCCGGACCGAGCTCGCCCTCGGAGGCCGGGGGCACCTCTCTCCGGGGAGGGTGTCGCAGACCCTCCTGCGCAAGATCCGTGCGGAGTCGGGTTGCTGCCGATCGCAGAACGATCGCGCCACGTGCGGCGCGGAGGCGGCGCGCCGCCGCGCCGAGCGCTCGCACGTCGTGATCACGAACCACGCCCTCGCACTCGCACGCCAGGGGTTCTTCAGGATCGCGATCTTCGACGAGTGCGAGCACCTGCACGAC
>JAJDET010000110.1 GCA_029259655.1 Planctomycetota bacterium
CCGCAGATCAACGTCCTCCACGAGGGAATCGTCCTCGACGTCCGCCCCACGATTCACCACGACCGCCGCTACCTGACGCTCGAGTTGCAGCCGACGGTCGCCAAGGTCATCGCACTGCGCGA
Organism: Planctomycetota bacterium; assembly: GCA_029259655.1. Lineage (GTDB taxonomy): Bacteria > Planctomycetota > UBA1135 > UBA1135 > OFTM220. The sequence goes on from JAJDET010000110.1 coordinate 123, forward strand.
CTTCTCGACGGGTCTCGGCAGCAACACGTCGCCGGTCGAGTTCCAGCTCCCGGAGCTCGAGGTCCAGAGCATCTTCACGACCGCGGTCATCCCCGACGGCGGTTCCGTCCTGCTCGGCGGACTCTCCCGCATCCGCCAGATCGAGCGCCGCGCGGAAGTCCCGTGGCTCGCCTACATCCCGATCGTCGGCTTCCTCTTCAAGGAAGAGGGCTACAGCGACGAGAAGTCGAGCCTGATGGTCATGATCCGCGCCTGGATCACCGACGTGCGCGAGGAGCTGGCGCGGCTCGAGCGGTAGACACTCGGCGCGCCAGGCTTCGTTCATGACCTCGCTGCGCGCCGTTCTGTTCGACGTCGACGACACGCTCTTCTCCACGACCGCCTTCGCCGCGAGGGCGCGGGAGAACGCCGTCGATGCCATGCTCGCCGCCGGGCTCTCCGCACCGCGCGAGGAAGTCCTGCGCGAGCTCAGCGAGGTGATCTCGGAGTTCTCGTCGAACTACGACCACCACTTCGACAAGCTCCTCATGCGCGTCGCCCCCGGGCTCCCGGGAAACCCCGCGCTGATCGTCGCCGCCGGCGTGGCCGCCTATCACGACACGAAGTTTCGCGACCTCGAGCCGTTTCCCGACGTCGTCCCGCTGCTCCGGGACCTCGTCTCGGCCGGGCTGACGACGGGAGTCGTCACGCACGGCTGGACGGTGAAGCAGGCCGAGAAGCTCGTCCGCCTGGGGCTCGTCCCCCACCTCGACCCGCGGGCCGTCTTCATCTCCGAACAGATCGGGATCTCGAAGCCGAATCCCAAGCTCTATCAGGCCGCCGTGCGCGCGCTCGGGCTGGAACCGGGTGAGGTCATGTACGTGGGCGACAGCCCCGACCACGACATCGTGCCGGCCGCCGCGATCGGGATGATCACCGTCTACAGCCGGCGCGCGTCGCGGTATCCGATCGAGGGAGCGGTCCCCGACCACGTCGTGAACGACTTCGGCGAGCTGCGCGGGATCCTCGCGGACGACTACGGCATCGCGCTCTGAGCGGGCAGGGGCAGGACCGCGTCCAGTAGCCGCCGCGTCTCCTCGTGCGCGGGCTCCGCGAACACGCGCTCGGTCTCGCCGGACTCGACCACGCGGCCCGCGCGCATCACGGCCACCTCGTGAGCCAGGGTCCGCACGACCGCGAGATCGTGCGCGACGAACAGGTAGGCGATCCCGAGCTCCGCCTGAAGCTGCCGAAGGAGCTCGAGGACGCGCGCCTGGACGCACACGTCGAGCGCGCTCGTCGGCTCGTCGCAGACGAGGACGCGCGGCTCGAGCACGAGCGCGCGCGCGATCGCGACGCGCTGGCGCTGTCCGGCCGAGAGCTCGTGCGGTAAACGGTCGAGCGCGTCACCGGTAAGTCCGACGCGCTCGACGGCGGCCGCCACGCGCCCCTCGAGCTCCGCCCCCCCCGCGAGCCCGTGGACCCGCGGCGCCTCCGCGACGAGCTCGCGGACGTCGAAGCGCGGGTTCAGGCTCGCCGTGGGGTTCTGGAAGACGACCTGGAGCTCGGGACGCAGCCGCCGGAGCTCGCGCCCGCCGAGCCGCAGGAGATCGACCTCGGGACCTGCAGCGGGGCGGTAGCGCACGCTGCCCGCGTCCGGCTCCACGAGCCGCAGGAGCGCGCGCACCAGCGTCGTCTTGCCGCAGCCCGACTCCCCCACCACGGCGAGCGTGCGGCCCGCCCGGAGCTCCAGATCGACGCCGGCCAGCGCCGCGACGTCGCCGCGCGGCGAGCGGTAGCACTTCGCGAGCCCGCGCGCCGAGAGCCGGACCTCCGCGCTCACGAGGCGGCCTCATCGGCGAGGGGCGGAGCGTACTGCGGCAGAGCCCCGACCAGCTCGCGCGTGTAGTCGTTCGACGGCCGCAACAGGAGGTCGCGGACCGGCCCTTCCTCGACGATGCGCCCCGCGCGCATGACCGCGGCGCGCTCGCAGGAGTTGGCCGCGACGGCGAGGTCGTGGGTCACGAGGAGCAGCGCGGTCCCGTGCTCGCGGCGGAGCCGGTCGAAGAGCGCGAGGACGTCGCGCTGGACGGTGACGTCGAGCGAAGCGGTCGGCTCGTCCGCCACGACGAGCGCGGGCTCGCAGGCCGTCGCCATCGCGATGGCCACGCGCTGGTTCATGCCGCCCGAGAGCTCGTGGGGGTAGGCGCGTGCGCACCGCGCGGGGTCCTCGATGCCCATCTCGCCGAACAGCTCGACCGCGCGCCCTGCCGCTGCACGGCGCCCGAGCGAGCGATGGTGTCGCAGGACCTCGGCCACCTGCTCACCGACGCGCATGAGCGGGTTGAGCGACGAAGCGGGCTCCTGGAAGACGGCCCCGATCTCGCGGCCGCGGATCGCGGCGACCGCCGAGGGCGAGAGCCGCGTGAGGTCCCGACCGTCGAAGGAGAGGGCCCCCGCCGGACCGCGCTCCCCCTGAGCCAGTCGGACCCGGAAGCCGTCCGGCAGGAGCTGCAGGATCGCGAGCAGCGCTGTGGTCTTGCCGGCGCCCGACTCCCCGACCAGCGCGAGCGAGCCGCCGCGCTCGAGGTCTAGGTCGATGCCGCGCAGGATCGGGACGTCCCCGACCGACACCTCGAGGCCGCGCACGTGGAGGAGCGGCCCGCTCACGCCGGGACCTCCAGTCCTGTGTGCAGCTGGCGCCGCTCGCGCCGCGCGCGCGGGTCGAGCGCCTCGCGCAGCCCCTCGCCGACCAGGTTGCAGGCGACGACGGTGACGAACACGAGGAAGCCGGGGAAGAGCTGCAGCCACCAGATGTCGAGGTCGCGCTCCGCCGCGATCAGCCCGCCCCAGGAGGGAACCGGCGGCCCCGTGCCGAGCCCGAGGAACGAGATCGCCGACTCGGTCAGGACGGCGTCGGAAGCGGCGAACGCGGCGGCGACGAGTACGGGCGGCATCGCCGAGGGGATCAGGTGGCGGAACGCGATCCGGAAGCCGCCGAAGCCCAGCGCGCGCGCCGCGAGCGTGAACTCGAGCTCGCGCAGTCGCAGACACTCGCCGCGCACGAGGCGCGCGATGCCGGTCCAGCGCACGAGCGCGATCGCGACGGCGATCGTGACGACCGGATGGACCTCGCGGGCCGGGACGAGCGCGACGCCGGCCAGCACGAGCAAGAGCGAGGGGAACGACTGCACGACCTCGACCACGCGCAGGAAGACGAAGTCGACGCGCCCTCCGAAGAGCCCGGCCAGCGCGCCGAGCGCGACGCCGATCCCGAGCACGAGCACGGTCGTCAGGAGGCCGACGGCCAGGCTCAGTCGCCCGCCGTGGAGGAGCCGCGACAGGACGTCGCGCCCGAGACCGTCGGTGCCGAGCCAGTGCTCGCCGCCGGGCGGCTGGAGGCTGGCCTCGAGGTGCGTCTCGGCGTAACCGAAGGCTACGGGGGGAAAGACGACGGTCGTCGCGCGGACGCTCCCGTCCGCGAGACCGTCCTTCAAGCCGACGGTGCGCGGATCGCCGGCGAGGAGGCCGGTCGCCAGCGCGAGCGCGGCCGCGAGCAGAAGACCGCGAGTGATTCTCGTCCACGAGCGGACACCTCGCCGGAGAAACGCGACCGTCGCCACGATCCACGTCCCGGCGAAGAACACCTCCGAGGGACGCAACGCCGCGAGGAGCGGGAAGCTGGCCGCGGCTTCGAGGATCACTCCATTCTCGTCGTCTTCGTCGGCGAGCTCGAGCTCGAGGACCAGCTGGCGAGCCAGCTCGACGAGCGTGGGCCCCTCGACCCGATGCTGCGAGACGGTGGTGTCGAACTCCGAGCGAAAGCCTTCGAGTCGCGCAGCCTGCGGCTCGGGAAGGCCCGAGGCGAGGGTGTCCAGCCGGGACCGCACGGCGTCAATCTCCATGCGGTAGAGAGCCGCGTCGAAACCCTCGTAGGTCAACCCCGCGAAGTCCCACGTGCTCTCGAACTCCTCCACGGCAATGGGCAGCGTCCTTCGCGCGCGCTCGTAGGCGCGCTCGTTTGCACCCTTCATGTACAGCGGTAGGTCGCTCGCGAGGAGCGGCGCGAAGACGGCCGCTCCGGCGAGCGCCAGGAGCAACGCGAGCCCGATCCGCGTCCGCGACGTCACGCGCTCGCCCTCCCCCCGATGCGAACGCGCGGGTCGACCCAGGCGAGCAGCACGTCCGACAAGAGGACTCCCGCCACCGTCGTCACCGCGCCCATGAGTACCGCACCGAGCACGGCGTCGTACTCGCGCCGCAGCAGACTCTCGTACACGTAGAGCCCCATGCCCGGCACGTCGAAGATCGTCTCGACGACGATCGAGCCGCCGACCAGCGCGGGCAATACGCTTCCGAAGAGCGTCACGAGCGGCACGATCGAGTTCCGGAGCGCGTGCTTCAGGACGACGGTCCGCTCCGGCAGGCCCTTCGCGCGCGCCGTGCGCACGAAGTCCGACGAGACGACCTCGATCATGCCCGCGCGCATCTGGCGCGAGAGGTAGGCCAGGCTCCCGTAGGCGTAGCAGGTGACCGGCAGCACGAGGTGGCGCAGTCGGTCGGTGAAACCCGCGAGCCCGGTGAGCTCACCCCCGTCCGGTGACGCGAGCCCGAGCGTCGGCAACCACCCGAGCCCCGCGCCGCCGAGAGCCTGCTGCAGGAGCAGCCCGGCCCAGAACACGGGCACGGCGTACAGCGCGAACACGACCGTCGTCGCCGCCCGGTCGAAGAGGGTCCCCCTGCGCAGTGCCGAGTGCATGCCGAGCGGGATCGCGATCAGGTAGGCGAGGAAGAGCGCGAGCCCCGTCATCGGGAGCGTCACGCGCAGGCGCCGCACGAGCTCGCCCGCGATCTCGACCTGCGGACGCAGGAACTCCGTCCCGAGGTCGAGGGCGAGCACTCCGTTCCACGGGCTCTCTCCGCTCCCGCCGAAGGCCGTGTGCCCGCGCGGGGAGAGGTCGAACGGTCCGAGGTAGTGCAGGTACTGCCGCCAGAGCGGCTCGTCGAGCAGGTAGCGTCGCCGCAGCCCGCGGGCCACGGCCTCGGTGTCGACGTCCCCGGCGACGCCGTCGCGGTCCCGCCCCGCGAAGGCCGCCGGGTCGCCCGGGACGAGGTGCACCAGGGCGAAGGTGACGAGGCTGACGCCCAGGACGGTCGGGACGAGCAGGAGGAGCCGCCGGAGAACGAAACCGAGCACTACTCGTCGGTCTCCGGCTCGGCCTCCACGTACCAGCGCCGGATCGAGTAGCCCGGATCCAGGTAGAAGCGCTGCACGTTGCGCACGCGCTTCGACACGGCGAACTTCGTCGGGAAGAGACACCCGAACATGTAGGGCTGTGCGTCGTGGATCCGACGCTGGAGCGCGTGGTAGTGCTCCCTCCGGAGCTCCGGGTCGGCCTCGCGCCGGATCGCCGCGATCAGCCGGTCCGACTCGGGATCGGCATAGCCCGGCTGGTTCGAGGTCCCCTCGCGAGCGGCCTGACTCGAGTGCCAGTAGCCGCTCGGATCGAGCTCGGGGCCGAAGATCCAGGCCATCGCCGCCGCGTCGAACTCGCGCTTTCGAACGAGCGACTGGCGCGTCGCGAAGTCGCGCGCGACGAGCTCCATCCCGATCCCCAGCTTCTCGAGGTTCTCCTGGAGCCCCTCGCCCACGAGCCGCGCCACGGCGTCGACGTTCGCGTAGAGGTACTCGAACTCGAAGGGCCGGCCGTTCTTGTCGATCCTCCCGTCGCCGTCCCGGTCGTACCAGCCCGCGTCGAGCAGGAGCGCCTCGGCGCGTTCCA
>JAJDET010000012.1 GCA_029259655.1 Planctomycetota bacterium
AGCAGGCGATGCGTCGAGCGCGTCTTGTACGGCCTCCAGTGCGGACTCACGAATGAGCTCGGTCAGGTCCTCGACGAAGGCGTCGACACGGTCACGAAGTGCAGAATCGGTAGTTCGGGGCATTGTCCCTTTAGTTGTTTATGTGCCGCGAGCGCCGACAGTAAAGCGTTGTGGAGCGCTGAAAGCGAGCTTCCTATTCACATTTGCTCGACACTTCTCAGTCGAAAGTGCCCTCGAAGGCCGGATCGCCACCCGTGGAGAAAGTCCCCGACGAGGTGATGAAGGGGAGCGGTCTTCTCGAAGAGGTCCATCAAGCCCTTGCCATCGAAGACCTTGGGCGCGAGCTCGCAAGAGCGTTCGAGGAGCGGGCGGAAGGGGAGCGCCGGGCCGCGCAGGAAGCGAAGGGGCCCCGGCTCACGAGGCTCCCGGCAGGCGGCCCTTTGGACGCTTCAGGAAAGATCGGGAACGCCCGATAGGGGCGAGGAGCCGGCTCCCCGCCCCATGAGAGTCCAATACGTCGAGCCGCCGCCGAGGTGTACGTCACACGCGTATCGCCTTTCCGGTGGATTCACACTGGTCGAGATCGTCGTCGTCCTGGCGATCCTGACCGTCGGGCTCGGGTTCATGGTGCAGACCATCTCCGCGGTGAACCGGCTGGCACCGGTCAACCGAGAGTCCGCCCGCGCGGTCGACGCCGCCCGAGCGATGGTGGAGGAGATGCGAGCCGCAAACTTCGTGGACGCGTTCGCGATGTACAACGCGGATCCCGCCGATGACCCCGCGGGCGCGGGGACTGCCCCGGGCATGGGCTTCGTCGCCTTCGGGCTCGGAGTCCGTACGAACGACGTCGACGGTCGAGTCGGGTCCATCGAGTACCCGACCATCGGAGACGAGGTCCGCGAGGACGTCGTGGACGCATCGCTCGGAATGCCTCGCGACCTCAACGGGGACGGAGTGATCGATGCGCTCGACCACTCCGGCGACTACGAGATACTTCCGTTCCGCGTGCGACTGGACTGGACCGGGGCCACCGGCGCTCGTTCACTCGTCGTACACACATCGGTGGTTGCACCTTGAGCGAGAAACGATGCACTCGGTCGGGCCTGACCATCATCGAGGTCTCCCTGAGCACGGCGATCCTGGGGATCGTCTTCGCGGGCCTCTCGATCGTTCTCGCGGCGTCGAGACGCTCCATGACTTCGGGAAGCTCCGTGATGGACCTCGAGGCGCGTGGAAACCGTGCGATGCAGCGCATCGTCTCCGCACTGCGGACAACGGATGCGGTGTCCGTCGCCGCGGTTCCCATCGCTCCGTTCAGCGCCGGTGAGGTCACCTTCCAGCGGAACCTCGGCTACCAAGGTCAACAGACGGTGTGGAGCACGCCCAACCGGCTCTCTCTCGCCGGTGGCTCGATAACGCTCACGGAGAACCAAGGCCTCGGGAACGAGCGCGCCACACAATGGTGCTCTGGCGTCACGCCCATGCTCGAGGGCGAGATCCTGAACGGCGTCGACGACAACGGAAACGGGCTGATCGACGAGCCGGGGCTGTGTTTCGAGAGAGCGGGAGCCCTGGTGACGATCCGCTTCACGCTCTCGACTTCGACCCCGGACGGGGAAGCGCTCGTGCGGACCTGGATGACTCGAATCCTGTGTAGGAACTGAGCGTGGACCACCTTCACCAGACCTCGACTGAACGCCGCGGCAGCGTCTCCGTGATGGCGCTCTTCGTGACCATTCTCGTGGGCGGATTGACCGTCGCGCTGCTGCAAGTCGGGATGTCGTTCAATCGCGAACAGACGCGCCGTATCGACGATGAGCGAGCGCTTTTCCTCGCCGAGGCCGGCGTCCAGGAGTCCCTGCTCGCGATGCGCCAGGGCGGAACGGGCGGAATCGGGAGCCAGGCCGCCCCGACGCTCTTCGGCAACGGACTCCTCTGGGTCGACGCTCTCCCGGTCGGAAACCAGCTCGTGCGCCTACGCTCCATCGGCATGTGCGGCAGCGGGAGGGTCGCCCTCGAGGGCCTCATCTTCCACTACACCGATTCGCTGGTCACGACGGCCTTGTTCTCGAATCAGAGCTTTCGACTCGAATCGAACGTCTTCATCGACAGCTTCGACTCGAGTGCAGGGACGTACGCGGCGCAGCTCGCTGCCGGTGGTGGAGTGTCCGCCGGGAACGGAGCGGTCTCCCAGTCGAACGGTGACGTCGTGATCGATTCTTCCGTCGAGGTCCACGGTGACGTCCACCCGGGGATCGACGACACCGTCGAAGTGCCCGGTTCGAGCTCGATCTCCGGGTCGCTCCAACCCGGCGCGGAAGTGCGCCCGATGCCGCCAGTCACCGTGCCGGCGATCGCGGCCGCGGGGGCGCTGGACGTGCCGGCCGACGGTGTCACGCTACTGCCTTCGGGTGACTACCACTTCACGTCGCTTCATCTGAGCTCCGGGACCCTTACCGTCGAGGGACCGGCAAGGCTCGTGCTCGACGACGTCGACATCGACTCGAACACCACGTGGGTCCTGGACACCTCGGGAGGGCCGATCGAAATCTACGGGACCGGAGACTTCGTCCTGGCGAGCAATTCGAACATCGTCACGACGGACCTGTCGGCACGGTCGGTGACCCTCAATCTCGTGGGCGGTCCCGCACAGAACGTGGAGCTCCGCTCCAACTCGACCTTCTACGGGACCGTCTACTCCCCGGAAGGCTCAGTCACGGTCCATTCGAACTTCGAGGTCTACGGATCTCTCGCCGCGGATCGGCTGGTCTTGAACGCCAACGTCCGCGTTCACTTCGACGAATCGTTGACCAACCCGCCCCCCGGCGGGGAGCGGTACGTCTTCACGTCGTGGAGCGTGGCGTCGCTCCCTGCAGGGACTCTCTCGACCGACCGCTCCGATCCCGCGACCGTATTGGGCGTGGACCCCGCGGCCCTGACCTCGCCGGCCGATGCGCATCTGTGACGGAAGCTCTCGCAGGGTTGCCCTTCGCCGGGTCGCCGCGCACCTCGCGTTCGCGATTGCGGCTCTCTCCGTTGGCGGCCTCACCGTTGCCCAGAACGGCGATGCAGCGGAGGAAATCGTCGCCGCCATCGACCCGAGCTCCGAGCGATCGATACGCGACAGCGTGGAACGCCTCCACGCCCTGGGCACGCCAGCTCTGTCTTGGCTGTTCGCGGAAGTGGGCAGGAGCGACAGGGGGATGAACGGGGAGAGCGACCGCCGGATCATCGGAGACGTTGCCCGAGACGCGCTCGCCCGCTTTCCCGGTACCGATGTGCGAGCGTTCCTGGGAGGGAGGACGGGCGAGCTGACGCTCGACGAACGACGGGGAGCCCTGATTCACCTGGGAGAAACGGGCGGCAGGGCGGGGTTGCGGACCATGCTGATGGTCGCAGCGCCGGAAGCAGAGGCACTCGGTCCCGTCCTGCGGGAGACCGCGGCCCGCGTCCTCGGCCGGAATCCCGGGATCTGTAGCGACCTGTGGTCCGTCCTCGGAGAAGCGCCGGACCCCGTGCTCCCGTACCTGATCGGCGCCTTGGCCGGGGCGGGACAACGGACGTGTCTGACCGCCCTGAGCGCACTGCTGAACGTTCCTGACAGGATACCGGCCGCGCCGATCCTCGAAGCGATCGCGACGATCACCTCACGCATCTCACCGCCCTTCGACAAGCGCGTTCGGGAGCGCGTCGCCCGCATGCTGGACGACGGTGACGCTCTGGTCATCGCGGCCGCCGCGCGAGCCGCCGGGCGGCTCGAGGACTTCGACACCGTCACGCGGCTCGTGGAGCTACTCGAGCACGAAGACACCACTGTCCGGAACGACACGCTGGGAGCGCTCCGGTACATGACAGGCCTCTCGCTCCGCAATGATCCGGTCCGCTGGCGAACGTGGCTTCAGAGCGAACAGCGATGGTGGCGCGAAGAGGCTCCCGGGCTCATCCGTGATCTCGCGAGCGACGACGTCGTGAGCGTGTTCGGAGCAGTGAACGCGCTGGTCTCGCGTCGCATGTACCGAAACGAGCTCGCTCTGGAGCTCCTTCCCCTTCTCGAGGACTCCGATCCCGTCCTGCGCGGCCTCGCCTGTTCGGCGCTCGGACAGATCGGCACCACTCGGCCCGTCTCCGAACCCTTCCTCGCACTCATCGAGCGCCTGGACGACCGAGAGGAGAGCGTCCGCGCCTGCGCGTGGGCGGCGCTCCGACTCGCGACCGGTCTCGACATCCCCTTGCCCTACGAGGCGTGGAGTTCTGCTCTCGACGCCGACGCATAGCCTCAGCTCGAGGACCCCATGAGAACCCGAAAGCTCGTACGCCCGAGGTTGCAGCTGCGGATCACCCTGTGGTTCGTGTCCATCGCAGCCTGCACCCTCGTTCTCCAGTTCGTTGTGCTCACGAGCGTCTTCTCGGACATCGCGATGAGCCTCACGCAGGACGCCGCGAAGAACTTCGACCTTCTGGCTTCGGGCTACACGCGCGTCCTGCTGATGTCGGTGGCAGTCGTCCTGCCGATCACCGCGATCGTGGGGATCCTGTCGACCTTCCGGATTGCGGGACCCCTACATCGCATCGAGTCGTTCCTGATCCAGGTCCGGAACGGATCCCGACCGGCCGATTGCCAGACACGAAAGGGTGACGAGCTCGGCGATCTGTGCGATCTGGTCAACGACGTCACTGCGGATCAGCGACGGCCAAGCGCGGACAAGACGGTTTCGCGCGATGCCGCCTGACACGACAGTCCGCCACTCCACGCCCGAGCCCTCGGACGATCCGGCGGCGCCCTATTTCAGCATCAGGTCAGCCGTCACGACGGAACCGCTCGTCACCGCCACCGAGCTCGAGTCCGTTCCCGAGCTCTTGTGCGTCACGAGGACGTCGAACGTGCCTTCCTCCACGCCCAGTAGCGCGAAGCTGCCGTCGCTCTCCGTCGCTGTCGTGGCGATGCTCTGGTCGACATCGAGCTCGCCGTAGGGCAGCAGGCGAACGACAGCGTCCTCGACCGGCCTCGTCCCACCCTGCCCATCGTCCTCTTCGACCACGCCGCGCACCTGGCCCGTCTTCTCCGTGCTCACCGCGCGCAAGACGGGATGGAGCAGGTAGCGAGTTGCGTTGGCCGGATCGTTCGCAGGGATCGGCTTGAAGCACTTCGTCAAGTCGAAGTCGAGCAACACCTTCGTGACTATCCCCTCCTCGACGCGGATCGGCGGGGAGATGTGGACCTTGAAGCCGCTCGTATCCTGGCTCGAGAGCTGCAGCGTTCCGTCAGCCGTGTCGTAGACGTTTCCGTTCTCGAGAGTCAGCCGTGCGCTGTCGACCAAGAGGCGGGCCTGGCTGTATTCCGCCGCGGGCATGTCGACATCGAGGAGGAACTGGGTGATGCCGTTGCGCAGCTCGATCAGGTCGAGTACGAGCGTCTCCTCATGAGGGAGCGTGTGGAAGCCGCTCTCCGCATTCGCGTCCGCATGCATCCGGATCGCCCGGATTCGAACGACGGCCTCTTCCACGAGTGAGTGGTCGAATGGAGCATCGGTGGCCTCGATGCTGATACCCCCGCTCCCCGAGGGGAACCCTCCACCGCCGAGGGCGGCCTGACCACCGCCCCCTCCTCCGCAAGCCGAGAGGAGGAGGATCGGGAAAAGAAGTGCGAGTCTGTCCTGCATGCGATCGTCGGGAACGAGACGGTTGATCGTGGGAAGCGTACCCCCTGATCCGACGCGAGGCTCGAGACGTCTTCATGCGCTATCGGCTACCGGAGCGGGGCGCGTGGGGTGCGCTCCGCATCCGGTCTCATGAAACCTGGCCGAACGCGCTCGTCAGGCCGAACGCTTTCTCTTCGTCGTCCTGCGCTTCTTCCCGGTCTTCTTCCGCCGGGTCGTGGCCCTCTTCTTCT
>JAJDET010000111.1 GCA_029259655.1 Planctomycetota bacterium
TGCCGCCGATGACGCGACCGGTCGCCTTGTGGACCACCAGGGGCTCGGCCTGGCCGAAGCGCATGAGGCTCGAGCGAATGGCCTCGAGGTTGCGCTCGCCGTGCTGGCGCGCGTTCGCCGGGTCCTGGTGCAGGTCGGCGATGGGAACCCGGCGAATCACCAGGTTCGTGGCTGCAGTCTGAGTGTCCAAGTCGGGCTCCTTCGTCCCCGTGGGGACGGTCGGGTTGGGAGCACGGTCCCGACTTGGAGTTCAGACTTGGGCTTGGAGGACCGCGAGAATGTCCGCACGTTCAGATGTAGCCAATCGACCCCGCGATCGCAACCGCCCGGCGGCACGCAGCGTCTAACCGCCGTGGTCCCTGTGGCCCCGAAACCGGGGCGTCACCGGCACGCGAAAGTTAGACGGCGGCTAACCACGCCGTGGGGGCGAATCCGCGCCTGTGCGGCGTGGTTCGCGATTCGGGCCCGAGAGGTGCCACTTTGGCCGTTTCCGTCTACCCTCCGGCTAACTTTGGCGGAGGTCCGATGCTCAAGGCAATGGGACCTCCCCCACCGTGGGCCCGTCAGGCGCGATCAGGGCGAGGGTGAGCGTCCGATGGCCTCAAGCATCGGACCTATGTGCTTTGCGAGCAATAACGCTTATAGCGTCAACGCGCGAGCGGACGCAGGCCGCCCCCCCGAGGTGGAAGTAGGTGGCGTGCGCGGAACCGTTCTCGGCTATGGCAGCCGAACGCTGGTCGACTCCCGCCTCGGACACCGTCAGAAGGAGCACGCGGATGGGGTAGGTGGTGGGGCGCATCCGGCCATTCTAGGTGCGGCGAACGGCCCGGAATGACGGCGAGAGCCCGTCGGCCGAGTTTATGGACCCCACGGTCCCGTCGCCTGAGTCGAGCACTCGCCGCTTTCGCCAACACTACTCCGCGTCGTGCTCGACGAGCAACGGGAACGGGAGCCCGCATGCTGCTTCGAGATCGGGAATGGACTGCATCAGAGACTCGACGTGTTCGACATGAACACGTCTCGCGCTCAGGAGTTTGTTCTGCGCCTCGAGAACCGTCAGGAACCCGGTCTTTCCTTCAGCGAATGCCTCGCGAGCGAGGTCGAGGCTCGCTTGTCGGAGGGGCAAGAGCTCCTCCTCGTACAGTCTAACGGTCTCGCGCGCGAGCGAGTAGCGTGCGAGTGCCCCACGGACCTGCTGCGCGGCCATCGCAGCCAGCCCTTCGAGACCGCGTTCCGCCTGAGCAACGCGGAACTCCGCCTTGGCGATCTGCGCCTGGTTCTGGTCGAAGATCGGGACTTGAAGTTGAACGGTTGGCCCGAGCTCGAGATCTCCATCCGAAGACTCCACAGACACTCCGGCCTCGACGCTTCGCAGAAACAGACGGCGTTCTAGTTCGAGCGCACGACGCGCGACGTCGACCTCCTGCTCGGCGGTGCGAAGATCCAGTCGGTGCTCTCGAGCACGGGTGAGCAGGTGCTCAAGAACGAGCGGCACATCGGGCGGGCCGACAAGGAGATCCACGAGCTCGATGTCTCCCGGGGCATGGGCAAGTCCGAGCACGAGTGCGAGCTGACGCTTGGCCTCGAAATCCTCATATCGCGAAAGACGTACGAGGACTTCCTCTTCGAGCAGGCCCGAGCGCGCCACGTTCACTTCGACCTCCGTAGCGGCTCCGGCCGCCTGCCGCTCGAGCGTGAGATCGAGGAACGTGCGGGCGGTCGCGATGTTCTGCTCAGCTACCGACTCAGCTTCGCGAGTTGCCAGAGCCGACGCGTAGGCGGACTTCGCTTGCGCCGCCAGGTTCGCTGCATCGTGGGCCAAGGCCAGGACGGTTCGCGTGAGCTCACTCTCCGCATGGCGCTCCCTCGCCGGAACATGCCACAGCTCGACGAGGTTGTGGACGAGTCCGCCTTCGGTGAGCGTTTGACCGCCATCGATCGGAAAGCGGACGAGGACGTCCAGGGAGGGATTCGACAGGAGGCCCGCCTGGACGACGTCAGCGCGAGCCAACCCGATCTCGAACAGCGCCGTCTGGATGTCGCGGTTGTTGAGAAGACAAACCTGAACCGCCTCTCGAGCGGTCAATCCGTCTTGCAGGAGTTCCGCGACTCGCGCCTGCGCTGCTTCCTCGGCTCCGGGTTGATACAGGTCCGTCTCGCCGGTTGCCGCCGCGACTGCCTCGCGCGCTCGCTCGTAGTCCGCGGCGGGGTCGACAGTCGCACAGCCGGAGAGAGCGAGCAGCAACAGTCCAAAGGTCGGGGCTTTACGAGGCTTCACGGCTCTCCTCCAGGGGGACCTTCCTCATGACGATCAGATACAGGATCGGAAGCACGAAGAGTGTGAGCAGGGTCGACGTGAGCACACCTCCAACGACGACCGTCGCGAGCGGGCGCTGCACCTCGGCGCCCACGCCAGTCGAAAGAGCCATTGGCAAGAAACCGACAGCGTCAGTGATCGCTGTCGCGAGGACAGGTCGCAGTCGCTGTTTCGTGGCCTCCGCCACCGCCTCTCGTCTGTCCCTGCCCGTCGTGACGATCGAGCGAATGGCGGAGACGAGGATCTGTCCGTTGAGTACGGCGATTCCGCCGAGCGCGATGAAGCCCACGGCGGCACTTACGCTGAACGGAATCCCCCGATACCAGAGCGCGAAGACTCCCCCGACGGCGGCAAAGGGAATTCCTGTGTAGATCAGGAGCACCTCACGCAGGTTCTTCAGACTGAAGAAGAGAAGGAAGAAGACCAGGAGGAGCGTGGCTGGCACCACGACCAGGAATCGCATCTTGGCCCGAGCGAGGTTCTCGAACTGCCCACCCCATTCGATGACGTATCCCTCGGGCAGCTCGAGGTCGTCGTCGATGCGCCGGCGTGCCTCGTCAACGAAAGAAGAGACGTCTCTTCCGACCACGTTGCATTGGACCCGAATTAGCCGGCGTCCCCACTCGCGGTTGACGGTCGAGATGCCCTCGGTCTCTTCGACCCGAGCCACGCTCCGGAGCGGGATCCGAAGCCCGGACTCGGTAGGGATCAAGGTCGACCGGAGCGTCTCAGGATCGGTCCGGTGGCTGTCCGGTAGGCGAACCGCGAGGGGGAATTTCCTCTGCCCCTCGAAGACGTCGCCAACGCGGCGAACTCCGATGGTCTCCACGAAGTCGAGCACCTCCTTCGTGGACACCCCGAGACGAGCGATGGCTTGCTGGTCGACCTCGATGCGAAGAGTCGGTTGCCCCGTCAATTGATCGCCCGAGAGGTCAGACTGCCCACGGATCCCGAGGAGGATGCGCTGGACTTCGTCGCTGATCCGGACCAGCTCGTCGAAATCGTCTCCGAAGATCTTGATCCCGATGTCGGAGCGGATACCCGACGCCATTTCGTTGAGCCGCATCTCGATCGGCTGGGTCGCAACGATGTTGAGGCCAGGCAAGTCATCGACCAGCTCTTGCATGGCGGCGACGAGTTCTGCCTGCGTAGTGGCCTTCGTCCACTCGTCGCGCGGCTTCAGCGAGACGAAGACATCGGTGAGCTCGGTCCCCATCGGATCCGTCGCGACCTCTGCCGTTCCGATTCGACTCCACGCATGGCGGACCTCGTCGGGGAACTCATCGAGGAGGAGCTGCTCGATGCGCGTGTTGTAGCGCACCGATTCTTCGAGCGAGACGCCGGCAAGACGAATGGTGTTCAGCACCACTGCTCCCTCACTCAGGCGCGGGATGAACTCGCCGCCGAGACGCGTAGCGGTCCACCCAGCACCGGCCACGAGGGCGATGGATCCAGCGAGGACTATCCAGCGGATCCGGAATGCCACGGCGAGAAGCCACGCGAAGCCGGCGTTCAGCGCTCGCGCAAAGACGCCCTCCTTCTCGCGAACTCGCTTCGGAAGGAAGTAGTAGCCCAGAACGGGGGACAGCGTGAGCGCGACGACGAGGGCACCACCCAGCGCAAAGATGAACGTCCATGCCATCGGCCGAAACATCTTTCCCTCGATGCCCTCGAGCGCGAGGACGGGAAAGAACACGATCATGATGATGCCCATCCCGAAGACGATCGGTCGGGCGACGTGTCTGGCCGAGCTGGCGATCACCTCGATGCGCTCGGCCGCGGTGAGCGATCGTCCGAGTCGACGCGCGCGTTCGGCCAGGTTGCGCATGTTCGCCTCGGTCATCACGACGGAGCCGTCGACGATAATCCCGAAGTCGAGCGCTCCCAAACTGAGCAAACTCGCGGCGATGGCGAACTGGGCCATGCCGATCACTGCGAAGAGCATCGCGAGCGGGATCGCCAGCGCCACGAGCAGGCCCCCGCGGAGATTGCCGAGGAGCACGAAGAGAACGAGGACCACCAGAATCGCGCCGGCTGCGAGGTTGTGCTCGACCGTGCGGATGACTTCGCTCGTCAGCTCGGTGCGGTCGTAGACGACCTCGACGATGACATCATCGGGAAGCGAGCGCCGCACGCCGTCTAGTCGCCCCTTCAGCTCCTCCGTGACGGATTGCGCGTTCGCCCCCATCAGCATGAAGGCGAGGCCGAGAACGACTTCTCCTCGTCCATCGGCTGTCACGGCACCGCGACGGCTCTCATGGTCGATGCGCACTTCCTGGGCGACGTCTCGAACGCGAACGGGAACACCGTCGAAGGCCGAGATGACGATGTCCTCGATACCCTCGATGGATGAGACGCGGCCCAGGCCGTGCACCAGTGTCGACCGACCACCGGACGTGAGCACGCCACCACCGACGTTCTGGTTGTTCGACTCGAGCGCTTCGAACACATCCCCCAGCGTCAGGTCGTACTTGAGCAGTGCGTCGGGCGAGACAACGACGTGGTACTGCTTCTCGTACCCGCCCCAGGAGTTGACCTCCGCCACGCCGGGGACCTTGCGGAGCTCCGGCTTCACGACCCAGTCGTGCAGCGTTCGAAGCTCCTCGAGGGTTCGGGCTGGACTGTCCGAGCGAAGGACATAGTGAAAGATCTCGCCAAGCCCGGTCGCGATTGGGCCGAGCTGCGGGCGTTCGATGCCCGCGGAGAGCTCAACCGCCGAGAGTCGCTCGGACACGTACTGCCGCGCGTCCGTGATACTCGTCTCGTCCTCGAACGTGGCGACGACTTGTGACAGACCGAACTTCGAGATCGAACGGACGTTGACCAGCCCCGGAAGACCGCCGATCGAGAGTTCGACGGGCAGCGTTATCTGCTGCTCGATCTCCTCCGGGTTGAGCGCCGGGGCAACCGTGTTGACCTGGACCTGAACGGGCGTCGTGTCAGGGAACGCATCGACCGGCGTGCGGAGCAATGCATAGGTTCCTCCGGCCACGAGAGCGAGGCCGAGCAACACGACGAGGAGTCGGTTGCGCAGGGAGAAGGTGACGATGCCTTCGAGCATCAGTCGTCCACGCAGCCCGCCCCGAGCCTCGACTTGAGGAACTCGGACATGACAGTGAACGAGCCCTCGGCAACGACGGGTTCGTTCGGCTGGAGCCCGGCGACGACGGCGACGAGGTCGTCGAACGGCCGATCCAGGACTTCGATCCTGCGCAGCGAGTACAGGTCCTCTTCCAGCCTCACGAAGACGTACGGTTGGTCTTCGTAAAGCTGGAGGGCAGACCTGGGTACGCCGACCGCAGCCTCCTCCGGCGAGAGGACGATGCGGGCCTCTCCGAACATGCCCGCTTTGAGGGAGCGGTCGGCGTTGTCGACAACGGCCCGCGCGCGCAACATCCGACTCTTCTCATCGATCGCGTTACTCACCCATGTGAGCTCGCCGGCGGAGTGGATGGAGGAACGATCCCCGAACGCGACCTCCACCGGCATTCCCTCGCGAACGAGCGAATACCGGTCCGCGGGGATCGCGAGCGAGAGCCACATCGTGTCGAGGTCGGCGAGCGTGAACAGCGCGCCTCCTGGGGCGACGGCCTCGCCCACGACGGCCTCTCTTTGGACGAGCGTGCCCGCGAAGGGCGCGCGAACGAGAAGCGTCGCCGAGGTGTCGCGTTGCTCCCGGACCATGTCGGCCTCGGCCTCGGTGAAGCCAAAGTTGAGGAGCCTCTGGCGCGCGGTGCTCACGGTCAACTCCGCCGTCCGACACGCCGCCTCGGCCTCCTGGAACTCTCTCTCCGAGGAGATCTTCTTCTCGGCGAGACGCTGTTCGCGTTTGCAGGCGCCATCCTTGAGATCGAAGTCGACCACGGCGGATACGAAGGCCGACTTGGCCTCCGCGACGTCTGCGGAGTGGATCTCGACCAGCACGTCACCTGGCTCGACGTCCGCACCGACGTCAACGAGAACGTTGCGCACGATGCCCGACGCGAGCGGCGTGATGCGCGCCAGCGCGTTCTCGTCGAACGAGACCTCGCATACAACGCGAACGTTGGCACTCGCTTGGATCGACTGCGCGGGAATGGTTGCGATGCCAGCCTTCGCGGCCGACTGGGGAGACTCGAAGCGTACCTTCAGCTCTTGCCCTGGACCGAGCTGCGCCGCGAGCTGTGGTTGGCAGATACCGCAGTCGAGTTCGGGTACGCGATGCTCATTGCAGAGCAATCCGTCCGGCGGGACGGAGCGGGAAGAGCTGGAGCTCCGCTGGTCTTCGTCGGACGACTCCTCGTCGGGCGCGCGACAAAGGGAGCACTCGTCCTCGTAGAGCCCATGCTCGCTACAGTACAGGCGACTTTTGTCCTGGAGCTCCGGATGGCAGATCCAGCAACGATCTTCGTAGCGATCATGCTCCCTGCACCAGAGGCGTCCGGCATCGCGCAGGCTCTCGTCGCAGAGAAAGCACGTCTCGCCGGACACGTGCGGTTCGTGCACGATGGTGGTCGCACCTTCCTCCGAGCCGGGCGCCTCGCCCCCTGTGGTGTCACCGCAACTCGCGGTCAGAAGAGACAGCAGTAGCGCGGCTCCGAGGACGCGCAGGCGCGCGAGTGAAACTATCGTAGTTGACATGGTTGTTCCCCTCCGGGATCGACGGCTTGGGTCGTTGGGCGTCTCATCGGGAATCCGTGCCGATCGCTGAGAATCGTTCGAGGACAGTCTCCGCAAGCTCGAGCCACGACGGATCGGAGAGCCGGTAGTACGCGAGCTTGCCCTGTGTTCGATAGTCGACGGCGCCAAGGCTCCTGAGCTCGCGCAGGATCTGGGACGTCCCGGACATCGAGACGCCGAGCACTTCGCGTAGGTCGCACACGCACAGTTCGCGGCCTTCGAGTGCCTTCAAGACGCGGAGCCGATTGGGGTTCGCGAGCACTCGGAATGCCTCGGCTACTCGGCGAACATCTTCAGCGCGGGGGAGCGCTGAGCGCGCCTCTTCGACCCTCGTGGGATCGACCAGGTCGACCTCGCACATGCCCTTCTTGGCGGACCGAGTGCCCTTCGAAAAACGTTTCATCATTTCATGAAGCGTTAGCCGATAGGCAAGGACAAGCCCCATATCGTGTTTTTGCTCGGATCTTTCGAAGAGGCTCCCAGCGCCGTCAATCCGACGAGGCGCAGCATGACTCGCCACGCAAGCCCTCCGCTCCCTCGCGCACGAGCCACGGGACCATCAGCAGTGCGGCCGCCGGATCGGCCCACCACCAGCCCCACGCGGCGTTGGCCAGCAGCCCCACGAGCAGCGTGAGCGAGAGGTAGGAGCACGCCAGCGTCTCCTTCGCCTCGGCCCGCAGCGCCGCGCTCCCGATCTCACTTGCCGCGCGGA
>JAJDET010000112.1 GCA_029259655.1 Planctomycetota bacterium
GCCTCCTCGCCGCCGGCGGCGAAGATCACGAGCCCTCGCACCGCCCGGCTCCAGGCAAGCACGGCCGCGTCTGGAGAACTCCAAGCCTCTGACAGTCGCTCGACCTCGTCGATCCCCTGCAAGGCCAATTCGTGATCACCCAAGCGCGAAGCGGCGAGAGCCTGACACGCTTTCGCGAGCAGGAGCTCGCCCGTCTGGCCCGCGGCGGTGCGCACCAACTCACTCCCCGCATCACGCGCGACCCGCCGAGCGCTCGACCAATCGCCCAGGGCCAGAAGCGCCTCCGCGCAGCGCGCGAGGTTGACGCCGATCGACGGGTGGTCCGGAACGTTCGCGAGCTTGACCGCTACCGCTTCGGCCAAGGCCTCCGCGGCCTCGTCGTGCTTGCCCGACTCCTGGAGCGATAGCGCCAGCGTCCCGAGGCTATTGGCGAATCGCAAATTTCCTCGCCCGAAGAGCCCTGCGAGCATTTCCACCGACTCGCGCCCGCGGGCGACGGCCTCGTCGATGCGATCGAGTTGAAGCAGTAGATTGCCGAGGTTCCCCAGCGTGATCGCCTCCTCCGGACCTGGTTCGCCCGCCTGGAGCAAGCGGCTGTGCGCCAGGGATTCTTCGTACAGCTCGAGGGCGCGCTCGTATTGCCCGAGCTGAGCGCGGACGAAGGCCGAGTTGGAGAGCTGGATCCCGTAAAAGCGGTGACTCGCAGCGCCGATTTCGCGCATGTCCGCCAGGACTTCATCCATCAGGTCGGCCGCTTCCGCACCGCGCCCGAGGTTCGTTTGCGCGTGTGCCAGTGAGTTGCGCGCGAGGATCTCGTGAATTCGCGATCCAATCGACCCCGCTAACTCCAGAGCCCGATTGAGAGCCTCACTCGAATCCGTCCAGCGTCCCTGTCGCCCATAGAGATCGCCCAAGGCTTTCCAGGCAAAGTAGTGCCCGAGTGCATGATCGCGTTCGAGCCCGGCACCGACCTCGCCATTGGAGCTCTTGCGCTCTGCTTCAACGGCGGCGGCGAGCTCGACGGCCGCGAGCCCGCGGCCCTCGGCTTCCGAGATCCGCGGGCCCCGTTGAAGGACCTCGCAGAGTCGCGCACCGAGTCGGACACGGTCACTCGGGTCGGTGTCCCGCGCATTCGGGTTCGCTTCGAACCACGCCAGGGCGTCCTCCAACTCGGTGATGCCCGCCGGCTCGCCCAGTCGCGCACGCTCATAGGCCGCCTCTGCGCGCACGCTCCACACGTAGCTCTCGGACGCTCCGGCTTCCGCAAAAAGACGAGCCGCCTCATCGAACAGCGGGATCGTGCGCTCGCTAATGCCGAGGCCGCCGTACGTTGACCCGAAAGCGAAGAGCAGCCGGGCGCGCGCGTCGGGACTGCCGAGGAACGCTTCGCGCGAACGTTCGACGGCGGAGTCCAGGACGTCGATCATCCGGACGTCCGGACCTCGAGTCCAGGGCGTCGGTGCCGACAGTACGTCGACGAGGCGCGTCAGGACTTCCTCGCGCAGGGCGAGTGCTTCCTCTGCACGCTCGCGCGCGCGCTGCTCTTTCTCCTCCGCGAGGAGAGCCTCGGCGA
This sequence comes from Planctomycetota bacterium, assembly GCA_029259655.1. Taxonomy (GTDB): domain Bacteria; phylum Planctomycetota; class UBA1135; order UBA1135; genus OFTM220. The sequence continues at coordinate 1,574 of JAJDET010000112.1, forward strand.
GCGCGGCCGACTCGCGCTCGCGCGCTCGCTCCGCCTCGTCCCGCGCAGCCCGTTCCTCCTCCCGAGCTGCCTCGGTCGCCGCGAGAGCATCGACGGCCCCGCGGCGCTCGCGCTCCTTCTCGAAGTAGAGCGCGGTGCTCGTCACCGTGCCTGCAACGAGCGCCAGCAAGGCCGCCGCGACCCCCACGGCACCCACGCGATGACGGCGCACGAGCTTCCGGAGCTGGTAGGTGGCCGTGGGCCGCCGCGCCAGGATCGGCTCGTCGCGCAGGAACCGGCGCAGGTCGCCACCCAGCTCGTCCGCAGTCGCGTAGCGCCGCTCGGCGTCCTTCGCCATCGCCTTTCCGACGATGGTCTCGACGTCGCCACGCAGCTCGGGGTCGAGCGCGCCGAGGGTCGTCGGTTCGTCCTCCGCGATGACGCGCGCCGCCTCGTGCAGAGCGCGGCCCAAGAGGTCGTGAGGAAGCACGCCGGCCAGCACCTGATAGCCGAGGACCCCCAGCGCGTACACGTCGGCCCGCGTGTCGACCGCATCGGGGTCGGTCCCGAGCTGCTCCGGGCTCATGTACGGGAGCGTGCCCAGGAGAGCGCCCTCGCGGGTGTGCATGGTGGTCAGCAGCTCGGCTTCGTCACCCACCGTGCGCGCGGTCCCGAAGTCGAGGATCCGCGGCTGTCCCGTCGCGTCCACCAGGACGTTCCCCGGCTTGAGGTCGCGGTGGACCACGCCCTTCGAGTGCGCGTGCTGAACGGCGTCGCAGACCTTGGCCAGGAGCTCGAGGCGCTCGGCGAGGGACCGGTCGCGAGTGAACTCGTGCAGCGGCACACCTTCGACCAACTCCATCGCGAACCACGGCTCGGGTCCACCGCCCAGGTCCGTCGTGCCGGCCTCGAAGATGCGCGCGATGCCGGGGTGGTCGAGACGCGCAAGGACGCTGGCCTCGAAGCGGAATCGGCGCGCTCGATCGGGCGTGAGCGCTCCTCCACGCGGCACCTTCAGCGCGACGATCCGCTCGGGCTCGTCCTGAAGGGCGCGATAGACGACCCCCATCCCGCCCGCGCCGAGCCGCTCGAGGATCCTGTAGCGACCGATGCGCTCGGGGAGCGGGCGAGGACCGGCGTCGTCGCGCGCGCCCCCGCGCCCCAGGGCGTCGGCGAAGGGCTGCTCGAGCTCGGGCCGGGGAGCGGCGTCCTCGGCGAGCAGATCGCGAACGAGTCCGGAGACCTCCGCGGGGATCGCGCGCAAGCGCTCCTCGCGAACCGCGGGCGAGACCTCGCAGAGCTCCTCGAAGAGGCCGCGAGCGGCCTCGAACGCGGTCGACTCCGGACGGGAGCCGGACGGGGCCTCGGGATCGGAAGCGGACGGGGTTTCGCTCATGGATCGATGAATCGTGAAGGCTCCTCGGGCCACTGTCGAGCACCGGGAGAACCACCCCTCCATCCGCGACAGGCACGGCCCGAGCCTCAGCCTTTTCTCCGAAGAAACCTCGGCCACGCCCGCCGGAAGCGGCTCGGAGGAAATCGCGCCGAATTCGTTGCAGGCCGTCGGCGGGTCGTCGCTCGAGGGGGTGACGCCTTGCCCCCGAAAGCCATGAATCCCAGCACTCGATCCCTCTCGTTCGGTTCCTCCTGCGTCCTCGCCTTCCTCGCCTCCTGTGGCGGCGGAGGGGGCGGTGGCGGAGTGACGGGACTGCCCCCCATCGCCGCCTCCGAGCCGGCTCCCGGCGCCTGGCTGTGGGCTCTCGATCGCGGCGGAGTCACGATGCGCTACGCGCTCGACGCCGCAACCGGTCGCCTGGTCCCGGACGGTCAGATCCCGAAGTTCTTCTTCATCATCCCTCGCGACCTCTACGCGACCTCCGACCAACGACACGTCTACGTGCTCGACGGAGCCACGAGCTTCCTGAATCACCTCTCCGTCGATCCGCGCAGCGGCGCGGTGCGCAACGAGGGATCGCTCGCGCTCCAACCGGGGGTAATCGAGATGGAGCCCCACCCCAGCGAGCGCTTCCTCTTCGTACTCGAGGTCGCGCAGCTGCGCACGATCGCGCTGGATCCCGTCACGGGTGAACCGACCGACGCCGGTGAGGTGGCGCTGCCGCTGAGCGCGTCGCAGATCCTCGTCCACCCGACGGGAGCCTTCGTGTATGCGCTCCACCTGACCACGGGGCCGATGCCGGACAGCCGGCTGATGACCTTCGCGGTAGCGCCCGCAACCGGCGCGCTCACGCCGGTCGACGCCGACCCGACCACGGCCGGCTTGCAGCACGTGGCCCTCGCGCCGGAGATCTCGAAGCTCGTCGTCTCTCCGGATGGGCGCACTCTGTGGCAGGGTCGCTCCACCGCGGTCGGAACGTGGGCCATCGATCAGACAACCGGACCGCCCTCCTTCGTCTCGGAGGAGTCGACAGGCGAAATCAGCACCGTGCGCGCCCTGGCAGCCCGGCCCGACGGAGCGGCTGTCTACGGACTCCACTCCTCCGGCGCGCTCACATCGTTCCGCGTCGATCCCGACACTGGCGAGCTCACGCGCGAGGACGCCCAGCCCGCGACCTCGAGCCTGCAGAACACAGCGACCGACTCCGTTCCGGATCGCCTCGCCTTCGGTCCTTCGGACCTGCGCCTCCTGGTCTCTCATCAATCCTCGAGCACGTTCCTCGTCTTCGAGCTCGACCCCGACCAGGCCGTTCCGCTCGACGCCGCGACTCCGACACGCTGGCCCGCCCGGAACTCCGTCTCGGGGACCGGCGCCTTTCAAGTCGTGAAGCGCGACGGCACGTCCCGGCGTCAGGCGAAGTGGCTGTACGGCAGCTCCGGTTCCGACGTCGCCCGCTTCCGCGTCGAGGCCGACGGCTCGCTCGTCCACGAGGAGTCCCTCGGCACCCTCGGCGCGGACCAGCTGCTCGGAGATCTCGGCGGGCGCTTCCTCTACGGCGTGAACAGCACCGTCGAGGGCTTCGACGTCGACCCCGACACGGGGGCACTCGCGTCGTTCGGCGCCGTCGAGAACTCCATTCGCCGAGCGAGCTTGCACCCTTCGGGCTTCAGCGTCCACGCGTTCGACCTCTCGCCGACTTCGTTCAACGCCTTCAACTCCGGCTTCGCGTTCGAGCTCGAGCCGCTCGGAAACTGGTCACAGGCGATCTTCGGCGTGCCGGACCCGAGCGGGTTCTCGCTCGGCGACGTGATGACGCACCCGCTCGGACAGTTCGTGTACTGCTCGCGCGGACCGGCCCTGCGCGCGTACTCGCTGAACGTCAACGGTGACGTGACCTCCCCGGCCGTCGACCTCGACCCGGGCACGGCCGGGATCCAGGACCTCCCGGCTCCCGTGTTCTACCGGGACCTGTTGATGGACCCGACCGGTCGTTACGCCTACGCCATCGAACCGCGCTCCACGCTCTCGGGCTCGGAGGAAGACCTCTCCGCGTTCGCCTTCGACCCGGAGACGGGTGTGCTCGTGCGCGTGGACGCCGACCCGGGCGTCGCAGGCATCCAGTACGTCCCGGTGGGCCGCATCGTCCTGGACGCTCTCGTCGACCCGACCGGCCGGTTCGTGTTTGTCGCGAACGGCGACCCCGGCGAGGTGCGCAGCTACCGCATCGAGGAGAGCACAGGACGGCCGATCCCCGCCGACACGCACGCCCTCGGCGCAGTCGTGCGCGCGCTCGCCTGCGACCCCGGCGGGCGCTGGGTGTGGGCCGCCGCCGCCAGCTCCGTCGTGACGCTCGAGATCGACCCGGCAACGGGAGCTCTCACGCAGGTGGCCTCGGTGCCCGTGGTCCCGAATCGGACCGCGCTGCACGCCTACGGACAGTACGAGTGAGCCCGGAGCCGGCTCGTCGCGGCGGTCTCGCGCAGGCGCCGTCCGCGACGTACGCTCCGGACGTGACGACGCTCCAGGGCAGGGTCGCTCTCGTCGCGGGCGCGACGCGCGGAGCGGGTCGGGGCATTGCGCGCGCGCTCGGCGATGCGGGCGCGACCGTGTACTGCACCGGGCGCAGCAGCCGCGAGGGCCCCGTGGACTCGGTCGACCCCAAGCGCCCCGAGACGATCGAGGAGACCGCCGAGCTCGTCGCGGCCGCCGGCGGCATCGGGATTGCCGTGCGCATCGATCACACGGAAGAGGCCGCGGTCGTGCGCTTGTTCGAGCGAGTGCGAGCGGACCACGGCAAGCTCGACATCCTGATCAACGACATCTGGGGCGGCGACGCGCTGACGGAGTGGGGCAAGCCCTTCTGGGAGGTCGACGTCCAGACCGGCTTCACGATGATGGAGCGCGCGATCCACACGCACATCATCACGAGCCGACACGGCGTGCCCCTCATGCTCGAAGGCCGCGGCGGCCTCGTCGTCGAGCTGACGGACGGCGCGTTCCACGGCTATCGCGGGCAGCTCTTCTACGACCTGTGCAAGGTCTCCGTCATTCGGCTGGCGTACGCGATGTCCGTCGAGCTCGCGGACTCTCCCGTCACCGCCGTCGCCGTCACGCCGGGTTTCCTGCGCTCCGAGGCCGTGCTCGACCACTTCGGCGTCACCGAGGACAACTGGCGTGACGCCGTCGCACAGGACCCCCACTTCGCGCATTCGGAGACCCCGCTCCTCGTGGGTCGCGTGATCGCGGCGTTGGCCGCCGACCCCGCAGTAGACGCCTGGTCCGGGCGGGCCCTCACGTGCTGGGACCTCGCACGCCACTACGGCGTCCGGGACGTGGACGGCGCGCAGCCCCACTGGGACGAACACCTGGACGCCGCGATCGAGGAGATCCTCTCCGGTGACTCGCCGAGCCCCGACGACCTCCTGCTACTGACCGTGCGCAAGCCACAGCTCGACTTCGACGATTCACGCGCGGAGCAACGGGCGCGAATCGAGGCGTGCCTGAAGGAGCACGAACGACGCGAGAGCGACTCCTCCTAGCGCCCTGGGCGAACCCACGTCGGCCTGACCCGGCTCGGGGACCGCGGGACGATTCCCATTGCCAGGCCCGAGGAACGAGCCGAGCGAACCAGGTGACGCCGAAGACCTGTCCCGTGCGCTTGCCCTCGACGCTCTTCGCGTAGGCGAGAGCGGCCCGCGCAGCCGGCACCGGCTAGGAGCACGAGATTCACCTGGCCCATGAGCTTGTCACTCGATCCGACCTCGAAGTCCGCCGCCGTCATCTCTGCCAGCGGCTTGAAGGTCACGTTGCCGCCCGCGCAGACGACGGCATCGAGCGAACCCGGTAGCGGCGTACCTTCGACTATCATCGCCCTCGATGAACCTCCCCGCCGTTCGGACGCAATCCCGGACCGGACTCGCCAGGCGCCCTGATATGGTGATCGGCGCGCGGTGCGTCCAGGGCTCGACTCCGCTAGCCTGAAGCAGCCCCCGACCGTCAGGGTCGCCGATATCGCCTCTTCGCAGCTGTACGTCGCCTTCGTGCGGGAGCGGCCCGAGGCGCCCGACTCCACTACAGTCCCCCACACCCGTGAAGTTCCAGGACTACTACGAGGTGCTAGGCGTCGACCGCAACGCGAGCCCCGAGCGAATCAAGAAGGCCTATCGCAAGCTCGCGCTGAAGTGGCATCCGGACCAGAACGCGAACGACAAGGAGGCCGCCGAGCTCCGATTCAAGCAGATCAGCGAGGCCTACGAAGTCCTCTCCGATCCGGCGAAGCGCAAGAAGTTCGACCGCTTCGGCGAGCACTGGGAGCACGGTCAGGACTTCGAGCCGCCGTCTGGGGAGAGCACCATGTCGCGCGAGGAGTTCGAGGCCGCTTTCGGAGGCGCGGGCGGCTTCTCGGATTTCTTCCAGGCGGCGTTCGGCGACGACCTGCGGCGCGATTTCGAGGGCGGGCCGCACCAGCACGGCCGCTACCGGTTCCGCGGCGCGGACGTCCGTGCGGACCTCTCGCTGTCCGTTTCGGACGCGCTCGCCGGCGGCACTCGCGAGTTCCAGGTCCCTGCCCGCGTCGGCTGTCCGAGCTGCGGCGGCACCGGCGCGCTTTCGCAGCACGTGTGTCCCTCGTGCGGCGGCGTCGGCCAGGTACGACGAACGAAGACCGTCCAGCTGACGATCCCCGCGAACGTCCGGGACGGCCTGACGCTACGCCTGAAGGGCCTCGGTGAGCCCGGCGGGAGCGGCGGCGAGGCCGGCGACTTGCACCTGACGCTGCGGCTACTGGACGACGAGAACTACAGCGTCCGGGGCGACGACCTCGAGACGAGCGTGACGCTCACTCCATGGGACGCGGAGAACGGCACGAAGGTCGAGGTGCGAACCGCGCGCGGCACGGCCGCGGTCGTGGTCCCGCCCGGCTCGCGCGGCGGTGGGCTGTTGCGCCTGCGCGGACAGGGGCTCGCGAAGCGCGGCGGCGGACACGGCGCCCTGCTCGTTCGCCTCCGGATCGATTTGCCGAAGGAACTGACGGCCCGCCAGAAGGAGCTCCTGCGCGAGCTCGGCCAGGTAGCGGCCGCCGAACCGGGAGGTGCCGCATGAGCGTCGAGACCGTCCGCTTCGAGGGCCGGCTGTACCTCTCCATCGAGGTCGTCGCCGAGCTGTACGAGGTGAAGAGCGTCCTGCTGCGGAACGCCTACGAAAGCGGCCTACTCGGCACGGGCATCGACCACGAGCGCACGCTGTGCATCGCGGCCGTCGAGCTCGATCGCGTGGCGACGATCGTGCGGCTGCACGAGACCTTCGGTCTCGACCTGAAGGCGATCACCAAGCGCCTCGCCTAGGAACCCCGAGCGAAGTAGCCCACCGGCGGCCCGACGGGGAGGGAGGAGATGGCGAGGGCAGGGAGACACGGTTGGAACTCTCGTAGGCTGGCGTCCAGGACATGGAGCATCGGATTCGCGAGATGATTCGGGCAGCGTGAGAAAGTGAAAAACAGGGCCAGGATGCGTCCGTGGAGCCAACGCAGGCCTGCTCTCCTCCATCCGCGGCGCAGGAACAGGCCAGTTCAGTTCAGTACATCTCTCCCCGCCGTTGAGGTACGGGCCGCCGGCCGGTAGGGTCGCGGTCAACGATTCCAGCGACTCTGAAGAACGAACGACATGCCCCTCCCCCTGACGACCGCTTTCGCCCGGTACGGCGCCAAGTTGAAGAACACGAGGTGGTCTGTGTCGGCCATTGCAGATGATGGTGCGCTCGTTCTGAGTTGCTGGCACCAGTTCTTCGAGACGATAGAGGGGGGCGGCATGCGCTACCGCGATGTGCTGTCGCGATGGTCAGATGCAAACCCCACAGGGAGCGGTCTTTGCCGAGAGCACTTGAAGGCAGCATTCGATGAAGGTCTTCCAGTCCGCCTGGTGATCGCGACAGCTGAGAATGAGGCTCTCGTCGAAGCGGGCAACGCAACGAACGCGAAGACGAAGTTCCAGGTTCGCCCCACCCATGTAGGGCGGGTCGTCGCTTTTGACGGAGACGAACTGGTTGTCGAGTTCAAGCGCAGCAGTACATGAGGTCATCGCGCTGGGATCCGGCGTCATCGAACTGATTCGTGCTGCGGCGTAGGCAGACATCCTCCTGCCCCCGACACGCCTTCAAGCCGAGGATCCTTGTGCCCATCAACGCGGGTTAGGTCGCCGGTGCGAGCCGACCTCCGCCAGGCACGTCGTGAGATGCGGCCGAGCCGAGGCCGCGCCTGGACGACGGTCGCACGATTCGATTCGGTTCCCCGGAGGGGGCGCGCCGCTCGCTCACTCGCCTCCGTGCGCGGGAGCGGGAGGACGCGAGGCCCCGGAATGCCTGAGCAGGCCCATTGTCTGGCCGCCGGTGACCGCAGGACGACCGAATTGACGCTAGAGTATCGACCCGTTCTTCGTTCCCCCGCAACCGTTGAAAGAGGATGAGTTTCGATGTCAGAGGAGATGGAATTCCCCAAGCCCACCGCGGAACACAACAACCTGAGGGAGCACGCGGGCATCTGGAAGGTGCAAAGCTCCTTCTACATGGATCCGAACCCCGCCACGCCTCCGATGGTGGTCGAAGCGAAGGAGACCGTCGAGATGTTCGGCAACTTCTGGACGCGTAGCGTCTACGAGTCCGACTTCATGGGCCAGCCCTTCCAGGGCCAGGCCACGCTCGGCTACGACCCCGAGAAGAAGGAATACGTCTCGACCTGGATCGACACCATGTCGCCGACCTTCTTCCACTTCAGGGGCAACTTCAAGGGCGAGACGCTCGAGATGAAGGGCCGCGCCTTCGACTGTATGTCGAAGATGGAGGCCAACTACCGGACCACCGAGGTCCACAAGAGCCCGAACGAGCGCGTCTTCGAGATGTTCATGGAGATGCCCGACGGGAACGAGTTCAAGATGATGACGCACGTCTACACTCGCTCGTAGCGATTGACGGCTGCTGTTCCGGCGCGGCACGGGGACCCCTGCCGCGCCGTCTTCGCTCCGCGACTCAGAATCCGGACGCCGCGGGCGAAGGGTCGAAGTCACTCTGTGATGACCTCCCTGGTCGGAACGGACGGTCTGTCTGTCCCAGGAGCCCTCGGCTCTTCCGCGCAAGGGGCAAGCCAGAGCGAAGGGGTATCTAGGCGACCGGTGTTTGGCCGCGCCGCTCCGACAATCTTGTTGCGCGCACTCCGAACCGGCAGCCGAATCCTGTGGCGGCCATGAGCACCGTGGATCCCGCGAGGTTGAACCACAGGGGGTGACCGTCGGTATTCTTGGCGATCACGAAGACCGTATCCAGTAGCAAGGGCACCATGACGGCCAGGCCATGGAGCCACGGCCGCTTCGCGCCCAGCCTCGCGGCGAGGTAGCCTCCCACGGTTCCGGAAACCACGGTTCCCGCAATGCCCGCGAGCTGAATCGCGATCGGGGCGTCCGGAGCGACCCGCCCGCCCAGCAGGGCCTCCAGGAAGAGTGCTTGGAGAAGCGCGATCAGCAGGTAGGCAACGATCGCAACGAGCAACAGACGGGGCAATAGACGGAGCATGGTCTTACGACGCCATTGCGGACCTCGCCCCGCCTTGTTTTCGCGCCGCAGCGCCAAGATGGCACTCCAGGAGCGTAGCAGAGACGCCGGACCCATCCATGCAGGTGACAGAGAGGCGGCTCGCCGGGCCTGACGGATCGGCGAGGCCGCTCCGCGCCTCACCGAGGCCACAGGTCCTCGAGCGCGCCGCCACCTCCCCGCTGTTCAGCCGCTTGCGCGCGTGGGAGAGCGCGAAGGGAAGATGGTGAACCAGGAGGTCACGAGTCGGAACCAGCTCGTTGGGTGGCTTGGGGGCTGGAGAGCCTCGCTTCAGGCCGCTGCACATTCTTCATCCCGGCACCAACGATAGGTACGCTCCCACCAGATCCTGAACCACCGCACGTGCGTACTCCCCATCGTTCCCGCGTGTCGCCTGGATGATCTTTCCGCCTTCCTCCCGAACGCGACGGACACTCTCGGCGAGGTCGCCAACGGGGAGGCAGATCAACCAGATAGGCGGCAGACCCAAGTTCACGCCGCGCGCGTGGCGAACGCCCGCCGACGGGTTTCCGTCAGCGCCGACCATGTTGTAGTCGGCGTAGCGCTCGCTTGCGTCCTCCATCTCGACGTCCTGCACCGACCAGTCAACGACCTGTCGATAGAAGTCACGGGTTGCCGAGGCGTCGGAGACCGTTAGGTCGAGCCAGGAGATGTGCCCCACATGCGCCGCGACGCCGTCAGTCGGGGGGACCGCTTCCGCAGGAACGACTGGGATGATCCCGAACGCCGCCCCATTCGGATCGAGCAGCACCGCCCATTGGCTCTTCCCATCGTCGCCTTCGGCATGCATGAGCTCTTTCCCGCCCAGCTCGAGCGCACGCTTCACACTGGCTGCGACATCGGCGACCTGAATGTGCGGCATCCATTGGAGCGGAAGGTGAGCATACTCCCCGGCGCGCGGGCCCAGGCCGACGATCGGCGTGCCCAGGTTGTTCATCAGATCCTCGCGCCAGAGCGGGTTCTCGCCCGTGGTGAGCACGCGTGAGTAGAAGCGCACTTCACTCGCGTGTTCGGGAACGGCGATGTCGGCGCTGAGGATTCCGCCGACGCGCGGGACAAGGGGGTCACTCATGATTCGCGTCCTGGTTGACATCACGGGTTGTGAACAGGTAGCCGCCGTAGCTTTCGGCTATTCTGGCGCCTCGAACCGGGTCACCGCTGGCTCGGACGTGCTCGACGATACGTGTGGCGGACTCATTCAGAGTCTCAGAGGCGAAACCATAGCAATGACCACTTCCACGCTCCGCTCTGCTCTCCTGTGGCTCCTACCCGCGATGGCCGTGTGCACTCTCGGCACCACCGAGCCCATGGTCTGTCGGGACCGGTCCGCGCCAGAGGTGCAAGGGACCAAGAGGGAGAAGGCCATGCAGGTGCAGTATCTCGAAATCGTCACGCCCGACGTGGACGCGATGTGCGGCACCCTGGAGAAACTGCACGGCGTGAGGTTCGGCAGTCCCGAGGCCGATTTCGGCAACGCCCGCACGGCGGCGCTCGAGGGAGGCGGCCTGATCGGCGTGCGCGCGCCGATGCGCGCAGACGAAGAGCCCGTTGTGCGGCCCTACGTCCTGATCGACGACATCGAGTCAGCGGTCGAGGCGGCCAGGGCGGCCGGCGCCGAGATCGCCATGCCTCCCACGGAGATCCCCAAGCGAGGCAAGTTCGCCATCTACATCCATGGCGGCATCCAACACGGTCTCTGGCAGATCTGACCGGAAAGCCGTTCGACGTGCTCGCGCGGGGCTTCGCCGGAGCTATGGGTGGGAGTGGTGACCCCGAGGGGATTTGAACCCCTGTCGCCAGGATGAAAACCTGGTGTCCTAGGCCTGACTAGACGACGGGGCCACCGAGAGTGCGGGAACCCTACTGAGCACCGCTTTTGGTGTCAACGGGCCTCTGGGGGCGTATCGCGCGTGTCCAGCCCGCGGCTGCCAGACGCGCGGCGACGTGCTCGTACTCGCGCAGGAGACCGTCGAGGATGCTGCCCCTTCGGCGCGCCTCCGACGGGAGCACCTGCCAGGTGTAGGTCTCGATCTCGACGTGCAGCTCGTCGGTCCCCCACGCGTCCGGATCCGCGAGCACGCGGGCCAGGAGCACGTCGGCGAAGGCCCGCGTCGTCGCGAGGCCCCCCGATTCGGCGCGGTCGATCTCGCCCGCGATGTCGACCGGCACGTGGAAGTGACAGCGCCACTCCGAGCACTCGTTCCAGGCCGCATCGCCGCGCTCCAGGGCGCTCGCGAGCTCCCCCAGATCGCCCACGCGCAACCGCTCCCCCCTGGACCGCCCCGTGACCTGGTGCAGGTAGACCGGCTCGTCCAGCGACAGCAGGCGAGCCCGCCCGAGGGCGTCGGTGTCCGGCTCGCGCAGCGCCAGCGCGCTCGAGAACTGGAGCTTGCCCAGCGGAGTCCCGTCGCGCGTCGCGTTCGCGAACGCCGTCGTGGTCTCCTCGAACTCGACCGCGGCGTGACACGCGTCGAGGCACACGCCGAGGTGCCGGGCGAGGACCCCGTCGGGATCCGGGACGCCCTGCCCGGTCAGCACCGGGGCGCCGATGTCGCGCACGAGCGCCAGGAAGCGGGCGAGCTCCTCGGTGTCGTTCGCGCTGGCGCGAGGCTCGGCCTCGACCGACAGGACGATGCGCGGCGCACCCTCGGCCTCCAGCCTGGCGAGCTCCCCGCAGGCCCGGGCCAGGTTCTGGGCGCAGAGCCGGCGGTCCTCGTCCCCGGAGACCGCGCTCGCGTGCATCCCGGGATGGGTGCTGATCGAGATGTGGCGGTTCGAGTCGTGCGCGAGCGCCGCCGCCACGCGCGCGACGTCGCGCGTGTAGGCGACCCGAGCGTCGTCCATCCAGGTGGGCTCGAAGACGCGCGCTTTCAGCCCGGGTCGAGCGAACCCCGCGGCCGGAAACGCGTTGAACGTGAAGGGATCGAGATCGTTATCGCAGAGAAAGTCGTCGAGCCGGGCGAGGTCGTCCTTCCCGGCCGGATCCGCGAGCCGCGCGGCGAGTCGGAGAGGGATGTACATCCCGACGCCGAAGGGCTCGCCGGAGGTGAGCACACCCGCGATCGGCAGCGCGATCCGCTCCAGGGCCGAGATCACGCCGTCCAGCGTGTCGGCCGGGTGCAGGTTCATGCAGTAGCCGAGCCGGAGGCGACGCCCGGAAGGCGCGTGCGTGAAACGCATGGGAGCGTCCGGTCAGCCGAGGCCTTCGAGCGCGATCCCCTCGTCCACGAGCAGCACGGGGATCCGCTGTCGAACCGGGTAGAGGATGCGGCCGTCTTCACGCACGAGGCCGCCGTCGATCGCTTCCTCGACGGTCTGGCCGACGACGTTCGCGAGCTCCTTCGCCTCGATCTTCGCGTTCACGGCGCGCACCGTCGCCTCGTCCGCCTCGGCGAGCGGCTGGTGAGTCTCGGGGCAAGCCAGGATCTCGAGCAGGTCCTTGTCGATCACGGGTACTCCGGGGAAAGGCCGATCGACGACGGGTGTCGCCGGCGGGCCCGGAGGATAACCCGTCCGTCGGCCCCTGTTCGAGAACGCGCTCCGCGTATGCTCGCGTCCATGCCCTCGATCCTCCGGATAGGGGCGCTCGCGCTCCTCCCGCTCGGCGACTCCCTGCCCCTGGTGGAGCTCCCCGAGGGCCCTGCGCGAGCCGTCGTCGAGGCCGCGCGCGCCACGGGCGCGGACCCGGCGCCGCTGGAAGCCCGGTCGTGGCCGGCCTCCCACGACGCGGCCGGCTGGAGCGAGCCCGGTCCGTGGCTCGCCTGGGCCGAGCTCGTCCGGAGCGAGCGCGACGCCCCGGAGCCCGACCCCGAGCGCCGCGCGGGGCTCGCCCTGCTCGCCGCGCGGCAGGGCCGCCACGCCGACGCCTGGTCGCACTTCGAGGCCTGTGCGGGAGAGCCCTCGGTCGCGCTCGCGCTGCTCCCCCACCTCTTCCCCGGAATCCCGGGCGAGCTCGACCCGACCGGGCCCCTGCCGGACGGCGTCGTCCTGCGCCCGCTCCTGCCCCCGGCGCCGCACTCCCTGCGTACGGGCGAGCTCGTGCCGGCGCGCATGGAGGCGCGCGAGCTCGTCGTGGGAGACGCCGTCGTCACGCTCTCCCTCGAGCTCGCGCGCGACGGAGTCCAGATCGACGTCGAGCACGTCTCGGGCGGACCCGCGACCCTCACGCTCTTCCTGCCCGAACCGGCGGACTACCGGATACGCGTCGACTACCTGGACTGGGAACGCCGCGAGGAGCCCGGGGTCCCGCACGAGATCGAGCTCCGGCCGGGCCTCGAGCCGTCGAGCTCCTGGGGCCGCTTCGCCCCGCGCAGGCGGACGACGCCGGGCAGCGCGGAGACGCTGCGCCTCGGCCCGATCGCATCGCGCGGGATCGCGATCGAGGCGGCGGCCGATCGGCGAGGCCTGGCGGAGGGGTTCGCGGGAGCGCTGGGCGCTCTGTTCGAGCTCGACGCGCGCGTGGGAGCGGACTCCGCGACGGGGTTCTCGGAACCGATCGTGCTGCGGCTCGGCGAAGGAGCGGCCGGCCTGGAATCGCTGGCCACGTGGATCTCCTGGAGCGAGCGACTGGCGCTGGGTGAGTAGGGTTCGCACCGGCCGGCGGGGCGGACTCGCCGGAGGCGGCCCCTCGGGATAGGCTGGGGATTCCCATGAATCCGCTCTACAGCCGAAACCGTGATCGTCTGCTCGAGTCCCTCGAGGAGGGCACCACCGCCGCGATCTTCGCCACCGGCACACCGCCGATCCGCAACCACGACTGCGAGTACCGCTTTCGACCCGACAGCGACTTCTGGTACCTGACCGGCTTCGACGAGCCGGACGCCGTCCTCGTCCTCTTGCCCGGCAAGGGGGAGCGAAGCGTTCTGTTCCTGCAGGAGAAGAACCCGAAGGAAGAGGTCTGGACGGGGAGGCGGCTCGGCACGGAAGCGGCGCGGAGCGAGCTCGGCGTCGACGCCGCGTACCCGATCGACGAGCTGTGGTCCCGACTCCCGGACCTCCTGGCGGGATACTCGCGTGTCGTCTACCGGACGGGCCGCGATGAGGCCCGCGACCGGAGGATGATGGAGCTCGGCGCGGCGCTGCGCATGAAGGTCCGCGGCGGCGTGGTCGCGCCCTCGGAGTGGCTGGACCCGGCGCCGTTCGTGCACGAGATGCGACTCGTCAAGTCACCCGACGAGATCGCGCTCATGCGGCGCGCCGCGGGAATCACGGCCGAAGCGCACGGCGCGGCGATGCGCGAGGCCGGCCCGGGCGTCAACGAGTCGGTCATCGACGGGCTCCTCGAGTACACCTACAGGAAGCACGGGAGCACGGGACCGGCTTACACGAACATCGTCGCCGGCGGAGCGAATGCCTGCGTCCTCCACTACATCCGGAACGGCTGCGAGCTCCGGGACGGCGACCTGCTCCTGATCGACTCGGGTGCCGAGTGGGACTACTACGCCTCGGACGTGACCCGCACGTTCCCCGTGAACGGGACCTTCGGAGCGGAACAACGCGCCGTCTACGAGCTCGTGCTCGATGCCCAGAAGGCGGCGATCGAGCACACGCGGCCCGGCAACACGTTCGTGTCGGTTCACGACGTGGCGACGCGCGTCCTGGTCGAGGGGATGGTCGAGCTCGGATGGCTCGATTGCAGCACCGAAGAGGCCCTCGAGAACGAGTCGTACAAGCGGTTCTACATGCACCGCACGGGTCTCTGGCTCGGGCTCGACGTCCACGACTGCGGCTCCTACTACGTCGAGGGCGAGTCGAGGATTCTGGCGCCGGGGATGGTGACGACGGTCGAGCCGGGGATCTACATCGCTCCCGATGACGACACCGTCGACAAGCGCTGGCGCGGAATCGGCGTGCGCATCGAGGACGACGTCGCGGTCACCGAGGACAAGAACGAGGTGCTCACCGCAGCGATTCCCAAGGAGGTCGACGAGGTGGAGGCGGCCTGTCGGGGGGAGTCGCTGGCCCCCGTTGGATGAGGGGATGACGGCAGCAAGAGCTCGCGAAATGGACGCCGCGTCCTCCCGCAGGGCGCGCCATGGCCAGCCTGTTCGGTAGTCCGCACGAGCGCTGGCCGCTCTCGCGCGCGGTCGACGCCATGGTCTCCTCGGCCCGCAGCGCCGGCATTCCGGGTCTGATCTGGGCGGTCGGGCTGACCTACCCCAGCCTGGGGCTCGGCTTCGGGGTGGTGCGCGACGTGCTCGCGATCCTCGGCGCGACGACCGACGTCAGCTTCGAGATCCTGCGCGACTGGGGCGTCGAACCGGTCTTCACGCGACCGAGCCTCCTGCCCACGCCCGCGACCCTGCTCACGCTCGATTGGAGCGACGCGGGTCGGCTCGCCAGCATGCTGCTCCTGCTCCTGGCGGTCTCGCCCCTGATCGCGGGGCTCGCGGCGCTCTCCGAGCCCGAGCGCTGGCGCTCCGCGGCGAAAGGGCGGCGCCCACCGCAACTGCTCCTGGCGTGGCGGACGGGCAAGGGTCTCGCCCTCTCGACCTTCGGCCTGATGCTCGCGTTCCCGATGCTCTTCTTCGGTGCGGTGGTGTTCCTGCTCGGCCCGGTCGTCCTGCTCCTGAACCTGGTCGAGTTCCTGCAGACCTTCACGTCGCTCCTGGCGCTCGTCCTGATGCCCGTCGGGGTGGTCCTGATGGCCTACGGGATCCTGCTGCAGGTCCTGATCCAGCTCGCGCTCCACAGCCTGGCTCACAACCGGCGCGGCGCGGTGTCCGCACTGACGCACGCCTGGCGGCTCGCGAAGAACAGCCCCTGGAGCACGCTCCGCGCAACGGTCGTCGACCTCCTCCTGCAGAGTGCCGTGCTCCTCCTGGCCGTCGTCCTGGAGCAGCTCTTCCAGGTGCCGGGGATCGTCGTCGCCTGGCTCCTGTGGTGCTTCGTCGGCGTGACGCGCGCCGGCTACTGGGCGCGGACGTACCTCGGGCTGGGAGGCCTCGCGACAGCGCCCCTCGAGGCGCGCCTCGCCCCCGCGGGCTGACGCCGAACGCGGGGAGTGAGGTGGTGAGCGCACC
Organism: Planctomycetota bacterium; assembly: GCA_029259655.1. Classification (GTDB taxonomy): domain Bacteria; phylum Planctomycetota; class UBA1135; order UBA1135; genus OFTM220. The sequence continues at coordinate 17,567 of JAJDET010000112.1, forward strand.
AGGGCTCGAACCTGGGACCTACTGGTTAAAAGCCAGTTGCTCTGCCAACTGAGCTATGCGCCCACCGGGGTTCGGGGAGGATACCGAAGGGCCCGCTCGCCGCAAGGGGGCGCAACGAGCCCGAAACCCCAACCCGGCACGGGTCGCGCCATGGCCGCCCCCAGAGGCGCGCTCCAACAACTCCCCCACACGTTCACCCCGCGAGGCCAAGGCCTCGCCCGGCGCGGAGTCGCGCCGCAGGACATCTCGGCGCGCGCGGAGGCGCGCGGTTTGCAGGGAAGGACGGGGGCGAAGGCCCCGCCGGCGCGGGGGGGCGCCGGGGCGCCCCCAGGGGCTGCGCGGCGCGCGCGGGGGCGGGC
>JAJDET010000113.1 GCA_029259655.1 Planctomycetota bacterium
CGGGTCCGACACCGAGGCGCCGGAGCCGGTGCGCGAGCCGGTTGGCGCTCGCATCGAGCTCGGCGTAGGTCAGCGCCCTGTCGCGGAAGGAGAGCGCCGTCGCCGAGGGGTCGCGCGTCGCCCGCTCCTCGAACCAGTCCACGAGCGTGCCCGGGGGCAGCTCGGGAGCGGGCTCGCCCGCGAGCGCCAGCAACTCGCGACGCTCCTCCTCCGTCGGGAGGACGACGGCATCGACGCGGCGTCCGGGATCCTCCAGCAGCTGATCGAGAACGTGGAGGAAGTGCGAGGCGGACCGCTCGAGGCGCCCGTGTGGAAAGGCCCCTTCGTTGCCGTCGAAGAGGAGCGTGAGCTCGCCGGTCCCGTCGAAGTCGTGCACGTGCAGGAAGAGCTTCCTGTGACCGTCGCCGTACCCGGTGTGGTGCCACTCGGCGTGAGTCGGGAGACCGGCGAAGTCCGCGAACGTCACGTTGGGCAGGTTCAGGAGCACCTCCTCGGACGCGGGCGTCGTCGGCTCCGTTCGCCGTGAGCTCGAGAGGATGCGCCACACCTCGCGCGAAGAGCGAGCCGCGAGATTGCTCACCGTGTCGCCCGGCTCGACGGCGAGCTCCAGGAGCTGGACCTCCTGGAGGAGTCCCACGACGTCCTCGAACGGCCCCGCGATGCGACCGTGGAACGGAACGCCCATGCGGATCTCGCGCCGACCGGTCAGCCGGTGCAGGTACACGGCCGTCGCGACCGCGAAGAATTGCAGGAGGAACAGCGGGTAGCTGAGAGCGCGCAGGTCCTCGTGCCTTGAGAGGGCGCGAAGGCGTGCGCTCCGCGAGCGCCCGAGCGGGCGAACGAGACGCCGCTCCCGAACGGTCGCGTCGCCGGCGGACGGGAACGCGGAGTCGCGGTCTCCGGTCGGAGTACCGATCTCCGGGCGCGGGCCCGCGGCCGCTCGTACGTACTCCTCGAAAGCGGGCAGCGCGGGTGCTTCGGACAACCGCCCCGCCAGGGCGAGCTCGTAGGTCGCGGCGAGCTCGCGGAACAGCCGGCCGAACGACCACCCGTCGCCGGCGATGTGGTGCTGGTCGAAGTACCAGCACCACTGCTCCGGCCCGAGCCGGATCAGAGCACTGTCGAACGAGCACAGCGAGAGATCGAGCGGATGCTCCGAGACGCGAGCCGCGATCCAGGACGCGAGCGCCGCCCGCGGGTCGGCGGCTCCCGCGAGGTCGACGTGCTGGAGGCCGCGCCGTCCCGCGGCGAGGACGCGCTGGCGCGGAACGCCTCCCTCTTCCTTGATGACGAGGCGCAGGGAGTCGCAGCGCTCGACGACGTCCAGGAAGGCGGCCTCGAAGACCTCGGGGCGCAGGGGGCCGGTGATCTCGAAGGTGAACGCGAGGTCGTAGCAGGGCACGGGCCCCGCGAGCTCCTGCCCCATCCAGAGACGCAGTTGCGGACCGAGGAGATCGAGTGAGCTCACGCGCTCCCCCCGCGCCGGCAGACCCACAGATGGAGCAGCGGGTCGGGATGCGTCCGCTCGCAGACCGCCAACCCGGCCGCGTCCAGCCGGTCCAGGAGATCGGCCTCCGTCGGCGTCCAGAGCGCGAGCCGCCGCCGGTCCTCCGGTCCGTAGATCTCGAGGAAGGACTCGGTCTCGCAGGCTCGGCGCGACCAGGTGCTGAAGAAGAGCAGGCCGTCGGGCTCCACGAGCGACGCGAGCCGCTCCAGCACGCGCTGCAAGCGATCGTCCCCGTTCGACGATCGGTCGTCGCCGAAGTGGGACAGCGTGCTCATCATGCAGGTGACGACGTGGAAGGGACCTCCCGGCAAGTCCAGATCCGGATCCCCGAAGTCCGCGCGCATCAGACGAACGCGCGCGTCCGCGAGCTCGTCGGCGAGGCGACGCGCGACGCTCTCGCTCGCGAACCGGATGCACTCCGGGTCATCGTCCACTCCGAGCGAATGACCGCCGGGGACGACGGCGGGCCTGAGGTGCACGAGATAGCGCCCGGTGCAGGTCCCGACATCGAGGTGCGAGCGAACCCGCCCCCACAGCTCGGTCCTTCGCAGGTACTCCTCCAGGTCCTCCGCCTCGCGGCGCTTGAGCCCCTCGTCGTCCGGGTGGAGTGCGGACTCGTACGAGGCGAGCCAGTCGGCGCTGTAGTGGATCCGGCTCGTGCCGCTCAGGTCAGGCCTCTCCGACCAGGTGAGGGTCGGGGTGCTGGGCTCGCCAGCGGTACAGGGTCTCGGTGTTGCCGAACAGGTCGCGTGTCGTCGGATTCGTCAGCGCCCAGCGGTAGCCCCGCCGCGCGAAGCCGATGTTGCGCTCGCTGATCACTTGCCCGTCCTGAATCCACCCGGCGCGTTGCAGCGCCGCGCTGGAGAGCATGACCGGGAACTCGTAGTCGGCGGCCGCCTCGAGGATCCGCGCAGCGGCCGACGACGCGTCGAGCTTCCCGGCCTCGAGCTCCGCCATGACTCTGACCGCGCGGCGAAAGTACGAGGCGTAGTCCGGGTCCTCGAAGTCGGAGAAGGCGGGATCGGAGAGACGCGTCTCGAGACAGCCGGGATCCCCGCTGGTCGTGTACTCCTCGAGCACCTTCATCAGGCGGAACTCGGTCAGGATCGTCCCCAGGGCCCAGACGCGCGCCCAGGCGTTCCACAGACCGAAGTCGGACCAGCTCTGGAAGGCACCGTTCACGAGCTTGTCGTTGTATCCGAGGACGCGCGCTTGCAGCCCGTCGATCGCTTCGAACCGCTCGTCCGTGAAATCGTCGTCGCGGAGGGCCTCGAGCAACGGGTCCACGAGGGCGTAGACGACCTCGATCGTGTTGATCAGGCCGCGCGAGAAGAGCGGATCGACGAAGCCCGCGGCGTGGGACATCAGGCAGTAGCGCGCACCTGTCGAGCGCCGGGACGAGAACTGCGTGCGCCCCGTCGAGACCCAGGAGCGAACGGGTCGAGCGTCCCGGAACTGCTCCTCCACGCTCGGGAAGCGGCGCAGGAACCGGCGGAACTCCTCCTCCGGAAGGTCGGAGCCCGAAGGATGGCGGCGGGGATCGAGCGTCAGCCCGACGCTGGTCAGCGGATTCGTCGACTCCGGCCGATTGCCGAACGGGATCACCCAGAACCAGCCCCCGTCGAACACGTGGTGCAGCGTGCTCTCCTCCCACGGCAGTGCGAACGGAGACTCCTCTTCCTGGAACGGTCGCATTCCGACGACGTGCGTGAACAGGGAGCGGGAGTGGTGGCGCAAGCGCGTCGGCTCGTCGCGTAGTCGAAGCACCTCCGCCACAGGGCTCCTCCTTCCCGTCGCGTCGACCAGGTAGCGACAGCGGAGCTCCTCGCCGTTCTCCAGGGCGAGCCCGACTCCCGCCGCATCGAACCGGATCGACTCCGGAGCGACGGTCACGCGGTCCCGGTAACGCGCGCCGTAGCGGATGGCGACGTGCAAGAGGTACGCGTCCACGTCCTGGCGGAACAGGTGGTTCTCGTCCTTCGAGCTCGTGCCGAACTGGAGCCCCTCGCACGGGTCGTGGGGCTCACCCTCGCGGTGGAAGGCGAAGCCGAAGGAGCGCTTGATGCCACAGGTCGAGCCGACATGGCGCTGGATCAGGTCGGGATAGGCGAGGTAGTCGAGCTCCGGCACGTCGTGGCGCGCCGCCAGGAGCGAGAGCAGCAAGGACGTGTGCGGAATGGTCGACTCACCGACGGCGAACCGCGGGTGGGTCCCGGACTCGAGGATCAGCACGCTGACGCCGTGGCGCGCGAGCAGGGCGGCGAGCATCGTCCCGGAGATCCCCGAACCGAGGATGACGACGTCGGTGGTGCTCTCGTCGACCACGACCTCAGTGCCGGATGACCCCGGCCCCCCAGGTGAACCCCGCCCCGTTGGTGGTGACCATGACGAGATCCCCGGATCGAATCGCGCCGGCTTCCACCGCGTCGACGTAGTTCATGACCATGTCGTTCTCCTGCAAGTGCCCGTGCCGCGCGAGCCCGTCCGTGTACACGCGCTCCGGAGGAATGCGCAGGCCCTCGCAGAAGCTCCTCTGGTCCCAGGTCGAGAAGGTCGGGTAGACGTAGCATGCGATGTCCGCGGCCTTCACGCCGGCGCGCTTCATCGCCGCCTTCATGACCCGGCGGAACATGAACAGGTTGATGGTGATGACGTTGTCGTTGAACCGCTGCATGTCGCTCCTCATGTGCAGCGTGTCCGCGGGGAAGGGCTGCCCGGGCGGCTGGCGCGACGGCCCGGGCACGTACCAGACGTCGTGCAGGTCCCCCACCGTGCGGACGTCCACGGAGAGGATCTGCCGCTCGTCGCACTCCTTCTGGAGAACGACGGCGCTCCCTCCATCGCAGGTCACCGTGATCGGGTAGTAGGTCTTGTTCTTCTCCGGCGTCTTGTCTCCGGCGAACAGGAGAGCGGTCTTGCGGTGCGGAGCAGCCGAGAGCCAGGCACAGGCCGTCTTGAGCGCGACGTGATAGCTGGCACAGCCGCCGGTGTTGACGGCGGTGGCGAAGGCCTCGGTGGCACCGAGCTGGTGCTGGACGATGCCGGCCGCCGACCACGTGGGAGCCACGAAGTCCTCGGGGATGCTGGTGAAGTCGAGCACGAGCTCGATCTCGGCGGGATCGATGCCGGCGTCGTCCACGGCGCGCCGCGCGGCCTCGAGCCCGAGCTCCCAGGGCTCCTCGGCGTCAGCGACGTGAACGCGCTCGATCCCGATGTCGCGCCGAAAGTCGACACTCGTCGCGAGGGGCTCGTCGGGGATGTCCTCGTCCCGGAAGACGTCCGCGACGGACTTGGTCGCCGGTGGCAGGTAGTACGCCGCGCCGCGGATACCGATCGGCGCGTTCACGAGGACCCGCTCCCGTCCGGATGAATCACCGTCGCACCGTACAGGAAGCCGAGGCCGTGCGAGCAGAGGAGCGTCGGCCCCGAGAACCCGCTCTCCGACTCGATGAGCTCGTGGAGGTTCCGCGCCAGGTCGCCGGCGAGCAGGTGGCCACCGGAGCCGCCGACCAGGGTGTCGGAGCTCGTCCCGTCGATGCCGAAGGCATCGGCGAACTCCGCTCGATCCGCCGGCGAGAGGTTCGGGATCACGAAGCGGGAGATCGCGTCGAGGGAGAGCCCCTCGAGCTCCAGGACGCGCGCGACGAGTCGCAATAGCATGTCCATCCGCGGCGCAGCGGCGTGGGCCTCGCGATCGAGCTGTAGCCGGAACAGATCGGCCCGGTCCGGGTGCCGCATCGCGCCGCCCGGCACGCAGAGGACGTCGTGCAGGGCGCCGTCGGACCAGAGCTCCGTCAGGCCGATGTGGTTCCGAGGCGCGGAGTCGGAGACGAGGAGAGCGGTGGCGGCGTCGGCCAGGACCGCGATCGGCTCCGCCCCACCCAGCAGCCGGTCCCCGGGGATGCAGAAATCGGCACCGAAGAGCAGGACCGTCGACACGTCGGCGTCCGTCAGGATCAGGTCGCGCGCAGAGGCGAGCGCGACGAGCAGGTTGCTCGAGCCGCCGCCGCTGAAGCCGACGGTGAAGGACCCCTTCGCTCCGAGCTCCGCCTGCAGCTGGTTGCCGGGAGACCAGGCGGGGACGAGGAATTTCTGGGGCAAGACGCTGTAGTCGACGATCGCATCGACGTCGCCGGGCGCGACGCCCGCCTGCTCGAGGACCTGCCGGGCTGCGTGCAGCACGAAGGGCTCCCCTCCCGGCGAGCCCACGGACACGGACGCGGCGCCAAGCCCCGCGACCGTCTCCGAGGTCGGGTTCACACCCGCCGCCGCGAGGATCTCCGACGTGGGTCGGAGCTCTCCGGGCGCGCACACGGCGCTCGAGAGGATCCCGACGGCCTCGGACATCGGCGAGCTTGCCGGTCGGCCCCGGTCCGAGCGGCTAGGCCTCCACCCCGGTCCGCAGACGCACGATGCGCGCGATCTTGTCGATGGTCAGGAACTCCCGCACGTCCTCGGGCTCGATCTCGAAGTCGTGCCCCTCCTCGAGGAAGTCGACCAGCATCAGGACGTTGATCGAGTCCACGATGCCTCCCTCCACGAGCTGCGTCGCGTGGGTGAGCTCGGAGGAGTCCGCGCCTTGCAGGAACTCCCGCACGATGAACTCGCGAATGGAGTCCTCGAGACTCTTCACCGGATTCTCCGTGCGTGCATCCATGTTCCTCCCGACCTTCGACCGCGGTGCCTGCGGTCGACTCCAGGCTCCAATCTACGGGGCTCCCGGACAACCGGCAATCCCGCCCGCGTCGTCGATGGCGGAACGCCCCGGTGCGGCTTCCCCAGACCGACCAGGCGGCGAAGGATGTCGGAGCGCCTGTCCGGTTCTCGGATGCGTGAGCCACGCTGATGATAGAGTGAGCGCGTGCGGCTCGCGCTCGCTGGACTCCTGGTCGTCATCGCCTGCGTCGTGATCGTCGTCGTGCTCGACGATGGTGCGTCCGACGTGCGAGCGGAACCGGCCGCGGCGCGTGACCGGGTCGGAGGCGCGGAGCGAGAGGACGATGCGACTCTCTCGGTGCCGGAGCGCGCGCCCGAATCCGACACGCGTGCGGCCCTTGACGACGGCGCCGCG
>JAJDET010000114.1 GCA_029259655.1 Planctomycetota bacterium
GCGAGGACTACGACTTCCGCGAGTCCGAGTTCACCAGCTCGTTCGAGTTGATCCCGCCCGACGCCGAGCTCGACGAGCCGTGGACCGTCTTCGTGCGCTACAGGACCCTGTTCGGGTCCGAGAAGGAGTGGGAAGGACCCGTCGCCGACTATCCGCACTGGGAGGTGACTTACCTCCTGCAACGCGTGGTGATGCCACCGCCGGAGCTCGTGTCCAAGGGCTTCACGATGAAGTCGTTCACGCGCTGAGCCCCATGAAGCCTCGATCCTCGACCCAGAGAAGCGCGCGCCGACGGGGTGCAGCTCTGTTGATGGCCTTGATCGCCACGGTGGTGATCGCCGCGGCCTCGGCCACGCTGCTGCACCTCTCGACCGTGTTCAACCGACGAAAGGTGATGGCCGAGCACGACGCGCGCGCCTTCTATCTGGCCGAGGCCGGGCTCGCCGAGGCCTACTTCGGCCTCGCGACCGGCAGCACGGGCAAGATCGGATCGCAAGCGGAGCCGGTGGCCAGCGGGGATGGCCTCCTGTGGGTGACGGCCGTGGACGCGGGCGACCACCTCGTACGCCTCGAGTGCAACGCATTGACCGGGCTGGGCCGCGGGTCGCTGGCCGTGACCGTCGAACGCCACGACGAACCGATCGGGATCTTCGCGGACGAGGACATCGTGATCGAGGCTCCGATCCTCGTCGACGGGTACGACTCGGACGAGGGACCGTACACGGACCAGGTCTCCGAGTTGCTGAAGCTCCCCCTCGGGGACCTGGAGCTCCTGTCGAGCCGGCCTCCGGCATCGGACATTCCTGTAGATCAAGACGGCTACGTCGAAACGGGCGCCGTCGGGGAGTCCGTGGACGTCTACGCCCTGCTATCGGGCGAGCTAGGCACGGTCCACTACGAAGGCGAACCCTACGACGTCGTCTCCCACGACTCGACCCACGTCTACCTGCAGAGAGTGGACGAGACCTCGGACGCCTTCGTCGTTCTGGACGGCACCGTTCCGCCGCTCGACCTCGGTCCGCACACGCTCGGCGGCGGGCAGCTCGGTTCGAACGGTCGCATCACGTTCGAGGCCGCAGCGGCGGTCTACGGCGACGTCGTCCCGGGACTCGGCGCGGAAGTGCTCCTGACGGACGGCGTCGGCATCACCGGGCACACGCAGCCCCGCCGTGCGCCGATCGTTCCCGACCGGGTTCGGGCACCGATGGTGACCACGCTCCCCGGCATCGTTCACAATGATGCGATCCCCCTCGTAATCGCGCCGACCGAGGTGGGCTACGAATACCTGCGCGTCATCCAGGGCTGCGAGGTCCACGTGCAGGGCCCCGCCATCCTGGTCGTGGGACGGCTCGAGCTCAGCGACGGAGCCGGGCTCCGGATCGACAACGTCCCCGGTGTCGTTCACATCTACGTCACCGAGTCCGCGGAGCTCGCCGACGGATCCTGGCTCGACGTGACGAGCGAGGACCCGTCCCGACTCACGTTGCAGGGTGCGGGCGACGTCCCGATCGAGCTCCACGCCGATTCGATGTTCCACGGCATGGTCTATGCCCCCGAGGGGACGGTCGACATCACGAGCTCCTTCGAGGTCTTCGGAGCTCTGATCGCCCGCTCGCTCTCGATCGGCCCCGAGGTGCGGCTGCACTTCGACAGCGGCGTGGCCGGAGGGTCGGGCCCCATCGAGCTGCCGCGGCTCGTCTCCTGGGAGATCACCGAAGTTCCGCCTGCGATGCGCGCGCGCGGCGTCGACCCTTTCGAGCTCTTGAGTGTGGCGGCGGAGGAAGTTCCGGCTGCGAGCAAGACTCGGGAGTCGTACTCCTGGACCGCCGAGGTCACCTACCTACCCGTCGATGCGAGTGGTCTCGGCGGCTGGGGCGAATGGGGGGACTGGGGCGAATGGCTCCATGGCCCCAAGGGCGGTTCCAAGGGCGGCTCCAAGGGCGGCTCCAAGAAGAGCTGGGGGGGCTCGAAGAGCCCGACCGCCAGCGAGGTCGTGACCTACGTCGGGCCTTTCGAGGAGTTCGACTTCCGCAAGGTGCAGTCCGTGAGCTCGTTCGAGTTGACTCCGCCCGCCGCCCAGCTCGAGGAACCGTGGATCGTCCACGTGCGGTACCAGTCGTCCCTCGGTGAAGAGGAATGGACCGGGCCGATCGAGGACTACCAGCCGCCCAATGGAGTGCTCCTTCAGAGCGTCGTGATGCCCCCGCCCGAGCTCATCGATCGAGGCTTCACGACCAAGTCCTTCACGCGCTAGCCATGTGACATCGATCTCGTTGCGACGGGAATGCTCCGCCCGTCCTCGTACCCCGCACCAGGAAAGAGCCGTGACCACCCCCACCACATCGAGAAGACGGTTCCAGGCCGTCGCTGCCGCGACGGCGTTGGCGCTACTCGCGACGCCCCACGCCGCCGCGACGCGCGGACCCGACGAGGAGATCGTGGCCGACATCGCGACGATCCTCGTCGAGTCCGGCCCCGACACCGCCGGTGCCGCCCTGTCCCAGCTCGGGACGAGCGCCGTGCCCGAGCTCTTCGCCGCACTCGTCGAACAGCGCATCGCCTCGGGCGACACCGTCGTGCGGATCGACGGGTTCCGCAAGCGCGCCGTCACGGAGGCTCTCGGTCGTCTCTGGGGGTCGGAGGTGCGCGCCTTCCTGCGCACGCTACCGCGCGGAGGACCGGAGGTGCGAGTCGCCGTGCGCCTCGTTGCAGAGCACGGCGCACGCGCCGAGGTGGCGCTGCTCGCCCGCATCCTCGAGCCGCCGGACGACGAGCACCACGTCCCCAAGGAACACCGCCTCGCGTACGAGTCCGCTCTCGACCGGATCGTCGAGCGCGACCCCGACGCCCTCTTCGAGCTACCGACGGCCTGCCGCGAGGGACACGCGTCGTTGATCGCTCCCGCCGTCCGGGTCGCCGGGAAAGCGGGCGGGCCACCGGCACTGCGTGTCCTCTCCGATCTCCTGGGTCGCATCCCGGGCGCGGAGGCCCTGATCCTCGGCGAGATGGCCCGGCTGGGGCCGTCCGTTCCCCACCCCGTCGACCTCGATGTGGCGGACGAGATACGCCGCCAGCTCGACAGCGGCGAACCGCAGATCGTCATCGCGGCCATCCTGGCCGCTCACGGTCTGGGGGACACGGGTTCCGTCGACCGGCTCATCGGCCTGCTCGACACGCCCTACGGCGGCGGCGCGAAGGCGCACGCCGCCTTGCGGGACCTGACGGGCAAGCGCTTCGCCGCCGACCGGTACAGCTGGCTCGAGTGGTACCGCGAGGAGAGGGAGTGGTGGAAGACCGAGGCGCGGAGCCAGCTCGCCCGGATACCACACGGCGATCCCGCGGAAGTCTCCGGAATCCTCCAGGGACTCGCAGGTAAGCGGCTCTACCGCCACGAGCTGGCTCCCGGTGTGACAGCCGCGCTGCGGCGCACGGAGGTCGACCTCGTGCGTCTCGGCTGCGCGGTCTTGAGCAATCTGGGCTCGCCTCTCGTCGTGTCCGACCTCATCGAGGTCCTCGAGTACCCGAACCCGGCCGTGCACGAGGAAGCCAGGCGTGCGCTGCGGTCCATCACCGGAAAAGACCTGGGGCCGGACCCCGTCGCCTGGCAGGAGCTCTACCGATGACGACGCCGTCCGCGCTCGAGGAGTCCGTGAGTTCATCCGAGGTCGATAGCAGAGAATCCCCCATGCCCCAGCCCCAGAAAAACCGGCACCGACGCCTGCGCAAGCTGGTCCATCCCCCGCTTCAATGGCGCCTGGCGATCAGTTTCGTGGCGACGGCCGCGATCGCCTTGCTCGTACAGTTCACGCTCCTGGGGGCGCGCTTGCTCTCGCTCTCGAACCACCTGCCGACCGGAGGCGACTACCTGGCGGAGGCCCTTCCCGGACTGCTGTTGGGCGTCCTCGGGTTCTCGTTCGGGATCCTGCTCCCCGCGGCCTGCGGGATCGGCATCCTGATCACGTTCCGCGTGGCGGGACCGGTGTTCTCCATGGAGCGTCAGCTCCGGCGGATCGCCAGCGGTGAGAGCCAGGCCCCGTGCCGGATCCGGAAGAACGACGAGCTGCAGGAGCTCTGCACGCTGATCAACGAGGCGCTGGATGCGGAGCGAGCGCGGGTCGGGAGGGACCCGGTCGCCGAGTCGAAGGCGGCCTGAGCTCCTCAGGAGAGACAGCGCTCTCCGAGAGCGGTGACCGTCTCGCGCGCTGCGCCTTTCTGGGCCTCGACGGCGGCGAGCCCAGCAGCCGACATACGCGCACGAGCCTCTGAATCCCCGGCGAGCTCCGCCAGCGCTCGAGCGAGCTCGTGGCGATCCGCGACCTGGCGGCACGCTCCGGCCTCGAGCAGGAGGTGCGCTTCGGACATGAAGTTCGCCATCGAGGGCCCGAACAGCATGGGCTTGCCCTGCGCCGCCGGTTCGAGGACGTTCTGGCCACCGTGGTCCACGAGGCTCCCACCGACGAACACGAGGTCTGCCAGGCCGTATACCCGCTCGAGCTCGCCGATCGTGTCTACCAGCACCGGACGGTCCGGGTCGGGCACCTCACCGGCCCGCAGTGAGCTGAGACGCTGTGCGGTGACGCCCTCCACCGCAAGGGTCCGCGCGAGCTCGCCGCAGCGCTCCGGGTGACGCGGGACGATGACGAGCCTGGCGTCCGGCGTCGCCTTGCGCCATGCCGCGACGATCCACTGTTCCTCGGGATGATGCGTGCTCCCGGCGACGACCACGGTCTGCCCCGTCCGCGGTCCGAGCAGGCGGCGCAGCTCCTCCCCGGGATCCACCGGCCCGACCCTCAACCCGTCGGCCTTGATGTTGCCGGTCAGGGTCACGCGCCTCGAGTCCACGAAGAGCGACCGAAAACGGTCGGCGTACTCGGCTCCCTGGGCGCAGAAGAGCGTGATGCGGTCGAACTGAGGCAGCGTGCGCCGGAACAGCTTGTAGCGGTCGAAACTGGTCTCTGTGATGCGCCCGTTGACGACCGCGACCGGAGTTCCGGCGCGGTTCGCCTCGCGCAGGAAGTTGGGCCAGATCTCGAGCTCGATCAGGATCGCGCAGACCGGGCGGATCCGCCGCAGGAACAAGCGTACGAGAGGTGAGAGGTCCGCGGGAAAGCGCACGACCCGCACGTTCGGGAGCACCTGACGCGCGACGTCGATCCCGGAGTTGGTGGTCGAGCTGACGACGACCTCGTACTCGGGGTAGCGCCGCGCCAGCTCGCGCACGAGCGGCACGGCTACCTTGACCTCCCCCACCGAGACGCCGTGAACCAGAACGCGCGGTCGTTCGCCGGAAGAGAGGTCGGGCAGCCCACGGCCGGAGCGCTCCACGACCATGCGGAAGAACTCCGGGTCACGCAGGCTCCTCCATACGAGCCACGGGAATCCGACGACCGTGGCCAGGACCCACAAGAGGTCATAGCCGAGGTGCAGCGCACCGCGCACCGGCCCCGGATGGGGATCGCGAGCGATCGGATCGGGGATCGCTACTGCGTCCGCCCGTGGCACTTCTTGAACTTGCGTCCGCTCCCGCACGGGCACGGCTCGTTGCGCCCCACTCCGGCGAACTCCGAGCCGTTCTGCGCCGGTCCCGAGGGGCGCTCTGCGGCCTCGTCGGCAGCGGCGCCGTCCACCGCACGCCGCTCCTTGTCCTCGGCACTCTTCTGCTTCTCGGCGACCATGCGCTTGTAGCGCGCCGCGTCGAAGGCTCGCGACGCGGGCACGCCGGCCTGCCGGCGAGGCTGCGTAGCGGTCGCACCCGGCCCCGCCGCCGAGGGGTGATGCGCCTGGCCGCCGGCGAACACCTGACGCGGGTTGGCCACATCTTCACGGGCGCGCACCTGCACGCGCAGGATGAGGCTCGCGACCTGGTCCTCGATCGCCTCCAGCAGCTTCTGGAAGAGCGCGTAGCCCTCGGCCTTGTACTCGTTCTTCGGGTCCTTCTGGGCGTACCCGCGCAGGCCGATGCCGGCCTTGAGCTGATCGACGGCGTACAGGTGGTCCTTCCACTTGCTGTCGATCGCCTCGAGCAGGAGGTAGCGCTCGAGCTGTCGCATGAGGTCTCCCTCGAGCTCCTCCTCGCGCCGCTTGTAGCCCTCCAGCACGGACTCGACCGCGATCTCCGGGTCGCCGTCCTTGACCGTTGCCGTGGCCGCGCGCTCCTCGTCCAGCTCGAACCCGTAGGTGCGCTGGAACCAGCCGCGGAAGCCCTCCGCGTCGTCCAGGAACGCGGCGGCCATTCGCACGGTCGCCGAGCGCAGCATCTCCTCGGTCTTCTCCTGGAGACCCTCGGACTCGAGCACGTCCTGGCGGACCCCGTAGACCGTCTTGCGCTGCTCGTCCATCACCTCGTCGTACTCGAGGAGGTTCTTGCGGATCTCGAAGTGGTACTCCTCGACCTTCTTCTGCGCCTTCTTGATCGCGCGGCTGACCATGGGCGACTCGATGGCCTGCCCCTCGGTCATCCCGAGCCGCTCCATGAAGTTGGTCACCCAGTCGCGGTAGAAACGACGCATCAGGTCGTCCTGCAGCGACAGGAAGAAGCGCGCCAGGCCCGGGTCGCCCTGGCGTCCGGAGCGTCCGCGGAACTGGTTGTCGATCCGGCGCGCCTCGTGACGCTCCGTACCGAGCACGTACAGGCCGCCGAGCTCCACGACCTCCGCTTCGTCCGCCGCGCAGCGCTTGCGCACCTCCTGGCGGATCCGATCGATCTCCTCGAGGTGCTCCTCGTCCCCCTCCTGGAGCCCCTTCTCCGCGAGCGCCGCTCCGAGACGCCACTCGAAGTTGCCCCCGAGCCGGATGTCGGTTCCGCGACCGGCCATGTTCGTCGCGACGGTCACCGCGTGCTTCTCGCCCGCGAGCGCCACGATGTTGGCCTCGCGCTCGTGCTGCTTCGCGTTGAGGACCTCGTGCTTGATGCCGTTCCGCTCGAGCATGCCCGACAGGAGCTCGGACTTCTCGATCGAGGTCGTCCCGACCAGGATCGGCTGGCCGCGTTCCTGCTGCTCGGCGATCTCGTCCACGATCGCCTTCCACTTCTCGGGTTCGGTGCGGTAGACGGTGTCCTGCTCGTCCGCGCGCGCCACCGCGACGTTCGTCGGGACCTGGACGACGTCGAGCCCGTAGACCTTGTGGAACTCGCCCGCCTCGGTGATGGCCGTACCGGTCATTCCGGCGAGCTTCTCGTACAGGCGGAAGTAGTTCTGGAACGTGATCGTCGCGAGGGTCTGATTCTCCTGGCGGATCTTCAGCCCCTCCTTGGTCTCGACCGCCTGGTGGATGCCGTCCGACCAGCGCCGGCCGTGCATCTTCCGACCGGTGAACTCGTCGACGATGATGACCTCGCCCTCCTCGACCACGTACTCCGTGTCGCGCTCGTAGAGGTTGTGTGCGCGCAGGGCGTTCTCGATGTAGTGGGGCCAGTCCATGTTTCCTTCGCTGTAGAAGGAATCGACCCCGACCATCTTCTCCGCGACCTCGATCCCGTCCTCGAGCAGGGAGACCTGGCGCTCCTTCTCCTTGACCTCGAAGTGCTCTTCCGGCTTCAGCTTCCGCGCGATCTCATCTGCCTTCGCGTACTTGTTCGCCGTCTGCTCGGCCGGCCCGGAGATGATCAGAGGTGTCCTGGCCTCGTCGATCAGAATCGAGTCGACCTCGTCGACGATCGCGAAGTAGAGGTCCTTCTGGACCTGGTCCTCCACGCGCGTCTTCATGTTGTCGCGCAGATAGTCGAAGCCGAACTCGTTGTTCGTGCCGTAGATGATGTCGCAGGCGTAGACCGGGTGGCGGTCCTGCGGGTGCATCTCCGACTGGATCGCGCCGAACGTCACGCCCAGGTAGTCGTAGACCGGGCCCATCCAGTTCGCGTCGCGACGTGCCAGGTAGTCGTTGACGGTCACGAGGTACGACGGGCGCCCCGCGAGCGCGTTCAAGTAGAGCGGGAGCGTCGCGACCAGGGTCTTCCCTTCGCCGGTCATCATCTCGGCGATGGAACCCTGGTGGAGAATGATCCCGCCGACGAGCTGCACGTCGAAGGGCCGCAGCCCCAGAGTGCGCACGGAGGCCTCGCGGGCCATGGCGAAGGCCTTGGGGAGCAGGTCGTCGAGCGTCGCCTCCCCCTTCGCCACCATCTCCTTGAAGGCCGCGGTCTGGGCCTTCATCTCGTCGCCGGAGAGGCCCTGGGCCCACTCCTCCTGCCCGTTGATCTCCGCGACCAGCGGCTCGAGGTCGCGAACCATGCGCTCGTTGCGCGAGCCGAAGACGCCCCGCATGAAGCGTCCCATGACCTCGCCGGTGGAGCCCAGCTTGTCCGTCAGTTGATCCCAGTCCATCCGATATATGTGTGCGCGAGGGGCGACCGAAGCGAGTCCCGCCTGCCGGGGCCGGAGAGGCTAATCCATTCGTCCACGGGAGCCCAGACGGCAAGGTTGAATCACGCGCCTCGTGCCGTCCGGCACGCTCCGCCCGGCTATTCCCCTTCGTGCTCGAGCAGCCGGGCGATCATGGCGCACAGGACCTGGCGCGGGTAGGGCTTCCGCAGGTACCCACTGACCCGCTGGAGCCGGTCGAGGTCGATGTCCGAGGCCGTGGCCAGGAGGACGGGCAGGTCCCGCAGGCGCGGATTCTCCCGCATGCGCGCCAGGACCTCCTGGCCGCCGATGACGGGCATCTCGAGGTCCAGGAGCAGGAGGTCCGGGAGCGGATCCCGCTCGAGCCGCTCGACGACCTCACCCCCGTCGTGCGCGAGCTCCACGTCGTAGCCGCGGGCCTGGAGGAGGGCCTTGAGCCCATGGGCCACGTTGGCCTCGTCGTCCACGATCAGGAGGCGCTTCCGCTTCTCGTCCTCGCGTTCGACGCGCGCGAGCTCCTCGGCCAGCGCGCGCAGGTCGTCGTGAGTGGGGAGCTTGGCCTCGCTCCACGCGCGCTCGATGACGCCCTTCAGATCACGGTTGTGCGTCTTGAGCCGCTCCCACTCGAGATAGTCGGGAGAGTCGGTTCGCGTCTCCAGGTTGTCGTGCGTGTCGACGGAGAAGAAGAACTCGCCCCGCACCAGGTACTCGTGGACCACGAACTTCATGAACGGGTAGCGGTGGTTGCCGACGCGCAGCGAGTAGCGCCGGGTTCCCCCGCCCTCGTCCTTCTCGAAGCACTCCAGCATCTCGTCGACGGTCTCGCAGACCGCGACGTCCTCGAGAGAGACGCGGGGAGCTCCCTGGCAACCCGGCGGCCACGCGTGCTGGACATAGACGTCGATGGCGCGCCTGACGTGTCCGGTCGTCAGCTCCTCGAGCCTCATCCTGTCGTCAGACTAGCTTCGGTCCGGCGCCCCCACCAGGACCCGCGTCACGCCGCAGACGGCTCGCGCTCGCTCTCGGCTCCCGATTCGGGCTCCTCCTCCGCCTGCGACCCGAAGAACCCCGAGGTCAAGAGCAGAACGGCGCCGCAAGTGATGCACGAGTCGGCCACGTTGAAGGTCGGGAAGTGATAGTCCCAGGCCGTGAAGTACACGTCGATGAAGTCGCGCACGGCTCCGAAGGCATGCCCCTCCGACGGCTGGAAGAGGTTGTCGTAGAGGTTCCCGAGCGCTCCCGCGAGCACGAGCACGAGCGCCCACACCAGAGGCTTCTTGTCGGCCCGGACGAGCATCCAGCCCAGGATCGAGACGGCGACGACGCGACCGATGACCAGGAGGCGCGGATAGTCCGACAGGGCTCCCCAGGCAGCTCCCCTGTTTTCCGAGAGCATCACCGTCAGCCACTCGCCCGCGACCGGGTAGCGCGGGTGCCGATGGGCGTCGAGCGTCAGGAGCTCGGGCGAGCCCTCGATCCAGGCGAAGACCGCGGACTTGCTCCACAGGTCGAGCGCGACCAGAAGTCCGACGATCGAGAGCCGAATCCAGGGGAGCCGGCGGCCTCCCAGCATCAGGAGGCTTCCTGCTCGAGCGCGCGCTGACAGGCGATGCAGTTCCTGGCGTGGGGGACGGTCCTCAGCCGGCCCTTCATGATCCACTCCTTGCAGGTCTGGCAGCGCCCGAACTCGCCGGTCTCGATCCGGTCGAGCGCCTCGTCGATCGCCCGCAGGGAGTTCTCGTCGAGTTGCAGGAGCTCGAGGCTGAACTCCTGGTAGTGGCTGTCCGAGCCACTGTCGGCCGTGGTGTCCACGCCGGCCTTCTCACCGTCGATGCCGAAGGCATCGCGCTCGAGGTCGGAGATGTCGCCGGTGATCATCCCGCGCATCTGCACCAGGATCGTGCGGAAGCTCTCGATGTCGGCCGCGGTGGGTCTCTTGCCAGGCATGGGGATCGGGTGGGAGGGATCGGGACGCCCATCCGGGCGTCCGGGTGACGACGGGGCGGGGAGTATAGGGGCGCTCCTGAACCCCCTCAAGGGCCCTGCGGACCCCACGGGAGAGCTCTTCACCCTCGTCCTCGGAGCCACCTTGATCGAAGGGGCCCGGACCTCCAGCCTGAAGCCGTGCCCCCGACCGACCGCCTGCCCCGCGCCTTCACGGACGGGATCGTCGACTTCCTCGAGTCGCTGCGCGTCGAGGCCGGGGTGTCCCGCAACACGCTGGCCGCATACCGCCGGAACGCGCGGCGGTTCGCCCGCTGGTCGGTCTCGCGGGGCCGCGCCGCGTGGAGCGCGGTCGGTCCCCGGGACGTCGTCGACTACCTCACCCACCTGCGCGAGAGCGGGCTGGCCGAGGCGACGACCGCCCAGCACCTCGCGACCCTGCGGATGCTCTTCCGCCATCTCGTGGCCGAGGGCCTGGTGGAGCGCGATCCGGCCGCCCGGATCCGATCGCCGGTGCTGCGCCGCTCGCTCCCGGCCACGCTCACGGTCGCCGAGGTCGAGGCGCTGCTCACGGCACCGACCGGTGGCGGCTGGCGGGACGAGCGCGATCGCGCGCTGCTCGAGGTCCTCTACGCCTGCGGCGCACGGGTCAGCGAGGCCATCGGGCTCCGGACCGACGGCATCGAGCCCTCGCTGCGGGTCCTGCGGCTGACCGGCAAGGGCGACAAGACGCGGGTCGTCCCCGCCGGCCGGCGAGCGGCGCGAGCCCTGTCGGAGTGGCTCGAGGGCGGCCGCCGGACGATCCCGGGCGCCCTGGCCCGGCGCGAGGTCTTTCTCACACGGACCGGCAAACCGCTCGACCGGTCGAACGCCTGGCGACGCGTGAAGCGCGCGGCGCTCCTGGCCGGCATCGCGCGCCCGATCTCGCCCCACACGCTGCGCCACTCCTTCGCCACGCACCTGATCGAGGGTGGGGCGGACCTGCGCAGCGTCCAGGAGATGCTCGGTCACGCGTCGATCCGGACGACGGAGGTCTACACGCACCTCGATTCGGAGCACATCAGGAGCCTGCACAGGCTCTATCACCCGCGCGGGTGAGCGGACCCGCCTCCGGGATGAAATGAAGGTGCGGCGAGCCATGGCGTGCGATCACGGCTCGCCGCTTGTCCAGCGGGACCCGATGTCCCACCGCAACGCCCGTCCTCCTCACATCCCGTGCCGCTCGCCGCGCGTCGCAGCGCACGACTCGCCCCCTCACGCCCCCCGTGGACGTCGCGCACGTGGAAAGACACGTTCCGGCGAGGAAACGGCCGCGCGAGTAGAATGAATCGTTCGTGAGAATCGCGAGCCTCCTCCTCGCGGTCGCCGCGGCCACGCCCGCTTCCGGCCAACCTCCCGACGTGCTCGTCATCGTCGCGGACGACCTCGGCTGGTACGACCTCGAGAACATCCCCACGCCCAACCTCGACTACCTGGCCAGTCGAGGCGTCGCGTTCACCCGCGCCTGGGGCACTCCGTTCTGCAGCCCCACGCGGCACACGATCCAGTTCGGCCGCCACCCCGGAAGAGACGGCATGGGCGGCGTCGTGTTCCAGCAGGGCCAGTTCGGCAAGCCCGACGTCAACAACCCGGGCTCGCCCTTCGAGAACCTCTCGCTGGCCGAGCTCACGAAGGCCGTCGGGTACTCCACGGGTCACTTCGGCAAGTGGCACCTCTCGAACGCGGTCGCGGGAGTCGAGAACGAGGCGCCGCGGGTCCACGGTTACGACACGGCCCGCGCCGTCTCGATCCACAACCTGCAGACGGCCTCCGGGATCTCGAGCTACTACGACTGGCTGCGGGTGGACGACGGTGTCGAGAAGAGCGAGCCCGAGTACGCCACGCGCGCCCAGGCGGACGCGCTGATCCAGTGGTGGCTCGGGGAGACGGGCTCGCCGCGGTTCGCCTCGCTCGCCTTCAACGCCCCGCACAGCCCCTTCGGACCGCCGCCGGCGGACCTCTTGCCGGGCACGTACACGGTCGGACCCACCAAGCGTCACCAGTTCGAGGCGATGGTCGTGGCGATGGACACGAAGATCGGCGACGTCCTGGCCGCGATCGATCTCGACCGCACGACGGTGTTCTTCGTGACCGACAACGGGACTCCGGTGGCCGCGCCGCAACAAGATCCCAGCAAGCTGAAGGGAACCCTCTTCGAGGGCGGGATCAACGTCCCCTTGATCGTGAGCGGCTGGGGGATCGAGAACCCGGGCCGGGAGAGCTCGGCCCTGATCAGCACGGTCGACCTCTTCGCGACCATCGCGGACCTGACCGGCGCGCGGATTCCGGCCACCTCGACCCTCGACTCCGTGAGCTTCTTCCCCTGTCTGCGCCGGCCGAAGGTCAAGGGGACGCGCCGGTTCCTGTTCTCGGAGAACTTCGCCCCCAGCGGCCCCGGGCCCAAGGGCGTCTCGCGGAGCGCCGCGCGCAACGGCCGGTTCAAGCTCATGCTCTTCGACGCCGACGGCGACGGCCCCGTTCCGAACCGCGAGACGATGTACGACCTGCGCAACGACCCGACGGAGTCCGCGCCGCTCGGATTCCTGACCCCGTCCCAGAAAGCGGTGCACGCCGACCTCCTCGAGCACCTGAGGTCGATGCAGGCGCAGTTCTGAGGTGGCCCAGGTCATGATCGTCGCGACCCTCATCTTCCTGGTCGTGACGGCCACACCGGCTCCCATCCAGCGTCCCGACGTGCTCGTCATCGTCGCCGACGACATGGGCTGGTACGACCTCGACAACATCCCCACGCCCAACATCGACCATCTGGCCAGTCGAGGCGTTTCGTTCAAGCGCGTCTGGGGGACTCCGTTCTGCAGCCCGACGCGCCATTCGATCCAGTTCGGCCGCCATCCCGGACGGGACGACTTGGGCGGCGTCGTCTCACCGCAGGGCGCACCGGGCAAGCCCGACGTCGACAACCCGGGCTCGCCCTTCGCGAACCTCTCGCTCGCGGAGCTCACCAAGGCCGCCGGTTACGCGACGGGCTTCTTCGGGAAGTGGCACCTCTCGAACGGGATCGCAGGCGTGGAGAACGAGGCGCCGCGCGTCCACGGCTACGACACGGCTCGCGCCGCCTCCACGCACAACCTGCAGACGGCCTTGGGCGTCGGGGGCTACTACGACTGGTTGCGCGTCGACGACGGCGTCGAGAGCTACGAGCCCGCGTACGCGACGCGCGCCCAGGCCGACGCCTTGATCGAGTGGATCCAGGAGACGCCCGCTCCGCGGTTCGCCTGTCTCGCCTTCAACGCCCCTCACAAACCGTTCGTCCCGCCCCCGCCCGACCTCCTCCCACCCGGCTACTCGGTCGGGCGGAAATGGCGCGAGCTGTACGAGGCCATGGTGATTGCGATGGACAGGAAGATCGGAGACGTCCTCGCCTCGATCGACCTCGATCGTACGACCGTGTTCTTCGTGACCGACAACGGAACGCCGGTGGCGGGGCCGGACCAGGATCCGACGAAGCTCAAGGGCACACTCTTCGAGGGCGGGATCAACGTACCCTTGATCGTGAGCGGCTGGGGAGTCGAGAACCCGGGGCGGGAGAGCATGGCCCTGATGAGCACAGTCGACATCTTCGCGACCATCGCGGATCTGACGGGTGCAAGGATCCCCCCAACGTCGATCCTCGACTCCGTGAGCTTCTACGACTTGCTGCGCCGCCCGAAGCTCAAGGTGGCACGCAAGTTCATCTCCTCGGAGAATTTCGAGCCCAACGGTCCCGGGCCCAAGGAGGTCCGACGGACCGCTGTGCGCAACGGCCGGTTCAAGCTCATCGTCGTCGACGCTGATGGCGATGGCCCGCAACCGGATCGCAAGACGATGTACGACCTGCGCAACGACCCGACGGAGTCCGCGCCGCTGGGATCCCTCACTCCGCTCCAGAAGGTGGCATACGCCGACCTGCTCGAGCATCTGAGGTACATGGACGAGCAGTTCTGACGGTGCGTTCCCCTAACGCTTCAGGTGCTCCCGAATCCGCTTCGCGAGCTCCATCGAGATCCCGGGGAGCCCGGCCAGCGCCTCGACACTCGCTTCGCGCACCCCTGCGACGCTCCCGAAGGTCTTGAGCAGAGCCTTGCGCTTCGCCGGACCGACGCCCGGGATCGAGTCGAGCTGCGAGCGGATGCGACCGCGTTCCTTCCGGTGGTACGTGATCGCGAAGCGATGCGCCTCGTCGCGCACGCGCTCGAGCAGGTGACGGACGGTGCTCCCACGCGCGAGCTCGAGCGGCTCGGCGTCGGGCGCGAAGTACACGCGCTCTTCCGTCCCACGCTTCCGTGCGCCGCCCACGGTTCGCTCGGAGCGCGCCTTCGCGAGCCCGATCATCCGCACGTCCCAGGCGCCCGCGTCGTCGCGCGCGGCGAGCGCGCTCGCGAGCTGCTGGGCCCCGCCGTCGATGACGACCAGGTCGGGCAGTTCGCCCTCGTCGACGCCCCGCGCGAGGCTGCGCCCCACGACCTCGCGCATCGAGGCGAAGTCGTCCTGCCCCTCGACCGTCCGCACACGGAACCGTCGGTACCCGGCACGGTCGGGAATCCCCGCGCGGAAGCGAACCCGGCTCGCGACCACGTTCGCACCCTGCGTGTTGCTGATGTCGAAGCAGTCGACGACCAGCGGAACTCCCGGATCCGGCGCCAGGTCGACCAGCTCGGCGAGCTTGCGCGCGGCTTCCTCGCCCTCGTCCGCCGTGCGCTCGCGACGTGCGAGCTCGGCGCGCGCGTTCTCGCCCGAGAGGTCCAGCATGCGACGCCGCTCGCCCGCGCGCGGAACGACGAGCCGCATGCCGTACACCTCCTCGAGGAGCTCTGCCTCGGCCGGCCGTACCGCGAGCACGATCTCGCGCGGAACCTCGCGTCGCCCGCCGGCGTAGAGCGCGGTCAGAACCGAGTGCAGGAGCTCCTCGTCCGGCAGCTCGGACCGGAACACGTGGCTCTTGCTCTCCGACATTCGCCCGTCACGGAAGGCGATCCTGTGCGCGACGGCCAGGCCGCCGCTGCGCCCGAAACCGATGACGTCACGGTCCACCCGGTCGCGCGGTTGCACGCCCTGGCCCTCCACGGTGCGGCGCAGCGCGGCGAGCCGGTCGCGCCACTGGGCCGCGAGCTCGAACTCGAGCCGCTCGGAGGCGGTCTCCATGCGGGTCGTGAGGTCGGCTTCGAGCTCGGCCGTGTTCCCCGACAGGATGCCCTCCGCCCGGACCACGAGCTCCGCGTACTCCTCCTCGGTGACCTTGTCCACGCACGGCGCGCAACACAGCCCTATCTGGTGCTTGAGGCACGGGCGTGAGCGGTGGTTCATCACCGCGTCGGTGCAGTCGCGCAACGGAACGACCCGATGCAGGTCGGAGAGCGTTCGCCGGACGGCCCGCGCCGAGGCGAACGGGCCGAACAGGCGTGAGCGCCCGCGCCCGCTCTCCTTGCCGTGACGCGGCCGGTGTGCGCGCACGAACTTGGGACGCGGGAAGCGCTCGCCCTCGTCGATGCGGACCATCAGGAACGACTTGTCGTCCTTGAGCCGGATGTTGTGCGGGGGCTTGTGCTGCTTGATGAGCGCGTCCTCGAGGAGGAGCGCCTCCCCTTCCGTACGCGTCACGATCGTCTCGACGCTCCTCGCGTCGCGCTCGATGAACAGGACGCCCGGGCGCCCGTCCGCGCCGGGTCGCCGATAGCTCATCAACCGCGAACGCAGGTTCGACG
>JAJDET010000115.1 GCA_029259655.1 Planctomycetota bacterium
CGAACGCAACGGCCCCGAGCAGGGCCATCGATAGAGTCTTCTTCATCCTTACCTCCATGAGACTGAATCGACGGCGCCGGACACCACCGGTCGAGCAGGCCGTCGGCCCGGACATCGTCGTCAGTGACGTGCCAACCCGTCAAGCGCAGTCGATCGCCTTTTCCCGTCCATCGCGCGTTACGATTCCGGGGTAGCGCCGGCAGCGATGCAGAAGCCCAAGGTCAGTTTCTCCCTTGTTCTGGCCCTTACGAGCAGCGTACTCGCGATACAGGTAGTGGTCCTCGCGCGCGAGAACCGCGCGCTGAAGGCGGCTATGCCCACCGAGGTCGAATCGGAGACGCCGGTACACGAACCGAGCAGGCGCGCCCACTTCGAGCAGGGCGAGTTGCTCGAGCCGTTCGACCTCACCGACGAGAACGGGGCCAAGACCCGCGTCGGGTTCGACGGGGAGTTCGAGCGCCTGCTCCTGTTCGTCTATTCGCGGGGTTGTTCCGCCTGCCCGACCGCGCTTCCGGTGTGGGACGAGCTGTCGTCCCAGCTCGCGCCGCCCGTGTCCGTCATCGGAATTCAGCTCGACGGCGTGGCTGCGGATGATCACGACGATCCTGCCTGGAACAACCTTGCCTTCGGCCATCACGGGCTGATCGACCCGAGCCAGGTCCCGCTCGCCAAGATGACGCGCATCCCGCTCACGCTGCTCGTGGACGCAGCGGGCCTCATCCAGTGGGTTCGCTACGGCGCCCTCGATGAGCAAGACCTGGGTGAATTGCGAGACCTCCTGGACCTCGAGTAGTGCTCCCATTGACGCCATGGCTCCCCTTGCGCACCTGGTCATATGCTTCTTCACCGGCGTCGCGGCGCTCTCCCCGTTCCAGGTTGCCGCCGTTGCAGCGGAGGCCCCCGCCCTCTCCGAGGAACGCATCGCGATCGTCGAGCGCGCCCATCAGTACGCCGCGGTCGTCTGGCGCGGCGAGGAGCGGCACGTCTTCCACGGGGAAGACGAAGCGGGTGTCCGCATCGATACGCCCGACGAGACCTTCGATCCCGCCGGCTGGCGGCCCGGCGAGGACTACGCGGGCATGCCCTACTGCTGGGGAGGGTTCACGGGGCTGGACGA
This sequence comes from Planctomycetota bacterium, assembly GCA_029259655.1. Classification (GTDB taxonomy): domain Bacteria; phylum Planctomycetota; class UBA1135; order UBA1135; genus OFTM220. The sequence goes on from JAJDET010000115.1 coordinate 1,118, forward strand.
GCTGGAGGCGCGGCTCGCCGAAGGCGGCCTGGCCGGCCACGTCCCGTCGCAGGGGAACGCCCGGTCGAGCGCGCGCGCGTTCGGGCTCGACTGCTCGGGGCTCGTCTCGCGCGTGTGGAACCTGCCCGTGAAGCAGTCGACGCGCTCGATCGGAGCCCTGTCGTACGAGCTCGGTGACTACAGCGAGCTGTTGCCCGGCGACGTGGTCAACCGCTTCGACGCCCACGTCGCGGTGTTCGTGGCCTGGGCGAACGAGGAGCGCACGGAGATGCGCGTGATCGAAGCCGCGCGGATCAAGGTCGCCGAGGCGACGTACGCGGTGGACCTGCTGCGCTCGGCGGAGTTCCTCCCGATGCGCTACAAGACCCTCGACGAGCGCTGGCAGCCCATGCCGCCGCCTCCCGGGCCCGGCCTCGCCCGACCGGTACTCACGGAGTTCACCGAGCGTCCGGCGGCGGATCGCGCAACGAACGGCGTTCTCGGCGATCCGTTGCCGAAGACTCTGCGCGCCGGCGAGACGCGACCGGGCGCATGGGCTCGCTACGCCGCGGCGGAGAGCGGGCTCGGAGGGGACGACGTGAGCTGCGTCTGGATGGCGGTGGAGGGCGCGCCCGAAGAGCTCCTCCTTCAACGCCGTCTCGACGTCGGCACGCAAGCCCTCGCCACGGGCGCGACGCTGGCTCTGAACGGGAGCTGGCCGGAGCTGCTCGCCGCTTTCGGACACTTCTCGAATCCCCTGCGTGACCTGGAAGCGGTGGAGAGCGAGCTCGTCCCCGGCACGTGGACACGCGGCGACCTCGAGCTCGAGGCCCGGCGGCTGACCGCGGTGCTCGAGGGCTCGATGCTCTCGCGCAGCACGCTCTACCCGGTCCGCATCGAGATCCAGTGCGTCCTGTCCGAGGACGTTCCGCTCCTCGGAGTCTGCGAGGCGAGCTTCGCCTTCGAGGTCGAGTACGGCCGGCGCGGCGAGGAGCGCATCCTCGGCGGTGCGCAACACCGCTACGAGCTGCTCGAGCTCGGAGGAGCCTGACAGGAGACCGGCCGCGGTCCCGATCGGGTTCGACGGTTCGTCGAGGGGCGAGGTCGACGTAGAATGGGATTCAGGTCTCGCCGCCCCGCCTTGGGGCGAGGGAACCACGGAGCCCCGAATGACCGACCAAGCCACGATCCAGGCAGCACTCGAAGAGCGCTTGAAGGAGCTCACCGCCCGCGCCGACAAGGTCGACGAGGACCTCAGCCAGCCCGCCGAGGACGACTGGGACGACAACGCGATCGAGTCGGAGGGTGACGAGGTCCTCGAGGGAGTCGGTCGCGCGACGATGGAGGAGATCAGCCACATCCGTCGGGCGCTGGCCGCCCTGCGCGACGGCACGTACGGGACCTGCGCCAACTGCGGGGCGACGATCGCGCCCGAGCGGCTCGAGGCCCTGCCCGAGGCCACCAAATGCAAGCGCTGCGCCTAGACGGCGCGAGCTAGGGCAGCGATGGCCGACTTCCGTGTCGAGGTCCGCGGCTTCACCGTTCTGGAGGAGATCGAGGGGTCCTGGACCTCGGACGACTTCCGGCGGCTGCTCGAGCGCATGGACTTCGGGGACACCGCCGGCCTCGCCGCCGACGAGCTGCGCGAGATGTGCGTCCTGTCCCTGCAGGATCGGGAGCCCGCCGCAGCGGCGGCGCTGCTCCTGGAGCACCGCCTCGGCGACGCGCTGGGAAAGGGGCAGATCCAGAACGTCTCGCACGAGATGCTCGACGAGAAGCTGTGGGAGGAGTACGCGGACATGCCGCTGCACGAGCGCCTGTTCCACGTCGGGAGCTTGCTCTACCAGGCCTTCCCCGGCCTCGTCCCCGTCCCCGACGCGGTCGACGTCCGGCTCGCGGTGAAGGCGAACGGCCCCGAGGGCGAGCGCGTTCTCAGCGAGCCGCTGCACGAGTCCCTGCTCGCCCGCCTCCTGGCCGACGGCATGCCCGACTCCGCGCCGATCAACCGCCTGTTCGGCGACGCCGTCGCCGGCGGTCCGTTCCCCGAGGCCGAGTCGATCGTCTGGATCGTCGCGGTCGAGCCGGTGGACGCGCGTACGGTCCACCTGCAAATCGTGGGCTCGGGCTACTGGCTCGACGCCCTGCGCGAGACGCGCTCCTACGAATCTTCGGCGAAGGCCGACCCGGCGCGTCGCGGCTGAGCCGCGCCCCTCAGGCCAGGGGCTCGCCGCAGTGCGGGCAGACGGCCGCACACGACGGCGAGCGCACCTCCTCCTCGACACGCGCGACGAGCCGCGCCTCCTCGTCGGCCGGGATCCCGAGCTCGTCGCCCTTCTCCTTCAGCTCTTCGAGATCGACGGCGCTCAACGCGCCGTCCTCGAGGGCGTGGGCCACCTCCTCGCGGAACGACTCGCGGCTCCGTCGCAGGTGGTCGGAGAAGGCGCTGGAGAGGATGCCGGCCGGGAGCGCGACCATGCCGATCCCGACGATGGTGACGACCGCGCCGAAGAGCTTGCCCAGGACCGTCACCGGGGTCACGTCGCCGTAGCCGACGGTGGTGAGCGTCGCCACGGCCCACCACATCGCGGCGGGGATGCTGCCGAAGGCCTCGGGCTGGGCGTCCTGCTCCACCATGTAGATGCCGCTCGAGGCAAGGATCAGGATCACGGCCAGGATCGACAGGGCTGCCCCGAAGCTCCGCGCCTCCTGCCGCAGAACGTCGAGCAGGATGGTCATCGCCGACGAGTGGCGGGACAGCTTGAAGACGCGAATCAGGCGCAGCGCGCGCAGGAAGCGCAGGTCGAGGGGGAGCAGCAGGCCGAGGTAGAAGGGCAGGATGGCCAAGAGGTCCACCACCACCATGGGCGTCAGGGCGAAGCGGACGCGGCCGCGCACGGAGCCGGTGTAGCGACCGCTCGGGTGCCGCGGCGCCAGCCACAGGCGCGCGGTGTACTCGAGCGTGAAGACCGCCACGGAGAACAGCTCGAAGACGTTCAGCGCCGGGCCGAACCGGTCGTGCACCTCGGCCACCGTCTCGAGGATGGTAGCCAGCACGTTCAGGAGGATCAGGACCGCCAAGAAGAGGTCCACGGACTGCGCCACGCGCGGGTGCGCGCGCAGACCGGCGAGCATCACCGAGCGGCGCTTCGGAGGCTTTTCTTTCACGCGGTCTCCTCGGGCAGCGAGTCCGCGGGCTTCGCGACGCCGACGGACTCCGGAACGCGGACCTGCGCATTGCTGCCGGGACGAGCGATCGCGATCACCGCCCCGTGGCTTCGGAGGGCTTGAAGTCCTCCTTGCGGAAACCGTAACGGCGCATGAGCCCGTTCAGCGAGCGCGGGTCGATTCCGGCGCGCTGCGCCGCTTCGCCGACGCGGCCGCGCGTGGCGCGCAGGAGGCACGTGAGGTAGGAACGATCCACGCACTCCTGGGCGCGGGCCCGGGCTTCCCGCAGGGTGGGGAGCCGACCGGGATCGCGCGTCCAGGGTGCTTCGAGCGCGAGGCCGACCGAGCCCGCGTCTCCGCACGCCTCGCGGATGTCGGGGGAGAGGTGCTCGAGCTCGATCCGGCCCGCGCGGGCGTGCAAGGTCGCGCGCTCGACCGCGTTCCAGAGCTCGTGCAGGTTGCCGGGCCAGTCGTGCAGGCTCAACGCCTCGAGGACCCCGTCCGAGAGGCCCTCGACCGGCAAGCCGAAGCGCCGGCGGCACCTCGCGAGCGCGGCTTCGGCCAGCTCCGGCACGTCCTCCCTGCGCTGACGCAGGGCGGGCACCACGAGGTCGGCGAGATCGAAGCGGCGCTGGAGTTTCGAATCCAGCATCGGGTCGGAGACATCCGGGGCGGTGGTCGGGATCGAGGCCAGCAACCGCACGTCGACGGGCACGTCGCCCTCACCGCCCAGGGGGCGAATCGAGCCCCGCTCGAGGTACTCGACCAGGTCCTTCTGCAGGGAGGGGGACGCGAGGTCTGCGTGCTCGAGGAACAGCGTGCCGCGGTGGCTGTTCTCGAAGAGCCCACGTCCGGCCCCGGACTTTCCGGGGGCCACTCCGGGTTCGTGTCCGAACAGCGCGAGGCGGCCTGCGTCCGATGCGCTCGCCGCGAAGGAGAAGCGGTGGAACGACTCCGACGCCCGCGAGCTCTCGTGGTGGAGCGTCGGTCCGAGCCACCTCTTCCCGACGCCCGGCTCGCCGCGAATGAGGATCGGAGCATCGCTCGCCGCAACGCGGCGCGCCTCCTCGTGGAAGCGGCGGATGGCCGCGCTCCTGGTCCCGAAGGCCGCGAGCGTTCGTTCCAGTCGCTCGCCCTGCCGCCGGGCGGGCCGGACACGGGTCCGCTGCGCACGCTCGACGACGCGCAGGACGGCTTCAGCTTGCAGGTCGGGGGCCAGGGCCTCCGCGAGCGCGATCGCTCCCGCCGCCAGCCAGGGACCGAGCGCTCCGCTCACGAAGAGGACGACCTCGGGGGGGCGGGGCGCCGTGCGCAGCGCCGCGAGCTCGGCCGACGGGTCGGAACCCAGGTCGGCCGGCGTCGCGAGGATCACGTCGGTCGGACCCGCCCGCAGGCTCTCCCGGAAGTCCTCGCGGAGGAGCGACCGGGTGATCCGGCAGCGACCCGCCAGCCGTTCGGCGAGATCGTCGTGGCGACGGGAGACCGTCGGGGAGAGCAGGATGCGCACCAGCATGGTCGGGGCAACAGCTTACGTTCATCAGGACCCCGGGGAGTCCACCAAACGGGAAACGAGACCCGAAAAAATAGCTCAACCATAACCCGATTTATCGTAGAGTTCCGGCGTTGGACAGCGCGGAAAGCCCACCACAGCGGCGCGGGCACCGGCTGCCCACAACGCCCCCACCAGGGCAGGAGAGCCACGTGAACGATCCCAAGAAGAACATCGCGAAGAGTGGCAAGCCCGAGCTCCACAAGGCGGCCCCCCCCAAGACGGCGAAGCCCGGCGAGAGCGGCAAGCCGGCCGTGAAGCCGACCGAGAAGCACGAGAAGAAGTAGATCGCAGGACCGATGGGGAGGCCTCCCGGCCTCCACCGGTGAGGACGTCGCCCGCGGAGTTTCTCCCTCCCCCTTTTCTCCGCGGAGCCGACGAACTCGACGACCCCCCGGGGCTCGCCCCGGGGGGTCGCTTCTTTGCGGGTCGCGGGCGAAGCGCCCGTCCGTGACAATCAACGAAGGGAACACCGTTCTTGTACTCCGACATCCTCTGGATCCTGCTCGCGGTCCTGCTGGTCGCCGTGAACGGATTCTTCGTCGCGGCCGAGTTCGCGTTCATCAAGGCGCGCCCCTACCGGCTCGAAGACCTGGTGAGGAAGAGTCGACCGTTCGCCCGAACGGCCGTCTGGCTGCAGAAGCGCCTGGACGGAACCCTCGCCGCGTGCCAGCTCGGCATCACCATGGCCTCCCTCGCCCTGGGCTGGGTCGGTGAGCCCGCCGTCGCGCACCTGATCACGCCGCTCTTCCGCCTCGTCGGAATCGAATCGGCAGCGGTCCTGCACGCCGTCGCCTTCGTGTTCGCCTTCTCGATCATCACGGCCGCCCACCTCATCGCCGGAGAGCAGGTCCCGAAGATCCTCGCGATCCGGCGGCCCGAGAAGCTCGCGCTCCGGTGCGCGCCGGTGATGAAGGCCTTCTACGTCTGCGCCTTCCCGTTCCTGTGGGCCCTGAGCTCGGTGACGACCGCGGTCCTCGAGAAGCTCGGAGTCGTGGAGTCCTCGGGCCACGAGACCCCGCACACCGAGGGTGAGATCCGGGCCCTGCTCGCCGGAGCGCAGGTCACCGGAGAGCTGAGCAAGAGCGAGCACCGCATGCTCCAGAACGTCTTCGAGTTCGACGACACGATCTGCCGCCGCATCATGTTGCCGCGGGGCGACGTCGAGTTCTTCAAGCTGGACCAGCCCGTCAGCGAGTGCATGGAGGTGGCGCGACGCACCAAGCACACGCGCTACCCCGTCTGCGAGAGCTCGCTGGACGACGTTGTCGGCGTGTTGCACATCAAGGACCTCGCCGGGGTGACCGACTTCGCGGACGTCGACCTCGAGAGCCTGCTGCGCCCCCCCCACCGCGTCTCGGAGACGATGCCGATCACCCGGCTCCTGCGGCACTTCCAGGCCGTCCGCCAGCACATGGCGTTCGTGGTGGACGAGTACGGCAACGTCATCGGCCTCGTGTTCCTGGAGACCGTCCTGGAGCAGATCGTCGGGTCCCTGCAGGACGAGTTCGACCTCGCGCAGCCCCTGGTCGTGCCCGACGGGGGCAGCAACTACCTCGTGACGGGGAGTGCTCCCATCGGGCTCGTCAACAAGCAGACGGGTCTGGTTCTCGCCGACGACGAGGCCGACACGCTCTCGGGCCTCGCCACGACGATACTCGGTCGAATCCCGCAAGTCGGCGATCGGATCGAGGTCGACGACGCGGTGATCGAGGTGCTCGAGGTGGCTTCGTCACGGGCCACCAAGATGCGCGTCCGCGTCGGAGCCCCGGTCGAGGAGCTGCCGACGACTCCGTAGGCTCGCTTGCTCTCGGGCCGGGCAACGGCGCAGGATGGCCCGACATGCAGAGCTCCGAGACGAGAGCCGGGGCGATCCACTTCGCGCCCGAGGATCGCCCCCTGCGGGCGGAGGTCGGCCGGCTCGGAGCGCTGCTCGGCGAGCTCCTGCGGGAGCTCGCCCCCGACGGAGTGTTCGAGACGGTCGAGGCGGCGCGCCTCGCGGCACGCCGGCGGCGCAAGGGCGAGGCGGTCGCGGGAGCCGAGCTCGCAGCGATCCTCCGCGACCTCCCCGCGCCACGGGCCCTCGAGGTCGTGCGCGCGTTCAGCGCCTACTTCGGGGCCGTCAACATGGCCGAGCAGGTTCACCGCCTGCGGCGCCGCATCGACTACCTGTCCGCGGACACGCCCCAGCGCGGCGGCTTGCGCGCGGCGGCCCTGGAGCTCCGCCGCAGGGGAACGACGGCCGAGGAGGTGGAAGCCGCACTGGCCACGATCGTCGTCGAGCCCGTCTTCACGGCCCACCCCACCGAGCCCGTCCGGCGCACCCTGCTCAAGAAGGACCAGCGCCTGGCGAGCGCGCTCGTCCAGCGCTTCCGGGAGGAGACGCTCGACCCCGGCGCGCTCGCTACGCTCGACGAGCGCATCGCACTGGAGATGGCCTCGGCGTGGCAGACCGAGGAACAGCTCCCCGGCCGTCCGACCGTCGCCGAGGAAGTCGAGCACGTCCTCTTCTTCCTCGCGGACGTCCTGTTCCGCGTCGTCCCGGCGGTCCACGAGGAGCTGGAGAGCGCGCTCGAGCTCGCGTACGGGCGCCGCATCCCGGTCGAGCGCCCCGTCGTGCGCTTCGCCTCGTGGGTCGGCGGTGACATGGACGGCAACCCGAACGTCGGCGCCGACACGATGCGCGCGACGCTCGCGCGGCACCTCGAGCTCGCCCTGCGCCGCTACCGGGAGGAACTGCGGACGCTCCACGAGCACCTGTCCCAGTCGACGACGCGCGTCGCCGTCGACGACGCGGTGCTCGAGCGCGTCCGGGACTACGCCGAGCGCTTCCCCGACGACTTCGAGGCGATCCCCGCGCGCTACGGCGAGATGCCCTACCGCCGGATCCTGTGGCTGATGACGGCGCGCCTCGACCGGAAGGGCCGCGGCGCCGAGGGGGGCTACGGACGGCCGGAGGAGCTGCGCGCCGACCTCGAGCTCGTCGCGCAGAGCCTCGCCCGTCACGGCGGATCGCGCGCCGGGCTCGCGCTGGTGAGGCGCACGCTCCGGCGCGTCGATGTCTTCGGGTTCCACCTCGCGTCCCTCGATGTCCGGCAAGACGCCGCGACTCACCGGCGCGTCGTCGGCGCGCTGCTGGGCGACCCGGACTTCGCCGCCGGCACTCCCGCCTCGCGCGCGGAGCGCCTCGCCGCAGCGCTCGGCCGGGAACGGCCGCCGCGGCTCGACGCACCGGACGAGGAGACCCGGCGCACGCTCGAGGTGTTCCGCGCGCTGGCCGAGGCCCGCGAGCGCTACGGTGCGCACGCGCTCGGACCGTACATCATCTCCATGGCGCAGGGCCCGGACGATGCGCTCGCGGTCCTCCTGCTCGCGCGCTCGGGCGGTTGCGTCGACGAGAACGGCGACGTGCCGCTCGACGTCGCGCCGCTGTTCGAGACCGTCGACGATCTCGAGGCCGGTCCCGGCGTGCTGCGCGCACTGCGAGGCGATGCCACGTACGCGAAGCACCTCGCCGCGCGCGGCGGGCGCCAGGTCGTCATGCTGGGGTATTCCGACAGCAACAAGGACGGTGGAATCGCGGCATCGCGCGTCGCCCTGGACGAGGCCCAGGAGGGGCTGGTCACGACGGCCGCGGAGCTCGGCCTCCAGCTCACGCTGTTCCACGGCCGCGGCGGTTCGATCAGCCGCGGCGGATCGAAACCGCGCGCGGGGATCCTCGCCGCCCCGCGCGGCTCGCTCGCTGGACACGCGCGTTCCACGGAGCAGGGCGAGATCATCGGCGCCAAGTACGGACTGCGGGGAATCGCCACGCGCACGCTCGAGGTGACGCTCGGCGCGCTGCTCGAGCGCACGGCGGGCGGAGATCCGGCGCGCTCCGCGACGAGCGAGGAGCGCGCCATCGCGGACACCCTGCGCGAGGCGAGCCGCGCGCGTTACCGGGAGCTCGTCCACGACGATCCCGAGTTCCCGGCCCTGTTCCGGGGCATGACCCCGATCGACGTCATCGAGCGGTTGCGAATCGGCTCGCGCCCCGCCCGGCGCAGCGGCGGGGGCGAAATGAAGGACCTGCGCGCGATCCCGTGGGTCTTCGCGTGGACGCAGTGCCGCGCAGTGCTCCCCGGCTGGTACGGCGTCGGCTCGGGGCTCGTCGCGGCGATCGAGGCCCACGGCCTCGCGGCCGTGCGCCGGGCGGCGCGCACCTGGCCGGTCCTCGCGACGCTCCTGGCCGACGTGGAGATGGTCCTGGCGAAGAGCGACCTCGAGATCGCCGGGCGCTACGCCGAGCTCGCCGCCGACGTCGGCGGGCGTCTCTTCCCCATCCTCGCGGAGGAACACGCGCGTTCCGTCACCGCCGTTCTGGAGCTCGTCGAGTCGCAGGAGCTCCTGGGCCGGGACCCGACGCTGCAGCGCTCCGTCCGGCTCCGAAACCCCTACGTCGACCCGATGAGCTTCGTCCAGATCGACCTCCTCCGCCGCTGGCGCGAAGGCGGTCGGGAAGACTCCGAGCTCGAGCGGGTCCTGGTCCAGACCGTGCGCGGGATCGCGCGCGGCCTGCGCAACACGGGCTGAC
>JAJDET010000116.1 GCA_029259655.1 Planctomycetota bacterium
GTGCTGGGCTCCGCCCGTGACTACCACGCGCTCGGGGTCCGCCTCGAGTCCCGAGCGCGCGATCCACTCCGCTCCCGCAGCGCGGTGCTCGGGGACGCCTGCGTTCGAGAGGTAGCCGGTGAGGCCGAGGAGGCTCGGCGACTCGGCGAGCTCGGCCAGGGCACGCGGGAGCTCGCGCTCGAGCGCCGATCCGATGGGCAGGTTGAGCGAGAGGTCGATCAGGTCCTCGTCCGTCTGGTCGCACCGCAGGTAGGAGACGTCGTCGAAGAGCCCGTCCTGGACGAAGGTTCCTCGACCGACCTCGCCACCCACGAGCCCGCGGCGAGCCGCCTCGGCGTAGGAGCGGGTGATCGTCCCGACCGTGACATCGAGATCGCGCGCGAGCTGGCGGTGCGTGGGCAGGCGCTCACCGGGTTTGAGCCGCCCGATGCGAATGTCCTCGGCGAGAGCATCGGCAATGCTCATGTAGAGGGGCGCGTCGCTGCTCATGAGCTGGGGTTGCCATATTGTCATGGTGACAATCTCCACTATTGACAGTTTGTACCCCCCGACTATACAGCTCGGGTAGACATCGACAACTCGCTATCTCACAGCGGTTTACGTCGATTGTAGCCCGACAATCGTACCCCCTGTCCCCACAACGACGTGGGACATGTCCCGTGGAGGCCCCGCCCGTGAAGACCCTTACCCCCACCCCCGAAGAGCTCCGCCGCGTGCAGGTCGGCCTGGCCGAGATGCTGCGGGGCGGCGTCATCCTCGACGTCACCACGCCCGAACAGGCCAGGCTCGCCGAGGACGCCGGCGCCGTGGCCGTCATGGCCCTCGAGCGCGTCCCGGCCGAGATCCGCCGCGAGGGCGGCGTGGCGCGCATGGCGCGCATCGAGGTCGTGCGCGCGGTCCAGGAGGCCGTCTCGATCCCGGTCATGGCCAAGGTCCGCATCGGTCATGTGGCGGAGGCGCGCGTGCTCGAAGAGCTGGGAGTGGACTTCGTCGACGAGAGCGAGGTCCTCACGCCGGCCGACCCGGAGCACCACGTCGACAAGCGGCGCTTCCGGGTGCCTTTCGTGTGCGGCGCAACCAACCTCGGCGAGGCGCTCCGCCGCATCGGCGAGGGCGCGGCGATGATCCGAACCAAGGGCGAAGCCGGAACCGGGGACGTGATCGAGGCGGTGCGCCACATGCGCCAGATCCGCCGCGAGCTACGCGAGCTGTCGGTCGCTCCGCGGGAAGAGTGGATGACGCGCGCCAAGAACCTCGGTGCGCCCTACGAGCTCGTCGGCGAGGTCGCGGGGACGGGGCGCCTCCCGGTCCCCAACTTCGCCGCAGGCGGTGTCGCGACGCCGGCCGACGCGGCGCTCCTGATGGAGCTCGGAGCCGAGGCCGTCTTCGTGGGCTCGGGCGTGTTCCTGTCCGAAGATCCCGCGCGTACTGCGGGCGCGATCGTCCGCGCCACGGCGGGCTGGCGCGATCCCGCCGTCGTCGTTCGGGCCTGTGAAGAGGCCGGCGCCGCGATGCGCGGACGGAGCGCCGCTCACGTGCCGGAGGACGAGCGACTGGCGGTGCGCGGGTGGTGACGACGGTCGGTGTCCTGGCGCCGCAGGGCGACGGTGCCGAGCACTGCGCGCAGCTCCACGCGCTGGGCGCGGCACCGCGTGAAGTCCGGCGGCGGTCGGACCTCGACGGGCTCACGCACCTCGTCCTGCCCGGCGGGGAGTCGACGACCCTCGCGCACCTGATGCGGCTGTTCGAGCTGTGGGACCCCGTGATCGAGCTCCACCGCGAAGGAGCACTCGCGCTCTTCGGGACCTGCGCCGGCGCGATCCTGCTCGGGCGCGGGCCGGGCGCGACGCCGCAGCGGATGGAGCTCCTCGACGCCGTGGTCCGGCGTAACGCCTACGGTCGTCAGCTCGACTCGTTCTGCCGCGCGGTCGAGACCGATGGCCTCGGCACTCTCCCGGGCGTGTTCATCCGCGCCCCGCGCTTCACCGAGCTGGGCCCCGGCGTGCGGGCGATCGGGTCATGCGGCGGAGAGACCGTGCTGGTCGAGGCCGACGGATTGCTGGCCGCGACGTTCCACGCCGAGCTGGCGGGGTGCGCGTCGCTCCACCGCTACTTCCTCGATGCCGTTCCGCCCGCGGGCGGTGCCGTCACCGCTTCACGGGATTCTGGGGCGCGGCCTCGCTAGAGCTCACGATCTGAGGCACGAGCGTCGTTCCGGGCCGGAAGGGTCCCTTCAGGGGAGCCGGCTTCGGGAAGGACGGCGGGTTCGGAATGCCGCCGATGATCGACGCCTGGGTGCCGACGATGAGCGGGTCCACTTCGTCCACCAGGACGTCCAGCCCGGAGAAGCCCAGGGTCGGATCCGGCAGGAAGACGTTGTGGTACGCCTCGTGCGTCAGCGGGCTCGACATCGTGGGCAACATGCACCCCGTATTGGGCAGGGGAGCCGCGTAGAACGCGTTGCCCATGAGCGCGTCCATCGTCGGGCAGACGTCGAAGTAGCGCACGTCCTGGGTCCCGAAGGGGATCGGGGACCAGTCCCACCCGTTGGTGTAGGGCGAGGTGTAGGTCGGGTCATCCGCCTGCGTGAGCGCGTAGAGCCCGCCACCACGCCGCATCCAGTACTCCTCGAGATCGGCCTTGCGCATGATCAGTGCGTCGATCATGTCGCGCGAGATCCCGCCGGCCGTCTGCTCCTCGAAGGAGGGGATGAAGATCATCCGGTAGGTGTCGAGCTCGGCCGGCGTCATGGCCATGAGCACGGCCGGATCGGTGATGTGGACGACGTCCATGCCGGGGTTCACCACGGCCGTCGCCGGGTTGGGGTTGAGCGGCGGCACCGTGAACATCATCCAGGTGTCGAAGGCGAGCTTCGCCTGGGAGAAGCCGGCCGGACCGAAGACGACATCGGGCAGGCCGACCGCGAGGATCGGCGTGGTGCCCTGGTTCTGGCTGTGATCGAGGATCCACTGAATCAGGCCCGGTGCCATGTTGCCGCACAGGTTGCCCGTGCAGTGGTCGTCGGTGTCGTCGCCGCTGAACACGAGCGCCCCGGAGATGGGCATGATGTCGATCGTCGTCGTGCACATCTCCGACCGACCGAAGTCGTCGGTCACCGTGAGCTCGACCGTGAACTGGCCGTGGTCGGTGTAGGTGTGCATCGGGTTCGGACCGGCGTCCATCGCCATGCTCCCGTCACCGAAGACCCAGTCGAAGGTCGTGATCGTCCCGTCGCCGTCCGTCGACCCCGTGCCGTCGAACGTGACCTCGTCGAACAGGTCCGCGCTGTAGGGTCCGCCTGGATCGCAAACCGGCGGAGCGTTGACGAAGAACGGAGTCACGAGGCCGCAGGCAACCGAGGTGCCGGTGCTGTCGGTGACCGTCAGGGTGACGGCGAAGTTCCCCGCCATCGTGTAGACGTGATTCACCATGGCGCCGGTCGCCATGTTCCCGTCACCGAAGTCCCACTCGAAGGAGACGATCGAGCCGTCGGGGTCCGAGGAGCCCGAGCCGTCGAAGCTGATGAGATCGCCCACGCTCGCCGATCCGGGAACGGGTAGACCGGCGTCGCACAGCGGCGGAGCGTTGATGTCCACCTGGACGCTGCACATGTCCGTGGCGCCCTTGTCGTCCGTGACCGTCAGGTCGACCGTGAACGACCCGAACATCGTGTAGGTGTGCATCGGCATCGGGCCGGCGTCCATGGCCGAGCTCCCGTCCCCGAAGTCCCAGTCGTACCGAACGATCACGCCGTCCACGTCCGACGAGCCCGTCGCGTCGAACGTGATCTCCTCACCCACATCGGCGGCGTAGGGGCCGCCGGCGTCGCAGTTGGGGAACGCGTTGATGACGACCGTTGACGTGCAGGTCGAGATGGCTCCGTCGTCGTCGGTGATGCGCAGGTTGACCGTGTACGTCCCCGCGGCCGCGTAGGGGTGCGTGGGAGTCGACCCGACGTTGACCATGAGCCCCGTGCCGTCGCCGAAGCCCCAGTCGTACTGGACGATCGACCCGCCCGGATCGCTCGAACCCGTCCCGTCGAACGAGATCGCCTCGCCCACGTTACCGGCGTACGGACCGTTCGCATCGCAGAGCGGGAACGCGTTGATGTCGGCCGTCGTCGAGCAGGTGCTCGTCGCGCCGTCGTCGTCGGTGATCGTCAGGTCGACGTCGAAGACACCGTCCGTCGCGTAGGAGTGGCTCGGGCTCGGACCGGCGTCGATCGCCATCGTCCCGTCGCCGAAGTCCCAGTCGTACTGCGCGATCGATCCGCCCGGATCGCTCGAGCCCGTCCCGTCGAACGTGATCGACTGGCCCACGTTCGCCGCGTGCGGGCCGTTCGCGTCACACAGCGGGAACGCGTTGATGTCCGCCG
>JAJDET010000117.1 GCA_029259655.1 Planctomycetota bacterium
AACGACCTGGCGGTGGCCAACACAGGCTCGAACGACGTGACCGTGCTGCTGGCGGACGGGCTGGGCGGTTTCACGGCGGCCGCGAACTCCCCCTTCGCGGCGGGCACGGACCCGAGCGCGATAGCGATCGGGAGTCTCGACGCCGGCGGAACCGGGGACATCGTCGTCGCCAACGAGGGCTCGGACGACGTGACAGTGCTCCTGGGCGACGGTCTGGGAGACTTCACCGAGCCCGCGGGCTCCCCCCTCGCGGTGGGCGACGGCCCGGTCTCGCTGGGCATCGCCGACATGAACGTCGATGGGACGCAGGACATCGTCACGGCGAACTTCAACTCGCAGGACGTCTCGGTCCTGGTCGGCTTCGGGGACGGGACCTTGGCGGGGTCCGTGGAGTTCCCGACGAACTCGAGCGCGACGTCCGTGGCGATCGGGGACCTGGATCAGGACGGGCTGCCGGACCTGGCCGTGGCCGAGCCGGCGGATGACGATGTCGCGTTGCTCTTCGGGGTCGGTGCCGGACTATCGGTGCAGGCGTTCACACTGTCCGGGCCCAGCTCACCATTCCCGGTCGCGATCGAGGACCTGAATGCGGACGGCTCCCCGGACATCATCGTTGGAGGCTCCAACGACGTCTCTGTTCTCCTGGGCTCTGGAACCGGCACGTTCGATCCTGCTTCGAGTGTGGCGAGCTTGGGGTATGTGACATCCCTGGCCGTAGGCGACGTCAGTCAAGACGGCCTCCAGGACATCGTGATCGGCGGTATGGAGCCCGGTCAGGGAGTTGCCACTGTCGTACTGGGGACAGGCGCCGGAGGCTTTGGCCCTCAGATCGATTGGAGCACCGGTCCGCCCGGAGCTCTGACGAGTCAAGCCGAGGGTGTTGCGCTCGGCGATCTCGACCAGGACGGGGTGCTGGACATCGCGGCCAGCCACTCGCGTCTTACCCAGTCGAACTCACTCGGCGTTCTGTTCGGCACAGGGGACGGGCTCTTCGATCCCGTGTCGTCGATCTCGCTTGCCGGAACTGGGATCGTGCGGATCGCTGACCTGGACTTGGACGGCATCCCCGATGTTCTGGTAGCGGGTACGGTTCTCCTGGGAAAGGGAGATGGCAGCCTGGGTCCGCCCAATTCGGTCTCGATCGGCGGGAGGGTCGCCGTCGGTGACGTCAATCTGGACGGCATCCCCGATCTCGTGGGTACCAACGTCATCGATGACAAGGTCTACGTCGTCCTCGGCCTCGGGGATGGCAGCTTCGACACTCGTGTGGCCCACGCAGTGGGGCAAGCCCCATGGGGCGTCGCGATCGATGATATCGACGGGAACGGGCTGCCCGATCTCCTGGCAACACTCCTTGGAGACGACGTGGTCACTGTTCTGGTGGGCATCGGCGGCGGGGACTTCGCCGCGCCGGTGTCGTTCTCGGTGGAATCGGGTCCATTCGGGATTGCAACGTCTGACGTGAACGGTGATGGACTGGTCGACGTCGCGGTGGCCAACAGCGGCGCGAATGGCGCCACGATCCTGCTGCATGAGTAGTGAACCTCGAAGTGGCCGTCTCATGGAGCATCGGTGGATCACCGCTGCTCTCTTCGCCTCAGCGCTCCTGAGCTCGAGCATCGACGCGCAGCTCTCGCAGGCCCCGGGCAATCTCCGACGAGCCCTCTACACGGGAACCCCGGGCAAGGTGCGCGACGTGGCGCCGAGCCTGCCCACGACGTCCTTCACGACCGTCATCGGCAAGGTCGTGGCGGACGACCAGTCGCCCGTGGACGGCGCGACCGTCCTCACGAACCACGGCTTCAGCACGACCACGGACGCGGCGGGCGTGTTCGTCCTCGTCGGACATCCCGTGGCGCCTCCGCTGATCGACGTGGACGTCGAAGGGGTCGTCGTCGATACGTTCGGGTTCAGCGACGACCTGACGAGCTTCCTGCCGACGGTGACCGGCGCCGGGACGATCGTGGTGGACGTCGACACGGACGCAGACGGTCTGCCGGACTGGTACGAGACGAACGTCTACTCGACGCTCCCGCTCGTCGACGACACGGACGGGGACGGGTACCTGGACGGAGTCGAGGTGCGCGGCCTCGGGACCGACCCCACGGAGCAGGACGGGGACGGCGACGGGTTCGGCGATCTGCTCGAGATCGCGCTCGGGACGGACCCCAACGCGTTCGACGTCGCGACGACGATCAACGGCACGCTGAAGATCGACACCAGTCCCTCGACGACAGGGACTCTGCATCTCGCCGGCATCCCGGAGACGCTCTTCAGCGCCTCGACCGACGGCAGCGGCTTCTACCAGTTCCCGCCCTGGCCGGCCGCGCTCACGCCGGTGCAGGTCGTCGGCGAGGACGTCGATCCGAACCTGGGCGCAGTCGGCGCGAGCTCGGCTCCCACGGCTACGCAACCGGGCACGGTGACGGCCATCGCGGACATCGTGATGGCGGAGAAGACCGGCGAGCCGCTCTACCTGGGCCCGGAGTTCGGGCTCGGGATCGCCGTCGGCGACGAGCCTGTCGACGTCGCGATCGGCGACCTGAACGGGGACCTGATCCCCGACCTCGCCGTCGTCAACAAGTCCGACAACAACGTGATCGTGCTGCCGGGCGTAGGAGGCGGCTTCCTGGGAAGGGCCGTGACGGTCGCCGCGAACTCGAATCCGGACTCGGTCGTGATCGGCGACTTCGACCAGAACGGCATCGCGGACCTCGCGGTCGCCAACGATATCGCGTCGGGAACCGTGTCCGTGATGCTGGGGACGGGTGGCGGGAGCTTCGGGGCTCCGACGTCGTTCTCGGCGGGCACGAACCCCGTGGCCATCGCGAGCGGGCTCTTCGACAACGATGCGCTGCCCGATCTGGTCGTCGCGAACCCGAGCTCGAACCAGGTCTCCGTCCTGCTCGGCACGGGTAGCGGGAACTTCGGGACGGCGACGACGTTCTCGGTCGGCACCGATCCGCAGGACGTGGCGATCGGCACGCTGGATGGAGACTCCGACGCGGACCTCGCGGTCGCCAACGCGGGCTCGGACAACGTGACGGTCCTGCTCGGCGACGGTACGGGAGGCTTCAGCGCGGCCACGAACTCGCCGTTCGCGGTCGGCACGGCGCCGAACTCGCTCGCGATCGGAAACCTGAACGCGGGTGGCGCGGCGGACATCGCGGTCGCGAACGAGGGCTCGGACGACGTGACGATCCTGCTCGGGGATGGCGCCGGCGACTTCACCGAACCCGTGGGGTCGCCCTACGCGGTGGGCGATGGCCCCGTGTCTCTGGGCATCGACGACATGAACCTCGACGGCTCCCAGGACATCGTCGTCGCGAACGCCAACTCCCAGGACGTCTCGATCCTCCCGGGTTTCGGCGACGGGACCTTCGCAACGGCGGTCGACTTCGACACGGCGAACAGCGCGACCGCCGTCGCCATCGGAGATTTGGACCTGGATGGCCTCCCGGACCTCGCGATCGCCGAACCCGCGATCGACAACGTCGCCCTGCTCCTCGGGATCGGAGCCAGCATCACACTGCAGGCATCGACGATCGCCATGACAGGCAGTCGGAGTTCTGTGGCGATCGCGGATGTGGACATCGACGGGTTGCAGGACATCGTCGCCGCCGGACAGGGCAGCGTCTCGGTCCTATTGGGAACGGGAGGCGGCGGCTTTGGTCTTCCCACGGACTTCTCGGCAGTGGGCTATACCTCATTGCAGGTTGCCGATCTCAGTCAGGACGGCCTGCCCGACATCGTGGTCGGCAGCGGCAACTCCGTCCACGTCTTGCTCGGAACCGGGGGCGGCGCATTTGGCACGCAGACCCCCCACCAGGTGGGGTCGGGGACATTCGTCTCGCTGGACGCTGTGGTCATCGAAGATATTGACGTCGACGGTCTACCGGACATCGTGGCAAGCCACATCGACCAGCTCGGCCCGCGCGGCGTGTACATTCTCTCTGGGACGGGAAGCGGCGGATTCGGCCCACCAGTCCTCGTCGTCCCGGTCGGCGTCAACGACCTCGCGGTCCTGGACATGAATCTGGACGGCCTCCCGGACCTGATCACGAACCAAGCGATCCACTTGGGGCAGGGAGGGGGGCAGATCGGGCCCGCCATCGCCATGCCGCCTAGCCCCAACTCCATGGGTACCTTCGCAGTGACGGTCGGAGACGTGACCCAGGACGGAATCCCGGACGTGGTGAGCCTCGATATCATTCCGCCCTATCTCGTCACCTGGCAGGGCACTGGCAACGGAACTCTGGGCGACCCAGTGTCTCTGGCACTGTTCGACGCCCAGGTGCCGTACGCGATCGCAGACCTGAATGCGGACGGGCTGGCCGACATCGCCATGCCCGGCGGCAACCTGTCCGTCTTCCTGGGTCTCGGAGGCGGGAACTTTGGAACCCCGCTGCCCTTCTCGGCGGGAACCGGGTCGGCTGGACTCGCAGTGAGCGATCTGAACCAAGACGGTCTACCCGACGTGGTCGTCGCCAACGCCGGTTCGAACGACCTGACCATCTTCCTGCACCAATAGGAGCAACGGCCCGTCGAAGCTCAGCTCGTCTCGTACGAGATGTTCTTCGGCACCGTGAACTGGCGGTGGCCCTCGACGCCGCCGAGGAAGCCGAAGCCGGACTGGCGGGCTCCGACCCAGGGCGAGCCCGGGGCGCTGCCGAGGTAGCGGTTGATGCCGACCTGGCCGGAGCGGATGCGGCGGGCGACGCGCAGGCCGCGGTCCTTGTCGGACGTGAACACGTTCGCGCCCAGGCCGTAGGAAGTGTCGTTGGCGAGCGCGACGGCCTCGTCCTCGTCGCCGGAGAACGGCGTCAAGGACACGACCGGACCGAACGTCTCCTCGTGGGAGATGCGCAGGTTCTGGGCGACGTCGGCGAGGACCGTCGCGGGGTAGAAGAAGCCCGCGCCCTCCTCGGACTTGCCTCCCATCACGAGCCGCGCACCCTTCGCGACGGCCTCGTCGACCTGGCTCACGACCTTCGCGCGCTGCTCGTCGCTGACCATCGGGCCCATCTTCGCGCTCTCGTCGAAACCGCTGCCGTGCTTCCACGTGCGTGCTTTCTCCGTCACGAGGTCCTCGAACTCCTTCGCCACGGACTGCGCGACGTAGACGCGCTCGACGCTGCAACACACCTGGCCGGTGTTGCGGAGCGCGTGCTTCACCGTCGTCTCCGCCGCCAGCTCGAGATCGGCGTCGGCGAACACGACCAGCGGGTCCTTGCCGCCCAGCTCCAGCACGAGCCGCTTCAGACCGCCCGCGGCGCTCTCCATGATCTTCTGGCCCGTCGCACGACTGCCGACGAAGCCGATCATGTCCACGTCGCCGCGGACGAGCTCCGCACCCACGTCGCCCTCGCCCTGCACGAGCTCGAGCACGCAGGCGGGCAACGACTGCGCGAAGACCTCGGCCACCAGCGCGCCCGTCAGCGGCACGTGCTCGCTCGGCTTGAAGACGACCGTGTTTCCCGTCGCGAGCGCCGGTACGAGGATCGAGATCGGCATGCTCAC
>JAJDET010000118.1 GCA_029259655.1 Planctomycetota bacterium
AGCGCGCGCGCGAGCCCCACGCGCTTCCTCATGCCGCCCGAGATCTCGGACGGCATCTTCTCCCAGACGTCCTCGAGGTGGACCAGATCCAGCTTCGCCTCGACCCGGGAGCGAATCTCGTCCTCGGGCATCGGCGTGTTCTCGCGCAGCGGGAGGGCGACGTTGTCACCCACGCTCATCCAGTTGATGAGCGCTCCCTCCTGGAAGAGGTAGCCCATACGGCGGCGGAGTGTGATCAGGTCGTGGCGGGAGATCGTCGCCATGTCCATGCCGTCGACCTCCACCGTGCCGGAGTCCGGGGTCAACAGACCGATGGCGTGCTTCAGCGTGACCGACTTCCCCGTCCCCGACGGTCCCATCACGACCAGCGTCTCTCCCCGCTTCACCTCGAGGTCGAGACCGTCGAGCACGTCCCGGTCGCCGAACCGTTTGTGCACGTCCGCGAACCGAATCAGGATCTCGGAGTCGCTCACCGGTAGAAGAACCACGTCATGAAGTAGTTGGAGATGATGACCGCGATGATCGAGTCACGGACCGCGCGGCGCGTCGCGTTTCCGACACCCAGCGCTCCACCGCGCGCACGGAAGCCCGAAGAGCAGGAGATGCAGGCGATCAGGATCCCGAACGCGAACGACTTGAGCAGGCCGCAGAAGACGTCCTTGGGGAGCGACAGGAACTCCGTCGGCGTCTGCAGCGACTGAATCGCCGAGTCGTAGTAGAGCTGGAGGCCCACGTTCAGCTGACCCTGCGCCACGAACCCGCCGCCGACGATTCCCACGGCGTCGCAGAAGATGGTCAGTGTCGGTGCGATCACGGCCAGCGCGACGACCCTCGGCACCGCGAGGAAGCTGATGCGGTCGATCGACAGCACCTCGAGCGCCGCCAGCTCATCGCTCACGGCCATCGTTCCGATCTCGGCCGCGAGAGCGCTCCCGACCGTCGCCGCGAGGATGATCGCCGTGATGAACGGACCCATCTCGCGGGCCATCGAGACGGTCACGATCGTCCCGATCTGGTTCTGCTGTCCGATCCGGGCGAGCTCGATGCCCGTCTGGAGCGACACGACCATCCCGATGAAGAAGCCGACGAGCAGGACGACGTGGATGACCTGGACACCCGACGCGTAGAGCTGCTCCGAGGTCAGGACGCGCCGCTTCCACAGGTGGGGGAGTCGTGCGCAGACCGCGAGGAACAGGTCGACGATGTATCCGACCGCCCGGCAGAAGTCTGCGATCGCGGAGGTCATGGCTGCGCGTCGGGCCTTTCCGGTGTGGCCGGCGTGGATAGGTGGAGGAGCTCCTCGCTCCGCTCCGCGGGCCAGCCGGGACCCGGGAAGGAGGGCGCGAGGAGCGCGGTGCCGCTCTCCTCCATGCTCCGCCAGCGGATGAGCCCGAACAAGAGGGAGGTCTCGCGGACGACCGCTCCCTCCTCCCTGTACGTGCGGCGGGAGAAGAGCCCGGAGAGATAGCGGCGGTCCTCGTGGGCGTCCCGCTCGCGGAGCCAGAGCCCGCCCCAGGAACGCTCGCGCCGGATTCGCTCCTCCTTCTCCCGTTCGACGGTCCACAGCTCGAGCGGCCAGCTCCAGTAGTGGTCGAAGGTCGGGTCCCAGTGGAAGGGGAAGGGAGCGAGGACCGAGAGACGCTCCGAGGGTCCGGTCCGGCGGCGCTGCGCCAGGGGCCAGAGCTTCCACCAGGACGAGATCTCTCTGTCGTCGGAGTCGCGCGTCCGGACCGACTGCCAGAACGGGAACACGTGGAACGAATCGCGGCGCGAGTCCTGCCGGACCTCGCGCCGCCGGTGGACGAACGGCCAGGCCCAGGTCCACCACTCGAGCTCCTTGGTCTCGAAGTGGGAGTAGAAGGGCCACACACGCGTACGGTTGGCGGCGCGCGGCCACTTCCCCCCGGACTGGAGCCGCACGAGCGGCCACGGCGCGTCGAGGGCCCAGAACTCGGCACGTGGATCGCTCGCCCACCCGAAGAACGGCCACAGGAGCGTGTGGCTCCGGTACGAGCCGCGGCGCGTGCGGCCGTAGAGCGGCCAGACCATCCACTTGTGCTCGGTGCTCGCCTCCCCGCGGTGAATGGAGTTCGTCTGCCAGTGGACGAACGGCCAGAGCACGCTGGTCCGGTCGTGGAAGCCCTCGATCTCGGAGTGGACCCAGAACGGCCATAGCCGCGTGCTCTTCTCGCCGCCCCCGCGCGTCCACCCGAGGACGGGGAAGAGGAAGTGCGTCGACTTCTTCCCGTCACGCTTCGCCGTCGAGTACAGGGGGAAGAGGAAGAACCGGATCTCCTCGTAGGTGAGGAAGTCCTCCACATGGCCGAAGAAGGGGAACCAGGCGAAGCTGCCGCCGCCCGCCTCGTCCCTTGCCCACCACAGCCCGGGCAGCGTCAGCAGAGTCGACCGCCGGCCCGCTTTCGCGGTCTCGCGCGAACGCCAGAAGTAAAGGGGCAGGAACCACGACGAGGACGTCCTGACCCCGGAGGTCGAGCGGCCCAGCGGGTACAGGATCTCCGAGCGCCAGCGCGCGTTCGCACCGGGGGGCGGACCCGGCTCGCCGTCGGGCTCGCGTGTCCACCCGGTGAAGGGACGCACCGCCCAGGCGTCGATCGGTCCTCCCGGGTCACTCCGATCGCTCGTGACCATCCCGAAGAGGCTCTCGCTCCCCGTTCCACCACCCGCCTTCGAGAGGCGCGAGTGGAGCGGGGCCAGGGCGAAGTCGCCGCCGGTCCTCGAGAACGGGCTGACACACGCACTCGCGAGGACCAGCGACCCGGCGAGGAGGCCGGCCCTTCCGAGGCGGAGCACGCGGGAGTTCACCCGGACTGGTTTATGCCGCAGGTCGGGGGGGAGCAAGCCTCGCGTGGAGCCTCGCTCCGCTTGTCCGCCTTCCGCGCTATTGCTACGGTCGGCCGGCGTCGGCGCGGGACCCGTAATGGTCACCTATCTCTCCGGAATCCAGCCCTCGGGCAGACAGCATTACGGGAACTACTTCGGCGCGTTGCGCCAGCACGTCGAGCTGTCCCACCAGGAGGGCGAGCACTTCTACTTCATCGCCGACTACCACGCCCTGACGAGCAGCCCCCAGCCGGACGAGCTCAGGGAGTGGGTTCGCGAGACGGCGGTGACCTACCTCGCGCTCGGCCTGGATCCGGAGCACGCGGTGCTCTTCCGGCACAGCGCCGTGCCCGAGGTCACCGAGCTGACCTGGCTGCTCTCCTGCGTGACCGGGATGGGGCTCCTCGAGCGCGCCCACTCGTACAAGGACAAGCTGCAGAAGGGCCTCAAGCCCAACGTCGGTCTGTTCGTCTACCCGATCCTGATGGCGGCGGACATCCTGGCCTACGACGCCGACGTGGTGCCGGTCGGCAAGGACCAGGTCCAGCACGTCGAGATGGCGCAGGACATGGCGGGCCACTTCAACAACCTCTACGGAGAGGTGTTCCACCGCCCGGAACCCCGTCTTCCCGAGAACGAGTCGCACGCCCGGATTCCCGGGCTCGACGGGGAGAAGATGAGCAAGAGCTACGGGAACCACGTGTGGGTCTTCGAGTCGGGGAAGCCGCTCGTGAAGGCGGTCAACCGGATCGTCACCGACAGCCGCCCGCCGGAGGACTCGAAGGACCCCGACGGCATCCTGCTGCTCGATTTCCTGCGACTGTTCGTTCCCCCGGCCGAGTTCGACGACTGGTGCGAGCGCGTTCGCGCGGGGGGGGAAGGGGCGCCCGGCTACGGCCACATGAAGAAGCGGCTCGTCGAGGTGATCGAGGACACCTTCGCTCCCGCACGCGCGCGGCGCGAGGAGCTCCTCGCCGACCCCGCCGAGCTCGATCGCATCCTCGAACGAGGCGCGGAGAAGGCACGAGCGCGCGCGACCGCGACTCGCGATCGCGCTCTCTCCGCCTGTGGACTCCGATGACCATGAACAGGTTCTCCGCTCTCCTGCTCAGCTCTCTCGTGCTCGCATGCCACGGCGGGAACCCCGGAGACGCCGGGGGCTCGCGGCCCCCGGAGACGCTCGGCCGCTGGACCGATGCCTTCCTGGAGAGCGCGGTGCTCGTCGCCGACGTGGTCGAGATCGTCGGGCCGCCGGCGATCCGCGACCACCTTGTCCTGCCCCAGGACCCGATCGCCACCACGAGCGAGACCCGCGCGACCGACAACGGTCTCCTGCACGTCATCGTCGCGAAACCCGGCGTCGCCACCGAGATCCGGGCCTATCTCGACAAGTGGGAGATCGCAGCGACGCGCAGGCTGGAGGTGCTCGAGCGGCCCGGTGAAGTCGACGTCCGCATCGTCGCTCGCGGCGACGCCCTGTTCCACCCGATCGGCGAACGTCCGCCGGAGCGAGGTTCGGAGCTCTCGTTCACGGGCAGCCTGACGCGGTGAATCGGCGCGTCGCCGCCCTCGCGCTCTGCACCGCACTCGCGTGCGTCGGCACCGACTCCTTCGACATCCCGACCACGCGACCGGGTCCCTACGACGATCTCCCCGTCTCCGCGCTCGAGCGCCTCGAAGAAGCCCGCGCGGACTGGGAAACGGGGCAGCTCCGGCTCGCACGTGCGCGCCTGGTTGCGCTCGCCGTCGAGCATCCGCGGAACATCCCGCTCGGGATCCTGGTGCAGGAGGTCGAGCTCGAGATCCTGTCGTCCGGCGGTGAGCTCCCCGACCTCGAGCTCTTCGGATCCGACGCCGACTGGTCGGAATCGCTGCGCCGTGACTATCGCGACCGCGCGGAGGCGACCCCGACCCCCGAGCGGCTCGTCCTGGCCGCCCGTGTCGAGAGCGACCTGCCCGCCGCCCGGGTCTTGCTCGTACGCGCCACCGCAGCGGACCCCGAGTGCGCGTGGGCGCACTACGGGATCGCTCACCTCGCCTTTCGCGAGGAGGACTTCGGGGCGGGCAACGCGGCGCTGGACCGCGCGCTCGCAGTGGACCCCGGGAACCTCGCCGCGCGCCGCCTCCAGACGCGGTCGCTGGCGCGCTCTGCGAAGACGGAGGTCGCCGCGCGCGCCCACGAGCGGTGGCTCGAGGCGGCGCGCGCGAGCCCCTTCGTGCACTCTCGTGAAGTTGCGGAGGCGGAGTTCGACCTCGCACTCCTGTACACGGAGCTGGGGCAAATCGACGACGTCGAGGACATCTGCGCGCGACTGGTCGCGGAGGAGACCCTCGACCGCGCTCCGGTCTACCTCGTGCTGGCCGCGGCGCGCATCGCGGACGGGGACGTCGAGGCGGCGCTCGAGGCCGCGCGGCGCGCCAGCCGACTGGAACCGCTCGACGCGCTCGCGCACGTACAGCGCGCGCTGATCCTCGAGGACTGGCAGAACCGACCGGACAGGGCGTACGACGCCTGGGTGCAGGCCCTCGAGGTCGCACGCGGCATGACGACGGCCCGATTCAGCGAGGACTCGAGACCGCGCCCCGCGACGATGCGTGACGCACAGCTCTGGTTGCAGGCCCGCACGCGGCTCGCGCGGCTCGAGCGCGCGGGCGTGACCGGGTCCGACCCGTCCGGCACGGACGACGCCCCGTGAAGGTCGTCGTCCAGCGCGTTTCACGTGCCGAGGTGCGCGTCGAAGGCGACGTCGTCGGTCGTTGCGGACGCGGCATGCTGCTCCTGCTCGGCGTGATGGAAGGCGACGGAGAGCGCGAGGCCGTCCGGCTCGCCCAGCGGACCGCCGCGTTCCGGTTCTTCGAGGACGAGGACGGCCGGATGAACCGGAGCGCGCTCGAGGCGGGCGGCGCGGCGCTCGTCGTGAGCCAGTTCACGCTGGCCGCCGACGGGAGCAAGGGCCGCCGGCCCTCCTTCGATCGAGCCGCCGCCCCCGATGTGGCGCGTCCCCTGGTCGACGCCTTCGTCCGGGCGCTGAGCGAGGCGGGCGTGCCCACCGAGACCGGCGTGTTCGGCGCCCGGATGTCCGTCGAGCTGGTGAACGAGGGGCCGGTGACCTTCCTGCTCGAGGAGCCTCGCTCTTCCGCGTAAGGACCTTCTCGGCAAGGGGTTGCGTCTTCGGGACGGGTTCGTCCCGGAGGCCGTGCGGGCGTCCGGAGCCCCATTCTCCGCAACTCGTTGGCGGGTACAGGGTTGAGGCTGCGGGCCCTCAGCGCCACGGAGAGGCCCAGTGTTGGGTCGGGGCCCCACCCGACCGCCACAAGCTCTTGCTTGACGCGGAGATACTGCCTCTTCTACCTTCCGTTGGGAGGGGTTCGGGCGGCGGGAGGCTTCACCACTCCCTCCGATCGCCCTTCTCCGACGTCCTCCGGGCCGGTCCAGCCGGTCTCGAGCGCCACCTCGCCCCAGACCCGGACATGAGCGCCCCGACGCCCCACACCACCACCAAGAAGGAGCTCGTCAACCGGATCGCCGACGAGACCGGTCAGACGAAGGTGGTCGTGAAGGACGTCATCCAGCGCTTCCTCGACTCGATCATCGAGGAGCTGGCCCTTGGCAACCGGCTCGAGTTCCGCGAGTTCGG
>JAJDET010000119.1 GCA_029259655.1 Planctomycetota bacterium
CTGCGCCGCGGCGCGCGAAGGAATGGTCGCCGACTTGCCGCGCCGGCGCGCCGGGCGGGATCCCGTCGACGTCCGGCTCGAGATCCTCGTCGTCGCTCGCGCGGGTGAGCTCCTCCTCCGCCGCCGGTCCGACGACGGCCGGATGGCGAGCATGTGGGAGCTCCCCACGCGCGAGCTCCCAGCCGGCGATCGCACGCACCTCTTCCCGCGCGTGCTTCCGATCTCCGGGGTCGGTGGCACGCCACGGGACACCCTGGGACACATTCGGCACGGCATCACCCACCATCGGATCCGTGCGACCGTGCTGTCCGGTGAGCTCGGAGGACCGCTCGAGGATCCGGCCGGCTGCACCTGGTGCGGTGTCGTAGAGGCGGGGGGCCTGGCCCTGACGGGCATGACGAAGAAGGTCCTGCGCCTGCCCGACGTGCGCGCCCACGTCGAAGAATCGAGAGCGGGAGTGAGCAGGGCATGAACTCGCACCCGGGGGCCGATATGCTCGGCCGCCTACCAGGAGACCCGCCATCGGTCCGTCGAGCACGAGTGAGCTACAAGAGTCGGTGAAGACACGCGAGGAGCCCGCGCGCGAGCGCCGGAGCGCCGGCGGCGTGTCCGTCGTCGTTCCCGCCTTCAACGAGGAGAACGGGATCGCCGGTGTCGTCGAGCGCCTGTCGTCCCTGGGCCTCTCGCGACCGCTCGAGGTTCTGGTGGTCGACGACGGATCGACGGACGGAACGGCACGCGCCCTCGCGGAGCTCGAGGGCCGCTTCCCGTCGCTGAGCGTCGTCAGCCACAGCCTGAACCGCGGATACGGCGCAGCGCTCTTGACCGGGTTCAGCCGAGCGCGCCACGACGTGGTCGTCATCACGGACGCCGACGGGACGTATCCGGAGGAACGGATCGAGGAGCTCCTGGATCGCATCGACGACGGCGCCGAGATGGCCGTGGGAGCTCGCATCGGCGCTGACGTGAACATTCCGCTCCTGCGCCGGCCGGCGAAGGCGCTCCTCGCGAAGCTCGCGTCGTTCCTGGCCGGCGTCCGGATCCCCGACCTCAACTCCGGGCTACGCGCGTTCAGGCGCGAGCTGGTGCTGAAATACCGGCCGATCCTGCCCCAGGGATTCAGCTTCACCACGACGATCACACTCGCGGCGCTCACCAACGGGCACCGCGTGGACTACGTGACGATCGACTACGCGCACCGCTCGGGCACGTCGAAGATCCGGCCCGTGCGCGACACGCTCACCTTCACCGCGCTGATCATCCGGACAGTCCTCTACTTCAACCCGCTGAAGGTGTTCTATCCGGCGGCGCTGGTCCTCCTGGCGATGCTAGTCGCGCTCCTCGTTCACGACATCGCGATCGAGACGCCGCCGAACCTCGGCGACAAGACCGTGCTGATGTTCGTCGCCCTGGTGCAGGTCCTGAGCGTCGGACTCCTGGCCGACCTGATCGAGAAGCGGTCGAGGCTCTAGCCCGGACCATTCATGACCACGCGGACCGAACACCACGAACGGCCGGCTTCGCCGGCCTTTCGGCCCCTGCCGGCACTTTGCACGCACCGGCGTCCTCGACGACCGGGCTAGCGAGGTCAGGCGGCGTCTTTGCCCAGCACTCCCCGCACCAGGCGGCGGAAGAAGCGCTCGAGCTCCCGCGGCCCCGCTGCGGAAGGGTCGATGCGGGCCCGGCAGTCGCGTGACAGGAGGCCGCCTTCGCCGTCGCTCACGAGCACGATAGAGCGTGCCGTCCCCAGCGGCCGACCGGCGCGATCGCACACGGCGAGCGACAGGGAATCGTTCGAGGGCGCGATCGACAGGACCTCCTCGGTCCCGTCCGGCCATCGCAGGAGGTACCCGATTGCCCGGTCCGCGGGAGCATCCGGCGACAGGCAACCGGCGATCGACACGCTGCTCGCTCCTCCGGTGGCCAGGTGGGGGAGGTGCAGGTTCGCGTCGCGCAGCTTGCACAGGAGCGCGCGCACGAGCTCGGGTCCGACCGACTCGGCAGCTCGGTCCCGGGAGTCTTCGGGTCTGGTCACGGTCCCCTCCCTATCGACCCGATTCGCGTCCCGGTTGACGCTCAATCGCCCCGCGCGCTTCGCGCAGCGTGCTTCCTCACCGTAGATTCCCGTCGGCGCCTCCCCGAACCGGGGGGGCCGATCGCTTGAACACAGTCCTGCGCATCACGGTCTCGCTCGGCGTCGCGACGGCGCTCCTCGTCCTCCTCATGGTCTGGGGCGACGTGAGGCCGGGCGACGTGTCGGCGACCCTCATGAGCCTCTCGCCGGCGACGTTCCTGCTCGCGGTCGGGATTCACGCCGCGATCTACCTGCTCCGTGCGTGGCGCTTCGTCGTGCTCGTCCCGCCCGGTGCGCGCCCGACCTACTCGCGGTCGCTCGTGGTCTCCGCCGCGCACAACCTCGCGGCCTACGTGCTCCCGGCGAAGACGGGAGAGGCGGCGTTCATCGTCTACCTCAAGGCCACGGCCGGGGTCGCGGCAGCGCGCGGGCTCGCTTCCCTCGTGGTCTCGCGCCTGCTCGACCTGTCGGTCCTCTTCGGCGGGCTGGCTCTCGCCTGCGCCTGGCTGGCCGCACGCGGTTCGGACGCGGTCCCGACTGCGCGCCTCTTCTCCCTGTCGCTGGTGCTGATCGTGCCGACCGCGTTCTTCGCGTTCCTCGGCGCCAGGAGCCACATCGTCGTACCGGCATTCGAGCGTCTCCTGCGGGCGTTCGGAGCAGAGCGCTACTCGATCGGCCGGCGGCTGCTCGGACGTACGCAAGAGGTGGGGGAGGCTCTTCGGAGCGCAGGGGGCGAGCGCCGGCTGCTCGGGGCGGCGTTGATCTCGCTGCCCCTGTGGATCGGTGTGTTCCTCTTCTATGCCGTCCTGGCCCGCGGCATGGGCCTCGACGGTGACTTCGTCCAGGTGACCGTCGGGTCGAGCTTCGCCGTGATGTTCAACATGCTCCCGGTGAACGGATTCGCGGGATTCGGGACGCAGGAGGCCGGCTGGACCTTCGGGTTCGAGATGCTGGGCATCGACCGCGATACCGCCCTCGCGACCGGGATCGGAGCGCACATCGTCCAGCTCCTCGACGTGTGCCTGTTCGGCCTCGTCGCACACGTGGTCATGGGCGCAGCGGGACGGAGCTCGCGTCCCGGCGAGTCGCCGGACGATTCCGAGCAGCGGGTAGACTGAGACCGTGAGCGCCGAGAACGCCCAGGCTCAGATCGAGCTGCACCGGAAGCTGGCCCCGCGCTACCAGGAGCGCTACGCCCACGCCTTCAGCCGCGTCTTCGAGGAGGACTGGCACGCCGAGATCCTCTCCCACGTGCCGAAGGACGGGGGGAAGATCTGCGACCTCGGCTGCGGAACGGGGCTCTTCCTGGCGGACATCCAGCGCCGCGATCCCTCGGCCGTGGGGATCGACATCAGCCTCGACATGCTCCTCGTCGGGCGCGAGACGATGACCGATGCCAACCTCGTGGCCGGGAATGCCGAGCGGCTTCCGGTCCGTTCCGGCGCCTTCGGGGCCGTCGTCTGCAAGGGCAGCCTGCACCACGCGCGCGACCACGTGGGTTTCGTGGAGAACTGCCGCAGGGTCCTGGCACCCGGCGGCGTCCTCGTGATGAGCGAGCCGTGCAACGACAACCCGTTGATCCGGATGGCGCGCAGGCTGCTCTACAGACAGAGCGAGCACTTCGACGAGGGCGACGAGGGTTTCAGGCAGAAGCGGCTCCTCGCGCTGTACGAGGAGGGTGGCTTCGAGATCGTGCAGGTGAAGAAGTACGGCTTCTTCGCCTACGCGCTGTGCGGCTTCCCCGACCACGTCGGCATCCTCAAGTACGTTCCGGGCAACGCCTGGATCGCACGGCTCCTGATCCGCGCCGACCGCTTCCTGTGCACGATCCCCGGGCTCAGGATCCTGGCGTTCCAGGTGGTCGTGACGGGGCGACCCCGCGCCGACCTTCCACGCCCGTGACCTCGACACCGGCGCGGCGCAGGAGCTCGGCCGTGACGCCCGGACCGTCGACGAGCTCGCCGCCGACGTGCGTGCGGCACACGCCGCAGGAAGGGGAGCGCTCCTTCAGGAACGCGCGCGTGGCGCCGATCTCGCGGCAAGCGGCAACCGCCTGACGGGCGCCTGCGAGGAATTCCGCGGTCACGTCGGCTCCGTCCTCGGTCACGACGCGTTCCTGTCCGTCCGCCACCGCCGCCGCTCCCTCGCGTTCGATCCAGGCCGGCGGGCGGGGAGTCGGGAGGCCGCCCCGCTCCTCGGGGCAGAAGGGGAACACGCGAGAGCCGGCCGCTTCGAGCTCGCGGACGAGCTCGTGGTCCTCGTTCGAGCTTCCGTCGTAGCGGCACGCGCGTCCGAGGAGGCACGCGCTGACCAGCACCGGCTCGTCCCTGGTCACGCCCGGGTCACAGCCGGTTCTCGTGGTCTCCCTTGCGCGGGGGCGCGAGGTAGCGGTAGCCGCTGTTCGGGTTCTCCTTGTCGTAGGCGAACGCGTCGTGGTTCTCGACGAAGGTCTTCACGGTCGAGACCGGGATGGCGAAGTTCAGCCCCTCGGAGAACAGGTAGCCCCAGGTCGTGACACCGATCATCTCGCCGCGCGCGTTGAAGAGCGGACCCCCGCTGTTCCCGGGATTGATGGCCGCAGTCGTCTGGATGTAGAGCATCCCCCACTCCGCGCGGTTCTTGGTGCTGACGATCCCTTCCGAGACCGAGCGCTCCAGACCCAGGGGGTTTCCGATGGCGAACACGGGCTCCCCGGCCCGGATCGACTCGTAGCCCGCGAAGGGGATCGGCGTCAGCTCGAACTCGCCGAGGTCTTCGGCCTTCACGCGCAAGAGCGCGAGGTCCCAGTACGGGTTGACGGCCAACAGCTCGACTTCCTCGAAGACCTTCTTCTCGTAGCCCCTCTCGCCCTTGTGGAAGACCGTGACGCTGATGTTCTGCTCGTTCTCGACCACGTGGGCGTTCGTGACCACGTAGCCCTCGCCGTCGATCACGAAGCCGGATCCGAGCGCGCCGGGGACCTTCACCAGCACGACTCCCTCTCCCACGCGCTCGACGTTCTCGCGTACGGACATCTCGGCGCGTTCGCCTTCCCAGTACAGGTGGTCCGTCTTCTGCGTCGAGCTCGTGTCGGCGGTCTTCACCCGCTCGCGCCGCACGATCTCGGCGACGTCCTTGCGCGGCACGGAGAGGATCGTGAAGCCGACGTCGACGAAGACCTGCTCCGAGTTCTCCTTGACGATCGTGCCGGCGATGGAACTGCCGTTCGCGAGCTCGATCTCGTCGTATACCGAACCGTCCCAGGAGGCGGCGTGAGACGGCCCCGCGGCCAGCGCCGCGAGCATGGCGAGGAGGAAGACCGACGATCGTGTGTGCGAGCGGTTCGGCATGAGAGCTCTCCGGTTACGGGTCTCGAACGCGAGAGGAATAGTACCAGTCGTGGGGAGATCCGGTCGACGGCCGCGCCCGGCCGTGTCCCCGTCGCTACAATGCCCGGCCGCAGTCGCGAAGAGCGTTCTTCGGAGGCAGAGAGGTTCATCATGTCAGAGAGGAACGGCCGTACTTCCCACAGCTTCCTTTGCGTCGGGGTGCTCGCCCTCAACGCCGCGGCGATGGCCGGTGGTCCGGCGTACGCACAGGCGACACCCGGTGACACCTACGGCTTCGCCGACTTCGAGATCTACGAGTTCGCCCCGGGGATCGCGAACCTCCGCGCCGGCGACCTGAACGGCGACGGTCTCGGAGACCTGGTGGTCGTGAATCCGGGCCGCTCGCGGATCGAGATGCTCATCAGGCTCGATCCGGAGGCCACCGACTTCGTCGACGAGTCCGAGCTCACCGACGATCCGAACCCGATCGAGTACGACGGTCGCTACCAGCTCCGGCGCCGTCCCGAGGAGCGTCGGATCCTGGCCCTCGACGTGGGGGACCTGGACGGCGACGGGACGACCGATCTCGCCTACGCGACCGACACGGCCGAGCTGGTCGTCGTCCACAGCGGGCCGGACGGGAGCTCCGAGCGAGTCGTGACGCGCAAGCTCGACGCTCTGCGTTCGGGCTGTGACCTCCTCCGCGCGGTCGATGCGAACGACGACGGTCTCGTGGATCTCCTGCTCGTCGCCGACGGAGCGTTGATTTGGCTCGAGTCACGCGGCGAGGGCGCGTGGAGCGAACCCGAGACGCTCGACCGGATGGAGGAGGGCCTCGACGAGATCCATGTCTGCGACCTGGACGGCGACGAGCGCTCCGACCTCGTCTACGTCTTCCACGGCGAGGACTTCCCCTTCCGCCTGCGGCTCGGTCTCGAGGGCGGAGGGTTCGGGCCGCGCACGGAGCTCGACCTGCCCGACGTCAGGGCCACCCACGCCGTCGACCTGGACGGCGACGGGCGCTCCGAGATCCTGGCCGTGTTCCAGGCCTCCGGTCGGCTGGCGGCGCTCGAGCTCGACCGTCTGGAGCCCGGACGGAAGAACCTCGCCAGGTACCACCTCGACGAGCGGAAGGAGTCCAAGGAGGAGCCGGGCTTCGCACTCGGCGACCTGGACGGTAACGGTGTGGCCGACCTCGTGATCTCGGACCCCGGCGCCGCGCGTGTCACGGTTCACCTGGGTCGCGCCGGAGCGCGCGCGCTCGAGGGCCGGAACTTCCCCAGCCTGGTGGGCGTGCGCGATCCGCGGATCGGCGATATCGACGGGGACGGCGCGGCCGAGCTGATCGTCGTCTCCACGCCCGAGAAGATGATCGGGGTCGCCGGGCTTCGCGACGGCCGGCTCCCGTTCCCGAGCACGACTTCCGTCGAGGGCGAGCCGGCGGCGATGGACGTCGCGGACGTGAACGGCGACGGCATCGACGACGTGGTCCTCGTGGCGACGAAGGGCGAGGGACGCAAGCGCGAGTACTTCCTGCACATCCACGCCGGTTCGGCGCGGGGGCTCGCGAGCGAGCCCGCGACCCACGTCATCTCCGGTCTGAACAAGGTGCCCGGAGCCATTCGCGTGGTCGATCTCGATCGCGACGGGGCACCGGACGTCGTGGCCTTCCTGACCGACGGACGCTCGACCCC
Source organism: Planctomycetota bacterium (assembly GCA_029259655.1). GTDB lineage: Bacteria > Planctomycetota > UBA1135 > UBA1135 > OFTM220. Next base: position 7,077 of record JAJDET010000119.1, read on the forward strand.
GGTCCTCCTCCTCCAGCGCGATGGAGCATTCGTGAGCGACGAGCGAGGCGAGGACACTCCCGGGCTCGGCATCCTCGCCGGAGCGGGGCCGCGGGCCATGGCCTTCGGGGACTGCGACGGTGACGGCGCGAACGAGCTGCTCGTCTGTGCCGAGAACTTCGCGCGCTCGATGTTCTTCGAGCCGGACGAGCGCGGTGAGCTCCGCCCGCACGTCCTCGAGCAGTTCAACGGCCCGGCGCCTGACTCGTCGATCGAAGCCTGTGCCGTGCTCGACGTCGAGGGCGACGGAATTCCGGAGGTCGTGCTGTTCGACGCGCGCACGCGCGAGCTCCTGATCCTCGAGCGCGACGCGAGCGGCGACACGCGCGTGCGGGAGCGGATCGAAGCCGGCAGGATGCGGATCGTCGAGCTCGGATCGGCCGACATGGACGGCGACGGGAAGCTCGACCTGGTCTCCTTCGCCTTGGATCAGGTCGGCGTGCTGTACGCAGAGAGCGACGACGTGACGATTCGCGAGGCGTCCTTCCACGAGCCCAAGCACGCGAGGATCTTCATCCACTCGCTGGACTCTGCCGACATGAACGCGGACGGGACGCCGGACGTCGTCGCCTGCGAGATCTCGGAGAACGCCATCCTCATCCTCGCGCCCGGCGCCGGCGGCCTCGAGCACCGGCTGGGTTTCAAGATCTTCGACGAGAAGACGTTTTCCAACCGCGGCTCGACACCCGAGCCGCGCGAGATCGTCGCAACCGACCTGACCGGTGACGGCAAGGACGACCTCGCCATCCTGGTCCACGACAAGCTCATTCTCTACGTCCAGGAATAGGACCATCACGGAAGCAAACGACATGGCACTCCCGTCGATCGCACTCACCGCCCTCCTCGGCCTCTCCGCCGCGCCGTCCGCGCAGACTGCGGACCTGCTCGAGCTGGTCCCCGAGGAAGCGTTCGTGCTCATCACGCTCGACGACATCGACTCCCTCAAGGCGGCGGCCTCGAAGAGCGCCTGGTTCCAGTTCGTCGACGACGAGGGCGTGCGTCCGTTCATCGACTACGCCCTCGAGCTGCTCGAACAGGACGCCGACGCGCCCCTGACGACGGAGATGTTCGAGGAGGAGCTGGGCACGAGCTGGGCGGAGCTCGAGGAGTCCTTCAGCGGCTCCTGCGCCCTGTACCTCGGCATGGTCGGGAGCGACATCGACTCGGGCATATTCATGGGAGCCACCTTCCTCCTGGGTGAGGAGAAGACCGGCTTCCACGACGTCCTGGATCGACTGACGTCGATGATGGACGACGAGCTCGAGAGCTCCACGACGAGCTACCTGGGCGTCGACATCACCGAGTACCAGGTGGACGAGGACGTCTTCCTCGTGTCCGAGTCCGACGACCTCGTCACGTGCGCCTTCGGCTCCGGGCCCGAGACGGTCCTCGAGGTCGTCCAGAGCATCGTCGCGCGGTACGCGGGAGAGGACTCCTCGCTCGGCTTCGCCGAGAACGAGCTCCTGATCACCGCGCGCGGCGATGCTGCCGGGGACGCGGACCACCTCGAGGTCTTCTGCGACCTCGAGCGAGTGTGGGAGCTCGACGAGTCCGTCGACCTGGGAGCAGAGGAAGACGTGCCGGAGGAGGTCCTCGAGGGCCTGCGCGGTATTCGTTGGGCCCGCATGGCGGCGCGCCTCGGCTCCGGAGAGGAGTTCGACTGGACGCTCAGTGTCGGCTGGCCGTCCGAGGGCCTGTTCGGCGAAGCCGCCGACCTCTTCGTTTCACTCCCCGAGGACCTCTTCGGGCTCATGCCGCGTGAGTCGATCTCCGCCTACGTCTGGGGCTTCGACGTGAGCGGAGCGTGGGACTACGCCTTCGAGCTCATGTCGCGCTGGGATCCCGAGGGGCACGACGAGGCCATCGCGGGCCTGGCGGCCATGGAGGAGAGCGAAGGCATCGACGTCGTTGACGACGTCATCGCCCAGCTCTCCGGCGCTTTCGGTCAGTTCGGCATGGAGGTCCCCGCCAGCGAGGCCGCGGGCGGCCTCGGCGCGATGATGGGGGGCATGACGGGAGCGGACGCCGACCTGCCCTCCGTCGGCGGAGCCTACGTGGTCGGCCTGAAGGACGCGCAGCGTGTCGAGGGCGTCATCGAGCGTCTCCTCGAGAACCTCGGACAGGCACCGATGCGCTCGACCGAGGAGTTCCAGGGCTACAAGGTCCACACCCTCGACGTCGGAGGAGTCGCGAAGTTCACCTGGGCGTTCGTGTCCGACGCCTTCGTGGGCGGGATGAGCCCGACTCCGGTTCGCACGGTCCTGCGGCTCACCGGCAAGGACGATGCGCCCTCGGCACTCGAGAACGAGAAGTTCAAGGGGACCATCGAGGCCAACCGCGGCGCCAGCATGTTGAGCGTCGTGGACACGGCCCAGACGCTGCGGCTCATGCTCCAGACCCTCGAGGGGACGTTCCGCATGATGCCCTTCATCGCGATGATGGCGAACGACCCCGACCTGGCGGACGTACCGTTCGGACCCGAAACGCCCTGGCCCGACGTCGGCGCGGTCGACCGGCACTTCGAGGGCGTGAGCTTCACGACCTTCGAGCGCGCCGACGATCGCCTGATCTTGCGCATGGCCACGCGCTGACCCGAAGTCGACGGCGATGAACCTGTACTCCGAGATCCTCCGCATTCAGGAGACGGGCGAGCCGTGCGCCCTGTGCACGATCGTGAAGACGGCGGGATCGACGCCCGGGAAAGAGATGATGAAGATGCTCGTCCGGAAGGACGGGAGCTTCGCCGGCACCGTCGGCGGCGGCTGTCTCGAAGCGGAGGTGCTCGAGGCAGCGCTGGCCAGCATGGGCGACGAGCGCGCCCGCACTCTCGAGTTCTCCCTCAACGAGCGCGACTACCCCGACAGCGGTCTCCTCTGCGGGGGGAAGGTGGAGGTCTTCGTGGAACCCATCGTCGAGCCCCAGCTGTACGTCTTCGGCGGCGGCCACATCTCGCGCGCGATCGCGCGAGTGGCGAGCATGGTCGGCTTTCGCGTGACGGTCGGAGACGACCGCGATCCGTTCACGACCGAGGCGGCGCATCCCGACGCGCACGAGCGCGTGTGCGCGGAGTTCGCGGCGCAGGCGAAGGCGATCGCCCCGGCGGACGGCGCCTACCTCGTCGTGGTCACGCGCGGCCACCAGGGCGACGCGGAGGTCCTTCGCGCGCTCCACGACAGCGGCTGCCACCCGCGCTATCTCGGCATGATCGGGAGCCGGTCGAAGAAGGCGCAGGTCTTCGCCGAGCTGGAGCGCAACGGCGTGGCTCCGGACTTCCTCGAGCGGGTCCGGACCCCCATGGGCCTCCCGATCGGGGCCAGGACCCACGAGGAGATCGCCGTCAGCGTGGTGGCGGAGATGATCGCCGTGCGCCGCTCCGCCGAAGATTGACTAGAGACCCGCGTCGCGTTGACAGCTCGAAGCGGCGAGACCTATCCTCGAAGGCCCTCTCCGCGACCTGCCCCCCCCGGAGTCCGGTTACCTCCGCTCCGGTTGCGGATAGGACAGGCCCCGCTCCTCCGTCGCCATGAACAGGCACCCGGCCATGACCTCGGCAATACTCCGCACGCCCCTCCTCGCTCTCGTCGCTCTCGCCTTCGCGACCCCGAGCGCTTCTGCCGACCGGATCTACCGGACCGGAGGGACTCCGATCGAGGATTGCACGGTCGTCGAGGAGACCGTCTCCCAGGTCGTCTACAGGAAGGGCCGCAAGGGAAGCGAGCAATCGATCCCGTCGGAAGAGGTGATCCGCATCGAGTACGAGCGGGTGCCCACGGAGATCGGCGAGGCGGAGTCCCTGCTGGAAGAGGACGACCTCGAGTCGGCCGTCGGCTTGTACTCCGACTACCTCGAGGCGAGCCTCGAGAAGCCCGACAAGCGCTTCCCCTGGGCACCGGCCTACGCGGCGAGCCGCCTGATCGGTCTGTTCGGGATGGTGGGGGACCTCGAGGGTGCCCGCGCTGCCGCGGACAGGCTCCTCGAGAACTTCCCCGAGTCGCGCTACGTACCGAGCGCGTTCGTCGCCAAGGCCGACGCGCTCTACCGACTCGAGAAGTTCGATCGCGCCCAGACCACGCTGGCGGAGTTCGAGAAGCTGATCGTCAAGAGGAACCTCTCGAAGCGCTGGACCCTCGAGTGCCGCCTGGCGCAGATCCTGACCGATCGCTCGCTGGTCGGTGAGGGCCGCCGCGGCCGCCTCAAGGCGCTGGAGAGCGACGCGGGCCAGGACTATCCCACCGTGCGTACGCGTGCCTCCGTCGCACGCGCCGAGGCGTTCCTGGCCGAGGCGAGCGACAGTGCCGATGCGCTCCAGCGCGCGCGGGAGATCTTCGAGGACGTAGCACAGGACCCGTCGGCCGACGAGGAAGCCCTGGCCGCCGCCTTCGCGGGCATCGGTGAGTGCGTCTTCACCGCCGCCATCGGGGACGAGGCCGCGCTGCGCCAGGCGCTCACGGCTTTCATGCGCGTGGCGGTGCTCTATCGCGACCAGGTCCGCTACGCGCCCAAGGCCATGTTCTACGCCGGCCGCTGCTTCGACCAGATCGGCGGCGAGGAGAACAAGGAGCGGGCGAAGAAGCTCTACTCCCGCGTCGTTCGCGACTATCCCGGTTCCAGCTGGGCCGAGGAAGCGAAGAACTTCCGCAAGTAGGCGGACCGCCGAGGCGGGGCGACTCCTCGCTTCCGAGACGCGGCTCCTACCCGGACTCACGGGCGTGAGCCGGCTCGCGGAACCTGCCCGGGGTTCCGTTCCGCCGCAGACCTGCTGCTCCCCGGGCAGAGCCCTGGGTGTTTCCCCGCCTCGGTCACCGCTCACCGAGGCCGGATCTCTCCACATGCGGTCCGGAGCGAAACGAGACGGCCCCTCGCCGGTCTCCTGCGACGAACGCCGCGCGACGTCCGCGCGGCTCGATCGACCAGGACCCGTGCGGAGGCCGACACGATGCTCTCTCTCGAACCGCGAGCGATCCCCGTGGACCCGGAATGGACGGGGCTCGAGGCCCTGTCCATGGACCTCAGGAGATTCCTGGCCCAGCGCTGTCGAGACGAGAGTGAGATCGACGACGTCGTGCAGGAGACTCTCCTCCGCGCGGCGCGCTACCGGGACCGGCTGACCGAGCCCGAGAAGCTCCTGCCGTGGGCGCGCAGAATCGCGGCGAACGTCCTCTGCGATCGCTTCCGACGCGAGTGCCGGGTCGATCGTGCGGGCCTGGCCGACGGAATGCTCGACGGGTTTGCCGCGCCGGAGCTCGATCACGTCGACGAGGACGACGGAGGGGAGGTGCGCTGTGGGAGCTGGGTCCTGGACAAGGATGCGGCCCTCGAGCTCCTGGCCGGAGAGCTCGTCGAGCTCCGCCCGGAGGACCGCCGGCTCCTCACGACGTTCTACTCCGGAGCCCAGAGCTGTCGCGAGGCGGCTGCCACCTGCGAGGTCCCCCTCGCGCTGGTCAAGGTGCGCCTCTTCCGGGCCCGCAAGAGACTCCTGAAGGCCATGCGGCGTCGGCTGGCGATGTGCGCGCCACGCGGATGTCGCCTCGAGTCGTGAGGTTCCTCGCTCTCGCCCTAGTCTTCGCAGGCGCCATCGCTCTCGACCCGACCGGCGACGGAGTCCCGCATCTCACGACGGCGGATGCTCAGCTCGCCCACGCGCGGCGCGTCCGCTCCGCGGTGCGCGCGGGCCAGGGGCCCGAGCGCGATCGCGCGATCGAGGAGGCCCTGGAGGCCTACGGAGCGATTTCGCGGTTCTTCCCCGAGGACGCGGCGAGGTGCGCCGAGGCCCACTTCCGACGGGGCGAGATCCTCCGGGCGGCATCCCGCGGCGACGAGGCGTTGGCGGCTTTCGAAGGAGCGGTCCTGCGCGGTGCGCGGACGCCGTTTCGCGCTCGCGCCCGGCTCGAGATCGGACACGTTCACCGGCGGGCGGGGCGTCTCGAGTCCGCGCTCGACGTCTACACGGCGCTCCTCTTGGACGACGGCGCCGAGCGCGGACAACGCGATCTCGCAGCGCTGTGGGCCGGTCGGATTCAGGCCGGCGTCGGGCGCTTCCCGGAGGCCCGGCGGATCTGGACGCTCCTGGCGGATCGGGCTGAGCGCCCCGTCGTGCGTGTCCGGGCGTTCGACTTGCTGGCCCTCTCCCGGTGCGAGTCCGGCGACGTGTCGGCGGCTCGTGAGCTGCTCGCGCGCTGCCGGTCCGAGCTCTCGGAGATCGCTCGCGAGCTCACGCATCTCGGTCGGAGCGTGAGGCGAGCGCTGAGTCGAATGCGGGTCGTTCGATGCCTCGCTCAAGGTTCGGAGAGTGCCGACCGATAGTCCTTGCGCGTCTCGGACGAGAAACGACGCTCGATGTTTCGATTGAGCGGTGCTTGACACGGCTCGCGTTTTTTTCCATTCGAGACGTGACAGAGGGATCTTTGGCAGCGGGATCGGACCCGACGTCGGGCCACCGCGCCGGATCCCACACGGACGAGACGACATCACGGGCGGTTCGCTTCGGCGAGCCGCTTCGTCCGTTTTAGGGCCGTGAGGCCGGTCGCCTGGAGCGAGGCGGGGCGCCGGTGATACCCTCGTCCCGTGCGCGTTCGAATGAAGTACGGGATGGGGGCCGTCGACCTCGATGCCCGCACCCTGAGCGCGCGTTTCGAGGGGTTTTCCGACCGAGCGTCGGATGCCCCTCCGGCCGAGGAGCTGATCGAGAGAGCCCTCTCCGAGCTCCGCGAGAGCGGATTCGGAGATGCGGTCGCAGGGCGGCACCTCGGGCTCCTGGTGGCCGACGGCACGCGCGAACCGATCTTCGACCGGTTCCTCGAGGGGCTCGAACCCGAGCTTCGGAGTGCGGACCGCATCACGGCCTTCGTGTGTACGGGTACCCACGACCCCGAGCTCCCCGAGAACCGCGCCGTGGCCCGGGAGCTGCGCCGAGCGTTGAGAGGGCCGGGCGCCGAGGTCGTCGTCCACGACGCGCGCCTCGGGCCGTTCCGCGACTTCGGCGGCACCTCGGGGGGGACGTCGGTCCGCGTCAACGCGGTCTTCGAGGACTGTCGCGTCCTGCTCACCGTGTCCGACATGAAGAACCACTACTTTGCCGGCTACTCGAACCCGGTGAAGTACCTGGTACCCGGCATCTCGGCCTACGAGACGGCGCGGGCGAACCACTCGCTCACGCTCGAGCCCGAGTCGACCTTCGGACGCCATCCCTGGCATCGGCTCCCGGAGCGGCGATCGAACCCGCTCGCCGAGGACATGGTCGAGGCGTTCGAGCTCGCTGTCCTCGAGCGCGATCACTTCGCGATCTGCACCGTGGGGGGGCTCGCGGGGCTCTCATGGGCCGGCGCAGGGCCTACCCGCGACGTCGCCGCACGCGGCATGGACGTCGTGGACAAGGTCGCCTCACTCGAGGTCGAGCCCGCCCGGTTCCTCGTCGTGTCTCCCGGCGGACACCCGCACGACGAGAGCCTGTACACCGCGCAGCGCGCGCTCGAGCTGACGCGGGACGCCGTCCTACCGGGGGGCGAGGTCCTCTTCCTCGCGCAGTGCGCCAACGGGATCGGTTCGGAGACCGCGAAGAAGAACTTCTTCGAGCCCCTGTCCCGACCTCTCGACGAGGTCCGAAAGAGGCCCGAGGGGGAGTACGTCCTCTACTCCCACAAGAGCTACAAGTTCGGCCACTACCTCGGCCGGCTGGCCGGACTCCACATGCTGTCCGACCTCTCGCCGGAGGACGTCGAGAGGATCCACCTCCGTCCGGTTTCGAGCGCGCAGGGGGTCCTGGACGAGTGGGCGGGGCGGGCCGAGGAGGGGGACACGGTCACCTTCATCGACGACGCGTCGCGGTTTGCCGTGCGGGCGGGCTAGGTCCCGATTCCGTAGTAGGTGAAGCCCAGCTCCTCCAGCGTGCGGCGCGGGTAGATGTTGCGCCCATCGAACACGACCGGGGTCCGGAGCTTCTCCCTGACAGCCTCGAAGTCGGGGCGCCGGAACTCGTTCCACTCGGTCACGAGGACGAGCGCGT